>CANJRL010000022.1 GCA_947476675.1 Phycisphaerales bacterium
CAGGTACGTTCTCGCCCAGGTGGTGGGGGCGTTCGCGGCGTCCGCATTGCTTCGCGTGCTCTTCCCGGCAAATGACACGCTCGGGACGACGCTCCCGGCGGGATCAGTGTGGCAATCACTGATCCTTGAAGTCGTGTTGACGTTCATTTTGATGCTCGTGATCCTGTCCGTATCGTCCGGACCGAAGGAGAAGGGCATCATGGCCGGGATCGCAATCGGCGGAGTGGTCGGCCTTGAAGCCATGTTCGCCGGCCCTATCTGCGGAGCGTCGATGAACCCCGCCCGTTCGCTCGCCCCCGCCGCCGTGTCGGGGAACGTTGACACGCTTTGGATCTACCTCGTAGCTCCGGTTCTCGGGGCGGCTCTCGCCGTGCCGTGCTCTCGCATTCTGGAGGCAAGGCAACCGGGTTGATGAAGCGGGAGACGCGCCCCCTCTCTCGCTCCAAACGTCACCCTCTACCCCCCACGAGCAGTTTCGCTCAGGCCGGCAATGTCGATAGACGGGTCAGTCGCCGTGACGTACAGCGTCGGTGCCTGTCGATCTTGCCGGCGTTCACTCATTCCGCCGAAACCGCGTTTCCGCTCAGCAAACGGCATATTCGCAGCTCCCAGACCCTAACGCCCTCCAAGAAAAGTTCTATTGGTGTACTGTCACCCCGACTTTGCAGACCCTGATGGCCTCGACAAGTGCTGGGGCCATCGGTGTTTGAAACAGTAACCTGCTACTCTCACTACAGACGCTTTGTGGAGTGTTTTGGAAGGAGTTGCGTCGTTAGCGATTGAACCCCATGCCGCCGTTCCGGCGGCACTTTGCAGGTCGTTTACGCCTTATGCGCCCGCGCGCGGTGCATCGACTACGGGCCAATGTACATGTACGTGGCCTGCGCCGCGAATAGCGACAATGAGCGACGCACCTCCTTCCAAACCACCACCGCTATCGGCCACGCTTGCCGAGTCGGACGCCGATATCAAGGCCGCGTTTCGGGCGCTCCAATCAGTCGCCGATGTAGCCGATCTCCTTGAGGTCCGCGAGACTCAGCTGACCTACGCCATCTGGCGCAAGCCAGAAGAAACGCGGTATAGCACCTGGTCTATTAGGAAACGAAGTGGCGCGACGCGGACAATCGACGCACCTCGGACTACTCACAAGATTCTTCAGCGTAAGCTCGCGTACGCCCTCGTGCTCGTGGCTCAGCGACGCTCGCCCGTGCATGGTTTCACGCCGGGCAAGAGCATCGTCACCAACGCGTCGGCACACACACGATGTCGCTGGGTATTCAATGCTGACCTCAAGGATTTCTTTCCCACGATCAATTTTGGGCGCGTAAGAGGCATGTTGATGGGCAAGCCCTACCACGTTGGCGAGCGAGCGGCCACGGCCATTGCCCAGCTGTGCTGCCACAAGAAGATCCTCCCTCAGGGCGCGCCTACATCGCCTGTGATATCAAACATGGTGTGCGCTCGCCTCGATGGAGAATTGCGCCGCCTCGCTGAGTATCATGGGTGCAAGTACACCCGATACGCAGATGACATCACTTTCTCGACGAACAAGAAGGACTTTCCAGTAGAACTAGCGACTCTGATCGGCGAAGGTACGAAGGCGACCGTAGGTGCTGCACTGCAACACGTGGTTCAGTCTAATGGATTCCAAGTCAATCCAGAGAAGGTTCGTCTCCAGCACAGGCTGACCAGGCAAGAGGTGACGGGCCTTGTTGTCAATCGTCGGCCGAATGTTCGGCGTGCCTTCGTCAGCCAGATCCGTGCTATGCTCCACGCTTGGGAAAAACACGGGTATGATGCTGCACAGGCTGAGTTTCTTAAGAAGTACGACTCCAAGCACCGACCAACGCACGCTTCGGATCGCATCTACGAGCGAGTGATCCGAGGCAAGCTCGCCTTCTTGAAGCAGGTGAGAGGTGAGAATGACAATCGATATCTTGCAATGCGCAGACGCTTGGATATACTTCTCGGTAGCGTTAACGCCGCCGACGGCGGAGGAACCGGAATGGAATACGATGTGTTTATCTGCCACGCCAGTGAGGACAAGACGGCTGTCGTCAACCCACTCGCCAAAGCCCTTACTGGCGCAGGAATACGCGTGTGGCTGGACGAGGAGAGAATCGGCTGGGGAGACGGCGTTACCGAAGAGATCAATAAAGGTCTTGCTAAGTCGAAGTTTGTCATCGTTGTGCTCAGCGCCGCATTCATGAACAAGCAGTGGCCTGCCAAAGAGATGTTTGCCGTGATGAGTAAGGAGATCAAGTCGAGGACTACTTCTGTCCTGCCGCTAATTGTTGGCGGTGGGGCCGTCAGAGATAGCATACTTCAGGCTTACCCGGTTCTTGCAGAGAAGCTCTACAAGGAGTGGTCCCCGTCAGATATCGGTACGATTGTTACAACGATCAAGGCAATGCTTAGGCCATAAAGCTGAGTCCGTGCATCGTGTGCGATTGCTGATCCTGCAACCAAGCCAGACTAAGGGAACGGTGGCGACTGCGGCGGTCGGCACTCATCGTTACAGTCGCTCTTCTTTCGCTTCACAGCGAGCAGTGGCTCACGAATGAAAGTTAGCTGAACGTACCGATCTCCTCGGACGGGCTGTGGTTGCCCCCAACCTGCCAAAGTACGATCTTAATGGGTACTTGACCTTGCATCTCAATCAGCGGCATCGTCGCTGAGTCTCGACCCGGACGACGGGGTGGGGGCTATTCTCCGCGTTCACTGCCCGGCTGCGCGCTTGAGCGCCTCGCTGTCGATCTTGACCATGGTCATCATCGCCTGCATCGCTCTGCCGGCCTTGGCGGAGTCGGGGTCGGTGATGAGGTCGATGAGGAGTCTGGGGTTGATCTGCCAGGAGACGCCGAATTGGTCGGTGATCCAGCCGCAGGCGACGGGCGTGGCGCCGGCCTCGACGAACTTGCCCCAGTACTCGTCGACCTGCTGCTGGGTTTCGCAGAGGACGGAGATGGAGAACGCCTGGGTGAAGACGAACTGGGGGCCCCCGTTGAGGGCGACGAAGGGGCGGCCGTCGAGGGTGAACTCGGCGGTCATCACGCTGCCGCCTTTGAAGGGAGTCTGGGGCCCGAGGTCGGGGAAGCGTGTGATTCGGGTGATGCGGGAGTTGGGGAAGACCGAGGTGTAGAAGCGGGCGGCTTGCTCGGCCTGGTCGCGGAACGTCAGGAAGGTGCTGATCTGCGGCATGCAGAGATCGTACTCTGGGGGCGATGCCAACCAAGAAGAAGTCTGCGGCGAGGAAGGCGAGCAGGAAGGCGGGGACCGCGGCGGCGCTGCGCGGGGCCTCGGCGTCGCGGGCTGTCGGCGCTCCGGGCGAGGAGGCGGGGGATTGGCGGGCTCGGACGCTGGCTTGGATACGGGCGGTTGTGATGGGGGCCGATCGCGGGGTGGTCGAAGAGGTGAAGTGGCGGAAACCGTCGAACTCGATGCGGGGGACGCCCGTGTGGTCGCATCCTCGGTGCGGCATCATCTGCACCGGCGAGAAGTACAAGGATGTCGTCAAGGTGACGTTCGCCAAGGGGGCATCGCTCGTGGACCCGTCGGGGCTCTTCAACGCGAGCCTTGAGGGGGGCACGAGGCGGGCGATCGATGTGCGGGAGGGGGAGAAGATCGATGCGAGGGCGCTCGAGGCGCTGGTGCGGGGGGCGATCGCGGCGGGAGGCGCGACGCCGCGGAAGGCTGTCAAGGCGCCTTCGGTGCGCGCCTTATCGAAGCCGGCGCTGCTGGCGGGGGGCAATCCTCGGATCGCCAAGGGAGATGGAGACGGGCCCGTGGGGGCGTACATCGCGGCGATGCCGGGCTGGAAGCGCGAGGTCGGGGGGCGGCTGGATGCGTTGATCGTGGAGGCGGCTCCGGGTGTGCGGAAGGCGGTGCGGTGGAACTCGCCGCTGTACGGCGTCGAGGGCCGCGGGTGGTTCCTGGGCGTGCATTGCTTCACGAAGCACGTGAAGGTGACGTTCTTCCGCGGCGCGTCGCTGCGGCCGATGCCGCCGGGGGTATCGAAGGTTGAGGCGGTGCGGCACCTGGACATCCGCGAGGGCGATGTGCTGGATGAGGGGCGGTTCAAGGAGTGGGTGAGGCAGGCGAGCGGGCTGGACGGCTGGAACGGGCGGTGAGGGCGCGGGATGGGGAGCGGGCCGGGGGCGGGGGCAGATTTCATGCAACGTTCTGGTTGCACGACGGCGGCTCCGGTGGTAGTATATGCAACCAGGAGGCTGCACATGCAGATCGCGGCGACGGACCGGATCGAGAAGAGCGTTGAGATCAAGGCGTCCCCGGCGCGGGTGTGGCGGGCGCTGACGGATCACCGCGAGTTCGGGGCGTGGTTCCGGGTGAACATGGAGGGGCCGTTCGAACCCGGGCGGTCGGTCAAGGGAAGGAGCACGCACCCGGGGTATGAGCACGTGGTGCTGGAGATGGTCGACGTGGTGCTTCGCCCGGAGGAGTATTTCTCGTTCCGTTGGCGGCCTTACGCGCTCGATCCGGCGGTGGATTATTCGAAGGAGCCGCGGACGCTGGTGGAGTTTCGGCTGGAGCCGGCGGCGGTGGGGACGCTGCTGCGCGTGACCGAGTCCGGCTTCGACGGGATCCCGGCGTGGCGGCGCGACGAGGCGTTCCGCATGAATTCGGAGGGCTGGGACGAAGAGATGGGGAACATCAAGGTCTATGTTGAGCGCGAGAGGTAAGCCGGTGCGCGGGGCGAGGCGGCGGGAGGCGGCGGTGTTCGCTGCGCTCGGGGACGAGACGCGGCTGTCGCTGCTGGCGTTGATCGGTCAGGGCTCGGGCCTCTCGATCACGCGGCTGACGCGGGGGCGGGGCGTGACGCGGCAGTCGATCACGAAGCACCTGGGCTGCCTCGCGGACGCCGGTCTGGTGCGGCGGGTGCGGCGCGGGCGGGAGACGTGCTTCGTGCTGCGCCCGGAATCGTTGGAGGAGGCGAGGCGGTCGCTGGAGCGGATCTCGCGGCAGTGGGACGAGGCGCTGGAGCGGCTCAGGGCGATGGTGGAGGAAGATGATGGCCCGAGCCGGGCGGGCTAGAGTCGGGCATGCACCGCAAACAATGGATTTCTTCGGGGTCGAAGTTCGAGGCCGACGTCGGCTATGCGCGGGCGGTGGTGGTGGGGGACATGGTGTTCGTGTCGGGGACGACCGGGTACGACTACGCCTCGATGACGCTGGCCGAGGGCGTGGAGGCGCAGACGCGGCAGTGCCTGCGGAACATCGCGTGGGCGCTGGCGCAGGCGGGGTGCGGGCTGGCAGACGTGGTCCGGGTGACGTACATCCTGCCGGATGCGGCGGAGTTCCCGCAGACGTGGGCGGCGCTGCGCGAGGCGTTCGGGGCGAGCCGCCCGGCGGCGACGATGATGCAGGCGGGGCTGGCCGACCCGAAGATGCGGATCGAGATCGAGGTGACGGCGATCCGAGGGTGCGGGGGGACTTCGGACGGGGGAGGCTGATCGTGGCGTGGGCGATGCTGGTTGCGGCGGGGTTGCTGGAGGTGGTCTGGGCGATCGGGATCAAGCGGTCGGAGGGGTTCACGCGGCTGTGGCCGAGCGTGGTGACGCTGGGGGCGATGGCCGCGAGTTTCTACCTGCTGTCGCTGGCGGTGCGGACGCTGCCGATCGGGACGGCGTACGCGGTGTGGGTGGGGATCGGGGCGGCGGGGGCGGCGGCGCTGGGGATGGCGGTGCTGCGCGAGCCGGCGAGCGCGGCGCGGATCGGGTTCCTTGTGCTTTTGCTGGTGTCGATCGTGGGGTTGAAAATGACAACGCCGCCGGGTGACGGCGGGGCCGCGGCGGCGAAGACCGGGGGTCAGCGATAAGAACGAGTCAGTCGTCGAGGCCGGGCTTGGCTTCGACGATCTCGGCGGCGGTCTTGCCAGGCACTCGGCGCTTGGCCTCGATGCGGTCGCGCGATGGGATGCGGATATCGCTGGCGAGGCCGACCAGGGCGAGCCCTCGGATGGTGAAGTAGGAGAGGTCGATCTCCCACCAGCGCAGGCCGTGGCGGGCGGAGGTGGGGAAGGCGTGGTGGGTGTTGTGCCAGCCTTCGCCGAGGGCGAGGATGCCGAAAATGGCGTTGTTGCGGCTCTCGTCGTGGGAGCGGAACGGACGGCTGCCCCAGATGTGGCACACGGAGTTGATGCTCCACGTGACGTGATGCACGAGGAAGATGCGGACCAGGCCCCCCCAGAGGAATCCGAGGAGGGCGCCTTCCGCTGTGCCGGTGACGGCGTAGGCGATGGCGGCGGGAATGGCTACCCCGAGCAGCACCCAGACGATGAAGAGTTTGCTGGAGATGTTGACGACACGGTCATCGCGGAAATCGGCGACGTAGCGGGCCATGTTGGCGGGGGCAGGTGTGAAGAACCAGCCGATGTGCGCGTGCCAGATGCCCTTGAGCATGCCGACGAGGCCGCGGCCGTGGGCGTGGGGCGAGTGCGGGTCGTAGGTGTCGTCGCTGTGCTGGTGGTGGAGCCGATGGGTGGCGACCCATCGGAGCACGGGGCCTTGCATCGACATCGACCCAAGAATCGCCAACAACCCCTTGATCAGGGGACCGGTCTTGAAAGAACGGTGGGTGAAGAGGCGGTGGTAGCCGATGGTGATCCCGCCGGCGGTGAGGATGTAGCCGCCGAGGAGAAGGCCGAGGTAGAGCCAGTTGAAACCTCGCCCCCAGAGCATCGATGTCGCGGCAAGAAGGCCGAGAAAGGGGACGATGACCGCGACCAGGGCGAGGGAGCGTTCGACGGGGCCGGGCCGGACGAATTCCAGGGCGGGCGCGGAGGGGTGCGGCTCGACGGCGGCGGGTTCGGTCAGCAGGTTCTGTGGCATGGCGCCTTGGTGGTGACGAGGCTACTCGGCAGGGCGGAGCGAGCAGTCTATGCTCGGCCGCGATTGCTTGTTCGCTGCCGCTTACTTAGATTTTCGTCAAAGATCGACGAGGGGCTGCAGGGAATGCCTCGCCGGTCGAGGGGAATCTTCCGCGCGGTGGCTGCGTTGGGAGGCGGTGGGCCCCGCGTGGGAGTTCTCAGAGCCTGCCGAGCAGCCAGAGCAAGAGGACGAAGACCAGGAGCGTGCTGATGATCCCTCCGCCGAGTTTCCAGGCGCCGATGCCTGCAAGGACAGTTCTGAGTGGTCCGCGCATGGTTGGGGTCGCTCCGAGGGTGGCGAGTGCGGCAATCGGGTTGTCGCTGTGCCGTTGGGCCTTCGCGGGGCCGCCGACTCCGTCGTCCGTGGAAGGGTGTCCCGCCGTCCAGCGCTCTCGGTGAAATCGGGATGAATCCCCCGCGAGGAGAGGCTGCTGGTCGCGCGTATCCTGATCGAGCCCCTTGCACGAGGAGAAGTGCCACGGTGTCGAACGGCCAGAGCCATTCACCTCGGGCCGGCGTGGAGCTCTCGGTGGTGATCCCGTGCTTCCGCGAGGGGGCGCGGGTCGGCGCAACCCTGGCCGACGTTGAGGCGTTCCTGGAGTGCTTCGCGCGGAGCGCCGAGGTGATCGTCGTGGACGACGGGTCGGACGACAACACGGCGGAGGTCGTGCGCGCGAGCGCGGGCGCGGCGGCCTCAGCGCCGGTCTCGCTTGTGCGGCATCAGGAGAACCGGGGCAAGGGCGCCGCGGTGCGGACGGGGCTCGCCGCGGCGCGGGGGCGCTGGCGGCTAATGATGGACGCGGACAATTCGACGAGAATCCTGGAGGTGGAAGGGCTGCTCGCGGTGGCGCGGTCGACCGGGGCGGGGCTGATTGCGGGGTCGCGCCGGGCGGCTGACGCGCGGGTGACCGCGCGGGCGACGCGCCGGGCGACCGGGGCGATCTTCCGAGCGGCGCTGTGGGCGCTCGGGCTCGACCTGCTTTCGGATACGCAGTGCGGGTTCAAGCTGTACCGCGAGGATGTGGCTCGGGCGGTGTGCGACCTGGGGCGCGAGGACCGTTTCGCCTTCGATCTCGAGCATCTGCTCATCGCCAAGTCCATGCCCGGCGGGGTCGCGGAGGTGGGCGTGGTGTGGGAACACCGCGAGGGGGGCACCGTGCGCCCAATGCGGGATGGGCTGGCGATGTTGCGGAGCGCGGTGAGGCTCAGAGCGCGCGGCGTTGCCGGGGCGGCGCGGGCCCGGGGCGCCGCCGTCGGAGCGGGCTATGCGGGCTGATCTGGGGCCGCCGTCGGGACTGCTCCCGGAGGAGGACGATGCAAGGCTGAGGCGGGCGGATCGGGCGTTCGTGCGCGGGGCGTGGGTGGCGTGGGGCGTCTTCGCGGTGGCGACCGGGGCGGTGTCGGCGCTGACCGGGCTTGACAGGACGGTGGCGCACAACTTTCGGGAGGCCTCGCTCCAGTGGTGGGCGCGGGGGGATATCTACGGGGATCTGAGGAACATCGGCGGGTTCCTGTACTTCCCGCAGGCGGCGGTGCTCTGGTCGCCGTTCGCGTGGATGCCGGTGGTGGTGGGCGAGGTGGTGTGGCGTGCGGCGTCGATCGCGCTGCTGGCGTCTTCGGCGTGGCGGTTGTCGCGGCTGGCGTCGCCCCGGCCGGGGGCTGAGCCGTTCCCCCTGGTGACGCTGCTGCTGATCCCCACGGCGCTGGGCTCGGCGCGGAACGGGCAGATGAACCTGGCGTTCTCGGCGATGATGGCTCTTGCCTGCGCCGACCTCGCTCGGGAGCAATGGAAGCGGGCGGCGGCGTGGCTGTCGCTCGCGATGGCGCTCAAGCCGCTGACGCTGGCGCTCCTGCTGATCGTGGCGGCGCTGAGGCCGAGGCGGATGATCCCGTCTCTGGCGGCGGGCGCCGCGGCGGTGCTGGCGTTCCCGCTGCTCACGGCGCCCCCGGCGTACGTGTTGAGGCAGTACACGCAGTGCGTCGAGAAACTCAGGACGGCGATCGATCCCCCTCCGGGGCTGTACTCGAGCCTCTGGGCGATCCCGGAATCGCTGGGCGTCGTGACGCCTCATCCGGTGATGAGCAAGGTCGCGGCGGTGTGCTCGCTGGCGGCGCTCGGGCTCTCCTGGCTGGCGTGGAAGCGGCTCGGGCGGGACCGCGGGCCGCTGGCCGTGCTCGGCGTCGCGGCGGCGTACATCATGCTGTTCAACTCGCGCACCGAGGGGCTGACGTACGTTGTGCTGGCTCCGGCTGTGGCAACGCTGGCGGCGTGGGAGTGGTTCGCGACCGGGCGCCGGGCGGTGGCGGCGATGCTCATTGGGATCTGCGTGATTCTGGCGTTCAGCAGGAACCTGATCGGTCCGAACCTGTGGCTCCGGCCGACGGTGACGCTGATGTTCGCCGGGTATCTGACGGCCCTGGCGGCTCGGCCGCCGCGGGAGCGCCTCGTCGGGGCCGAGGGCTGATGGGGCGCGCCTAGGCTTGTTGTCCTGATGCTCGGCGTATCGCTCAAGATGCTGTTCGGGGACAAGGCGAAGTTTCTGTCCCTGGTGATCGGGCTCGCGTTCGCGGTGCTGCTCATCGCGCAGCAGGGGGCGTTTTTTCTGGGGCTGATGCTGATGGCGACGGGGCCTCTGCAGAACGTCGTGCAGCCGGACATCTGGGTGTGCAACCCGAACACGCAGTACATCTTCGAGGTTCGGCCGCTGAACGAGAAGAGCCTGCCGCGGGTTCGGAGCGTGCCCGGGGTGGCGTGGGCGGAGCCGTTCCTGTCGTCGCGGGTGCAGCTGGAGATGGCGGACGGGAAGTTCAAGGCGGTGCAGATGATCGGCATCGACCGCAACACGCTGATCGGTCAGCCCTGGGGGATGCTGGAGGGGAGCATCGACGACCTGCGGGCGCCGGACGCGGTGCTGGTCGAGGACTCGTCGCGCGCGAAACTGGGGGGTGCGAGGGTCGGCGACAGCCTGAAACTGAACGATCGGCGGGCGGTGATCGTGGGCGTGTGCCGCGCGAAGCTCGGCTGGGAGTCCAACGCGCTGGTGTACACGACGTACGACAACGCGCTGTCCTTCGCGCCGGTGGGGCGGGACAGGCTGCCCTTCATCCTGGTCAAGGCGAAGGAGGGCGAGGATGTGGAGCAGGTCGCAAGGCGGATCGCGTCGATGACCGGTCTGGGCGCGTTCCCGAGCAGGGTGATGGCGTGGAACACGATCGACTACATCCTGCGCGAGACCGGGATCGGGATGAACTTCGGCTTCACGGTGCTGCTCGGGTTCATCGTCGGCCTGGTGGTGGTGGGGGCGATCTTCCACCAGTTCGTGCTGGAGAACATCCGGAACTTCGCGGTGTTCAAGGCGATGGGGGCGTCGTCGTGGGGGCTGATCCGGATGGTGCTGCTGCAGGCGATCGTGGTGGGGGGGATCGGTTTCGGCATCGGGGTGGGGCTCACCGGGGCGTTCGCGCTGTCGACGCGCAAGCCGGGGTCGCCCCTGCAGGCGCACTTCCCGTGGCAGCTGCTGGTGGTCGCGCTGATGGCGATGCTGGTGTGCGTGGGGATGGGTTCGCTTCTGAGCCTGCGGCGCGTGCTGCGGCTAGAGCCGGCGGTGGTGTTCAAGTGAACCGCGCCGGGTGACACCTGTGGGCCGAGACATGCTCCGACCGTTCGTCATCGTGTTCCTCGTGCTGGCGCTGGCGGGCGCCGCGGTGGGCGTGTACACCGCGGCCACCGCGGGCGAGAAGCCGCCGAAGCCGCCCCCGGCGCGGACGCCCTCGGTGAACCCCTTCGGGCGCGGCATCGCATCGTCGGGGCTGATCGAGGCGTCGACGCGGAACGTCGAGATCTCGGCGCCGGAGAGCGGGCTGGTCGAGGAAGTGTTCGTGCGCGTGGGCGACCGGGTGAAGAGGGGGGCGGCGCTGTTCCGGCTCGAGTCGCGGGCGCTGGAGGCGGAACTGATCCGCGCCGAGGCCGCGCGGACCTTGGCCAAGGCCAGGCTGGCCCAGCTGGAGGCGATGCCCCGTCCCGAAGAGATCCCGCCCCTGGAGGCGGCGGTGCAGGCGGCGCAGGCCCGGGCCGATGATGCGCACCGGATGTTCGGGCTCGCGAGCGACGCGAGCCGGGACGGCGGATCGACGCCGAGCGAACTCGACCAGAAGCGCTACGCGGCGCTCACGGCCGACGCCGAACTCGCGAAGGCGACGGCGACGCTCGCGCTGATGAAGGCCGGGGCGTGGAGCGCCGAGATCGACGTCGCGAAGTCGTCGGTGGCGCAGATGGACGCGGACATCGCTTCGTGGCGGCTGCGGCTCGAGCGGCTCACGGTGCGCTCGCCGATCGACGGCGTGGTGCTCAAGCGCGAGGTGGAGCCGGGGGAGTATGAGACGACGCAGCGCCCGTCGGGGACGGCGCCGCCGCTGGTCCTGGGCGATCTCACGATCCTGCGCGTGCGCGCGCAGGTGAACGAGGAGGACGCGCCGCAGCTGCGGCTGGGGGCCCGGGGCATGGCCAGGGTGCGTGGGGCCTATCCGATCGAGACTCCGCTGAAGATGCTGTGGATCGAGCCGCTGGCGATCGCCAAGCGGCAGCTGACCGGGGCGGCGTCGGAACTGGTGGATACCCGCGTGGTGGACGTGCTCTTCGAGGTGCTTCCGGACGAGCGGCTGAGCGCATCGGGAGTGAGCCTTTATCCGGGGCAGATTGTGGATGTGTTCATCGAGGCGGCGCAGCCGGGGGAGGCTGGCCGGGCCCCCACCGGGTGACCTGGGGGGGCGACGCGGGCGGAAACCGCCGCAACCGAGCGCGGCGGGTATACTCCGGGCCGCTCCGAGGCCGATACCGCCGGAGGGGCGACCAAGCGGGCGATTGGCGCAGTTGGCTAGCGCGCATGCATGACACGCATGAGGTCACAGGTTCGAATCCTGTATCGCCCATTCCCTCGGATTTCGCGCCTCGGAACGGGCGGGAACAGCAGCTCGATGCGCGGGAGCAGCGGCTCTTCGCTCGTGGGCTTCAGGTCGCTTGAATCGGCGATTGGCTGCGGCGTGTTGCGGCTCGCGGTCACGCGGGCAATTCGTGGCTCATCACCAGGGTTGCCGGGATGGGGGGGTAGCGCATCGCCGTTCGATAGACGTCGAATCTGGAGCCGTCCCAGCCGAGGCGCTTGAAGATGAAGGCGGCCATCTCGGGATAGCGGGGCACGATCCGGGTCTCGAGGGACGCCGGCCCTTGCCCGAGGAACCGCGCCCGCTCGGCGGTGGGGAGCAGGATTCTCGAACCGCCCGGCTGAGGGTACGGGGCCGAGGAGCCGAGCTGGCCGAAGAGTTTCACCTCGGGGCGCAGCGGGCCGAAGACGTCCTCGTGGACCACAAGGTCGAGAACGACGTGCTCGGTGGGCGTCCACATCGCGGAGGCGACGTTGTTGTGGGTGTTGTGCTCGTCTCCGCGCACCGGGGCGGCGTCGCGAAGGACCTCGCCGGTGAAGAACGTCAGCGCGCCGGTCGATCCCACCGCGCCGCCGACGACCTCCTCATCCATGTAGCCCGGCGCGCCGGGGATGCGTCGGAACGTCGGGAGGGGCTGCGAGCAGAACGGGGTGATCAGGGGCATGCTCTGGCCGTCGCTGGCGGGGTCGAGCGGCTCGCGGTGGAACTGGTGTCGTGAGACGCCGTCGCCATCGGTGCACGAGGAGCGTGTGACAAGCCACGGCACGTTGGGGCGGAGCCGCCGCAGTTCGACAAAGCCGTGGAGCACCGCGATGTCGAGCATGCCGGGGGCGCCTGCGGGGTGCATGTAGATGCTGGTGAGTTTCACCTTCGCCTGGACGCCCCAGATGAAGCTGTTGCCGCGGAACGCCGCCCGGCGATGTTCGGTGTCGATCGCGTCGGTGGTCTCGGCGTTGCGGGGCGCGCAGCCCTGGAGCATCATGTCGAGGGAGGCGCGGTCGCCGGCGTGAACGCGGACGAGTTCCTCAACACCGTCGGCCGCGGTTTCGATGCGGGCGATGAGATCGGCCCGGACGCCGCGCCTGCGGAGCGCTTCGGTCACGATGCGCATCGCCGACGATCCCGGGAGGTGTCGCCCGGCGACCATGGGGTCGGGCGTTTCGACCAACTGGGCCAGCTTCCAGGCCAGCGCCTTGTCGAGTCCGAGAACCTTGCCGATTTCGGAGGGTCGACGCACCTGGCCGGGCAGAGACTCCAGGATTTCTCCTAACGCGTTCCGAAAACCGGTAATCACGGTCTGCGCAGCGGCTTCGAATCCCGCGGTGTTCATCGATGGAACCTGCGTGGGCATCGGGTTCAAAAGTAGACCCGATCGGAAGGGGACGCAACCCAATCCAGAGGAACTCCAAGATTTCTTTAGAGATTCTGTGGCGATTCGTCCATCCCGTGCTAGGTTGAATTCGACCATCGATTCGGCTGCTCGTCCCGCCGGGAGGGCGACGAGCGCACCGCCCCTTTGAGGAGACACACGTCATGCACCAGCGCGCACACCATCGGGCTTTCACCGTTTTGGCCGCCTGCGGGGCGGCTTTTTCCATCTCCGGCCGGGCCGAGGGACAGGTGTACACTTGGAACGGGCCCTACTCCGGCACCTCCAACCTGTTCTCGGCGGCGAACTGGATCGGCGGGCTCCCAACCGGCGGCCCGACGACCGAACTGCGGTTCACGAACTTTGACGGCAACAGCTACAGCGCGAGCAACAACCTCGGCGGTCCGCTGAGCGTCAACCGGATCTTCATCCGCTCGTACACGACTGGGTCGATGACGGTCAAGAGCGAGGCGGGGAACTTCCTGCGGCTCACCGGCGCCGCGCCCACCATCGCCCTTGACGGACCGACCAACGCCACCGTGGGCAGCGCGGCGGCGGGCACCTTCTACGGCCTTGACCTCGCGCCCACCTCCGGCTCGACGACCATCAACGGGTCGGGGACCGGCCTTCTGACTCTGGGGGGAGCCACGAGCGGGATCAGCGGCTTCGGCGGGCTCGACATCAGCCTCGGCTCGCCGACCGGCATCGTCAGCATCTTCTCCCCGACTGCAGCCTCGGGCTTCGCCAACTCCTTCACCGGCGGCGTGCGTCTCAACTCCGGCCGCCTGCAACTCAGCGCGAGCAACGCCCTGGGCAACAACGTCCTAACCGTCAACGGCGGCGCCCTGCGCTCCAGCGGCGCGATCGTCGCGGCGAACGACGTGGTGCTCAACTCCAACCTGGTCTTTGAGGTCGGGAGCGCGCTGACGCTCAACGGCCAGATCAGCGGCTCGGGCGGGCTCTTTCTCCGCAACAGCGCGTTCTTTTCCGGTCAGAATCTCACGCTGACCAACTCGAACACCTACACCGGATCGACGGTCATCGACAACGCCCCGATCCGCACGGCGGGCGCCAATCTCGCGACGCTCAACCTCACCAACACCTGCTCGCTCGCGACCCAATCGCTCACGATCGGCCGCGGCGGCACCCTGGCACTGACCGGCAACAGCAACAACACGCGCGTCGGCGACAATGTCGCCGTCGCCA
Organism: Phycisphaerales bacterium; assembly: GCA_947476675.1. Taxonomy (GTDB): domain Bacteria; phylum Planctomycetota; class Phycisphaerae; order Phycisphaerales; family UBA1924; genus CANJRL01. The sequence continues at coordinate 14,403 of CANJRL010000022.1, forward strand.
TGAACGGCGGCAACATCTCGATGGCCGGGACCGCGGGCGCCGGCTCGCTGCTGGCCGAGAAGTTCGGCGATCTCACCGCCTCCGGGAACAACACCTTCACGCTGACCGCGGGCGCCGCCAACAACATCCTGTCCTTCGGCACGCTGACGCGGGTCGACAACGCGGGGATCACCCTCCGCGGCGCGTTCCGCGGATTCACCCAGAGCGGCAGCACCGGCTCGGTCACCTTCGCATCTCCTCTCGCGACGATCAGCGACCCGCTCGGGCCGGTGGGCGGATCGAACTTCGGCGTCGTCGCCTACGCCGCGGGGGACCCCACCAACGCGGGCAACGCGGGCACGAACTTCGTGACCTACGACGCGGGCGGCCTGCGGATCATCTCGTCGACGCAGGACCCCTCGGTGGTGCAGATCGCCGCCGGGGGCACGTTCGACGCCGCCAGCGCAAACCGGAATGTGAACATGTCCGCCGCGACCATCGCCGTCAACGGCGCCCAGCGCGTCAACGCGCTGTCCGACAGCGGCGGCGCGACGCTCACCGGGACCGGCACGCTGACGGTCTTCAGCGGAGCGCTGATCAGCGGCGGCGGCGGGATCAGGGCCATCACCTTCAGCGGCCCGACGCTGGATTTCGGCGACAACACCGGGTACATCCACCTGGGCTCGTCGGTGAACGTCTCCAACGGGAGCAGCATCAAGGGGACGAACGGCGTGGTGGTGGTGGGGGCCGACGCCGGCGCGGTGCCGTCCCCGACCTCGCCGGCGGTGTTGAACCTCAACGCCACCTCCGCGGCGAACACCTTCACGGGCGGGCTGTTCGTCAACGGCGGGACCGTCAACTTTGTCCGCGACGATCAGCTGGGGGCGACCGGGGGCGAGGTTGTGCTCTCCGGCGGGTCGCTCGGCTTCGCCGCCTCGGGCTCGAACACTGTCACCATCACCCGACCGGTCCGCCTGGGCGCGGGCGGCGGGAACATCGTGGCGACCAGCGGCAACACCATCAACATCGCGTCCGACATCACGGGGACGGGCGATCTGACGATCAATCCCAACACCGTCACGACCGGCGTGACCAGGCTTTCCGGCAACAACTCCTACAGCGGGCGCACGTTCGTCTACGCCAACGGCACCCTCAGCATCGGCTCGGATTCGAATCTCGGGCAGGGCGACATCGTTCTTGCCGGCGGCACGCTCCAGTTCAACACCTCCGGCGTCATCAGCAAGAACATCACCTACTACAACAGCGGCAGCCCCCTCGACACCAACGGGAACAACGTGACGCTCTCCGGCAGGTTCAGCGGGACCGCCCCCGGGGGCAGCGGGCTGAACAAGGTCGGGGCCGGCGTCCTCACCCTCACGGGCGACAACACCGACCTCGGCGGCCAGGCGCTGGTCGCCGCGGGCACGCTCGCGCTCGCGGGCAATGGGCGCCTGCCCAACCTGTCGAACCTGACCGTCAGCAGCGGCGCCGAGTTCCGCCTCGACAACAGCGCGGGCGCCAACCTCTCGAACCGCATCGCCGATCTGACCAGGATCACGCTCGCCGGCGGCGGCACGGTCCGGTTCGTCGGCAACGCCTCCGCGGCCAGTTCGCAGGTCTTCGGGGGGTTGAACCTGAATGCTGCGGGCAACGCCGGGATCGTCGTCGATGGCTTCGCCGGGCAATCTGCCACGCTCACCAGCGCGGGGCTGATCACCGGTGTCGGCGCCCTGGTGAAGTCCGGCAGCGGCGCGTTCCAGATCACCGGGAATGCCAACAACTACTCCGGCGGCACGATGGTCAGCGGCGGCCTGCTGCTCGTCAACAACACCGCCGGGTCGGCCACCGGGACCGGCGCCCTGGACGTTCTCGTCGGCGGCGCGCTCGGAGGAAACGGGGTCGTCGGCCCGTCGGCGGGGAACGGCGTCACCATCTACGGCCTTCTGGCGCCCGGCAACAGCATCGGCACGATCAGCCTCGCCGCAAATGTGGCGCTCTACGGCACGCTCGGCCAGGAGATCAGCGGCGCGGCGGGAGACCTGACGGTGATCACCGGCAACCTCACGCTCGGCAACGCGAGCCAGCTGGCGCTGTCGAACTCCAACTCCTACATCAACGGGAATACCTACACGATCGTCACCTACAGCGGCACGCTCACCGGAACCTTCGGATCTATCACCGGCCTGGATCCCGCGCTCTACAGCATCAGCTACGGCTCGGGCTCGAGCAGCGCCATCACCATCACCTTCATCCCCGCGCCCGGCGCGCTGGCTCTGCTGCTCCCGGCGGCGGGCGCGCTGGTTGCGCCGCGTCGGCGCCGCTGAGCCCCTCCCTGCTCGATCTCGCCGCAGGCCCGGCTGGGCGTCTCGCCGGTCGGGCCTGCGGATTTGCGCGCACAAGCGTCGGAGGCGCTCAGGCCCTGTCCCGCGCGCAGAGCGGTCGGGCCTCCCGGGATCCGCGCGCGATGTCCGGCCCTCGCGTCGGGCGACGCGACCCGACCGTCCCAGCCGGTCGGATTCGGCGGCCGCTCCCGGCGTAGACTCCTCGGGTGAGCGAGACCGAACTCCGACAGGCGGCGAAGATCTCGATGGCCGCGCACGCCGCCGCCGACGGGATCGTTGATCTTTCCGCCAACCCGCGCATCCCGGTGTTCATGGACATGATGGCGGGGCTGGGCAAGGCAGCCGACGAGTCGGAGATTCTGGCGCTGTTCGTGGACGCGATGCGCCGGGCGTACGGCGCGGCGGAGTACATCGGGCTGAGCACGAGGGGGCTGCCCGAGGGGGAATACCGCATCGTGCGCTGGCTCGGAATCGACGGTCTCGAGCGTGTTCCCCCGACGGTTGGTCGCGATGCCGCGGCGGCGGCGCGGAGCGGGGGGCTCCTGGGCCAGATCGTGCGGGGGGGCCGCCCGGTGCTGATGCGGGGCCTGCGGGTCAGCGGCGACCCGGTCGCCGGGGAGTTGCTTTCGCGCTTCCGGTCGCTGATCGCGGCGCCGATCTACCGGGCCGGCGAGATCACCGATTGGGCCGTCCTCTTCGATGTTGAGGAGGGCTCGCTCACCGAGACCGACTTGGAAGACCTGCTGCTGCGGGCCGGGCTGATCGGAGCCGCGGTCCACCATCTCGAGACGGCGCAGCGGCTGCGGGAGGCGAACGAGTGGATCGGGCGCGAGATCGAGGAGATCGCGCAGATCCAGCGGGCGATGCTCCCGGAGGAGATGCCCGAGATACCCGGGGTGAGGCTGCGTGCGGCGTACCACACGTACGACGTCGCGGGCGGGGACTATTACACCTTCTTCTCGATGCCGCACCGGGATTCGCCGCGGTGGGGGATGCTGATCGCGGACGCCTCGGGCCACGGGCCGGCGGCGGCGGTGGTGACGGCGATGCTGCACACGATGCTCTATTCGCTGCCCTTGGCGGAGTCGGCGGGGTGCATGCCCTCGGACGTTCTGGGGCTGCTGAACAAGCGGCTGTGCGCCCGGGGGCTGGAGCGGCAGTTCGCGACGGCGATGCTGTGCCGGTACGACCCGGAGACGCGTGAACTGGTGTACTCGCGCGCCGGCCATCCGCCCGCGCTGATCAAGGAATGGGGCGCCGAGCGGGAGACGCAGCGGCTCGACGGGGCGGGGGGGCTGCCTCTGGGCGTGATGGAGGACGCGGCGTACGAGGACGCATCGGTGACGCTGCGCCCCGGGCAGACCGCGATCTTCTACACCGACGGGATCACCGAGGCGAGGTCGCCCTCGTCTTGGAGGATGCCGGCGGCGGTCGACGATGTCCCCGAGGCCGGCTGGGGGGCGCTGGCGCAGCCCTCGGAGATGTTCGGGGTTCTGGGGATCGAGCGCTCGCTGGAGGCGTGCTCGGGGGAGCCGGAGTGCGCCATCGAGTCGATCATGGCGGCGGTGCGCGAGCACGAGGCCGGGGCTCGGCCCGGCGACGACCAGACCATCGTGGCGGTCGCGGTCGAGCGGTGAACCCGTCCTCATCGGGCGGCGGGTACGCTCAGCCCATGAGCGAGGCACGCAAGGACCCGGGCGGCGCGCCGCCTCCGGTGCAGGCGACGGTGAACTGGTCGGAACTGGCGCGGCTCCATCTGTGGGAGATCCAGCCGCTGCGCGACCTGCTGCTCCTGCTGGCCGCGATCGGGCTGGTCCAACTCGGCTACGTGGCGCGGATCGTGACCGTGCCGCTGCTCATCGGGGTGCTGCTGGCGTACCTCTTCGAGCCGGTGGTCAGGCGGCTTGCGCGGACGACCGGCCGCGCGGTGGCGGCGTTGCTGGTCATCGTCGGCGCCTTCGTGGGCATCGGGGCTCCTCTGGTGATCGGCACGGGTGTAGGCATCGTGCAGGGCGCGGCGTTCGTCGAGGAGGTGCGGCGCGACCTCCCGTCGCTCACAGAGCGGGCCGACAGGGCGTACCGGCGCGTGATCGACTGGGCAGGGATGACGGCGCCCGAGCCGGATGGGTCGGTCCCGGCGCCGGCGACGGAAGCGAAGAGCGGCCCGGCCGAGCCTCCAGAGGCGAGGAGGGAGGGGCCGGCCCAGCCCGCGTCGTCGGCCCCGACGGCGCTGCAGACCTGGCTGGAGCAGCACAGCCCGGAGGTGGCGCGAGCGCTGGCGGGGCGGGGCGCCGAGGCGCTGCAGTTCGGGGCGCGGGCGCTGTCGACGGCGGGGTACGTGGCCTTCACGGTGTTCTTCCTGGTGCCGTTCTTCTTCTTTTTCTGCTCGATGTCCTTCGGGGCGCTGCAGCGGACCGGGTTCTCGCTCATTCCGAAGCAGCACCGGTCACGGGCGGTGGAGATTCTGGCCAAGATGGACCGTGCGATCAGCGGCTTTATCCGCGGGCGGCTGACCATCTGCGCCATCCTGGCGGTGCTGTTCACCATCGGGTACTGGGTTGCCGGGGTCCCGGCGCCGCTGATCATCGGGCCGATCACCGGAGCGCTGGCCATCGTGCCGTATCTGGCGCTGCTCTCCTGGCCGACAGCGATCGTCATGGTGTGGGCGTCGCAGACGGACAGCGCCCACGCGTCGCCGGTCTGGCTCATCGTGCTTGCGCCGACCATCGCGTACTGGGGCGTGCAGGCGATCGACGACTACGTGCTGACTCCGGTGATCCAGGGGAAGAACACCGGGCTGGACACGCCGACGATCCTGGTCGCGGTCCTGGGCGCCGCGTCGCTGGCCGGGGTGTACGGGGTGCTGGTGGCGATCCCGGTCGCCGCGTGCCTGCGGATCCTCATCACGGATGTGTTCTGGCCCCGCTACAAGCAGTGGGCGGAGGGGAAGGCGAGCGACCCGCTGCCTCTGCCCGAAGCGCCCCCGGCGCCGGCGGTGACCGGCGACGGATGAAATGTGGATAACAAGCACATCGTCCGCGCGTTTTCTAACTCCTTGACCAGCATACGCATGCATCGCCCCGATGTCGCGCTCGTGAGTCGCTCATCGGGATAGGTTCGTTGGCGTTGACGCGTTGTGGGGTTGGAGATAGATTGGGCCGATGCGGGGTCGCGCGTTCTCGCTCGTGGAACTGCTGGCGTCGGTCGCGGTGATCGCGGTGCTCGCGACTCTCGCGACTACGGCGCTGCAACACGCGCGCGGCGCGGCTTCGGAGTCAACGACTCTTGCCGTGCTCCACGATGATTCGAGCATGTTCAGCGCCTGGTCAAACGATCACGACGACCAGTGGCTGCACGCCGACACGCTCCGAAGGCCGCACGTCGCGCACTTCTACTCTCCGACAGGCCAATATCAGGGCAGCATGGATCACCTCGGCGTTCGCACAGGCTGGCCCCTGGTGCTCGCCGCGTGGCGCGGCACGCCGCCTCAGAGCGGTGCCGCGCGGATCGCGTACTCGATCACGCTGGTTCTGGATCGGGCTGCGTTCGGATGCGAGGCTCTCCGCGACGGAGTCCACGAGCGCCACTTCCGAAGCGTCGGCGTGCCGAACGTGCCCTACCCGTCACAGAAAGCGGCTCTCTACCAGGATTCAAAGACCATCGATCCCTACAGCGGTCGATCGGTCGAACGGCAGATCGATCTCTTGCGGGTGCGCGCCGCGCTCGCCGACGGCAGCGCGCGGGCTTTCATGGCGCGCGAGGCTCTCCCGTCGGCGCACGCGAGATGCGGTGGAGCAGGCGGCGACTGGCTCCGCCAGAATCCCTTGGATTGGACGTTCGAGGGCTTCGCGGGCAAAGACATCTAGGCCGTCCGATGGAGGAGATTCATGAAGACCGTCCGACTCCTCGCCGTTGGCCTTCTTGCGTCGAACACCGCGTCGCGGAGCAATCTCGCGGCGCCGTGCGACTGTTCGGGGCTCGTCCGCAAGATGATGCGCTGCGGGAGCGGCATCGATGACCTGCGCGATCCAGAGTTGCTCGGATGCAGGCTGCGTTTCTGTGAGGGCTTTGATCCGCAGTGCCAAGGGACATCGCGCCTCAGCGTCTGTTGCGACGGCTCGGGACCGGGCGTGGCCGGGTGGTGGAGTTGCCGGCGGTCATCGAGCAACGAGGTCTTCATGCAAGCCATCTGCTGTTCGTTCGAGCCGTCCTGGGTGTACAACGAAGCGTTCAACACGTGGGAGCTCTCTTGCGAGTCCTGAAGCGCCCGACGCGGCTCTTGATCGTGCCGCTTGTCATCGCGGCGTGGACATGCGCGATGCTGCGTGATCGGGGTGACGGCGCTCGGGTACTTCTCGTCGACGACGCGCCGAGGGACCGTGCCGATGGCGGCGTTGCTCCCGGGTCCGTCAAGGCTTGGCGCGCGATGTTGGAGTCGAAGCAGCGCGACGCGGGCGAGTTGCCCGACACCCCGGACCTGCTCGCCCTCGCGGCGGTGTCGCTCGATTGCTATTCGCGCGGCGACTGGCGGGCTTGGCACAAGGAGCAGGCTTCGCGCGGCGGCGAGATGCTTGCTCGCACCCAGCAGGAGCGCACGGCGGACATCGAGGCCTACCCGCCGCACGTCCGCGTCGGCATCAACCCCGCCACCGTGACCGAGGCCGAGATCGTCGAGTTCACCATGCGCAGGTCGCCGCCTCTGGAGATCGACCCGTCTTCGGTGCGGCTCTTGCCCCTGGGCAGGTTCACGCCTGCGCCAGGTTCGCCGTCGCCGAGTTTCAGGGACGAGGAGGCGGAGCAGCGGGCGCTCGGCTCGCCTCCCGCTTCGATCTCGATCGCCCCGGTGATCGTTCAGCCGCGATCGACTCGTGAGGCCGCCGCGGGTGAATCATGGTTCGCGGTGCTCGAGTTCGCCGCGACGGGGCCGAAGTCGCCGTGCATCCTCCGGCTCATGATCGCCCACGTCGGGGGGCGGTGGGTGGCGGTGCGGCGTGATTGTCTCTCCGGGCCGGGGGCCTCGGTGAAGGCGTTCTTCTGAGACATCACTTCTTCCGCTGCTTGAACTTCGCCTTCGGGCTCGTCATGTGGGTGCTCTTGCGCCCGCCCATGCCCATCATGCGGGCCAGGTCCGCCTCGCTGGGGCCTGCGCCTCCGGCGCCCGGCTGACCGGCCGCCTGCATCTCCTTCATCGCCTTCATCTGACCGAAAAGGCCCATCCCGGCCATCTGCTTGCTGATCTTGCTCACGGCCTCGAACTGCTTGGTGAGCTTGCTGACCTCGTCCTGCGCCACCCCGGCGCCCTGGGCGATGCGGCGGCGCCGGGAGTTGTTGATCAGATCCGTGCGGCGGCGCTCCTCCGGCGTCATCGAGTGGACGATGCCCTCGACCCTGTCGAGCTGCTTGTCGTCGATCTGCACGTCCTTGAGCGCCGAGCCGACGCCGGGGAGAAGTCCGAGCAGCTGCTTCATCGGGCCCATCCGCCGCAGGCTGCGCATCTGCTTCAGGAAGTCGTCGAGCGAGAGCGTGCCCTTGGCCATCTTCTCGGCCATCTTCTCGGCGTCCTCCTCGGACACCTCCTCCCGGGCCTTCTCGACGAGCGAGACGACGTCGCCCATGCCCAGGATGCGGCCCGCGATGCGCTCGGGGTGGAACTCCTCCAGCGCGTCGAGCCTCTCGCCGACGCCGATGAACCTGATCGGCGCCCCCGTCACGCGGAGCACCGAGATGGCGGCCCCGCCGCGAGTGTCGGAATCGAACTTCGTGAGCACGATGCCGTCGACCGCGAGCCGCGCATGGAACGCCTTGGCGGAATTGACCGCGTCCTGCCCGGTCATGGCGTCGAGCACAAGCAGGATGTGGTGAGGCTGGGTGGCTCTCTGCACATGCTGCAGTTCATCCATCAGGGCGTCGTTGACGTGCAGCCGCCCCGCGGTGTCGAGGATGAGCACGTCGACGCCCTCGCGGCGCGCGGAGTCGAGGGCCCGGCGGCAGACATCGACGGCCACGCCCACCGCCTTGCCGTACGCAGCCACCTTGTCCGCCTCGCCGTAGAACATCACCCGGGCCGACCCGGGGGAGTCGTCGCGCACCTGCTCGACGACGGTGCGCAACTGATCAACGGCGGCGGGGCGCTGGAGATCCGCGGCGGCGACCATGACCGATCGCCCCCTCTTCTTGAGGTACGCCGCCAGTTTCCCGCAGGTGGTGGTCTTGCCCGAGCCCTGAAGGCCGCAGAGCATGACCACCGTGGGGCCGGGCGAGACGCGCATGATCCCCGGCTCGATCCCCGCGGGGGGCGACATCATCGCGACCAGCCGGTCGTGCACGATGCCGATGAATTCCTGGCCGGGCTGCAGGCTCTTGGTCACGTCGCGTCCGAGGGCGTCCTTGCGCGCCTCGGCGACGAACTCCTCGGCGACCTCGAGCTGCACGTCGGCCTCGAGCAGCGCCGTGCGTATGTCGCCCATCGCCTCGGCGATGTTGGAGTCGGAGATCACGCCCTTGCCGGAGAGGCGGCGGAACGCGGAGGAGAAGCCTTCGGAGAGTCGCTCGAACATGGGGGGCGATTCGCAGAGGGGAGGGCGCCGGGGGCGGCCGGTGTTATGTCAACCTGCCCGCCCGATCGGGAGGGGAGGGGGATGGTAGCGGGGAGGCCAGCGTCTCCAGAACCTCGCGCCACCGGGTGAAGGCGATGAAATGGCCCTCTCCGGGGATGAGCCGGAGCCGGGCGCCCGGGATGACGGAGGCCAGGTATTGCGACATGGCGACGGGGACGGTGCTGTCGCGCAGCCCGTGCCAGATGTCCACGGGCACGCGGAGCGACGACGGGTCGACTCCCCAATCTCGGGTGACGAGGCGGAGTTCGTGGCCGGGGCCGCGGTGGCCCTGCGCCGCGCCGTCGAGGATGCTCCTCAGGAAGAGCGAGCGCAGGCCCTCATCGCGAAAGAAGGCTCTCTCGTCTGCGCCGAGCCCGGCCTGGACAACCCGGAGGAACGCCGCGGGAGAGCGCTCGATCGCAGCCCGCCACGCCGGGAGCATGGCGTCGAGCACAAAGGGCGTGTGCCGCGCCATCGCGAACACCGTGCGGAACCAGCCGTCCATCGACTCGAGAAGCCCCGTCCCGTCGAGCGGGGCCAGGCTGGAGACGAGGAGCGCCCGCGTGATGCGCCCGGGCATGGCTGCGGCGGTCGCTATCACGTAGGGCCCGCCTCCGGACCACCCGCCGAGGGCGAAGTGTTCGACCCCGAGGTGATCCAGCAGGGCCGCGACGTCCGCCGGCCAATCTGCGATGCGGCGCCCGGGCTGGAACGTCGAATCGCCGCACCCCGGCCTGTCGACCGTGATGACGCGCAGCGCGAGCGATGCGGCGAGCGTTGCATCGGGGTGCTGCTGCAGCCGGGATCCGGGCAGGCCGTGGTAGAGCAGAACGGGCGCGCCGCCCGGATCGCCCGACTCACAGAACGCGAGGTTGCGACCATCGGGCAGGCGGAGGGATGCGAGGCGCTGCCAACCGCGGCTGGGATCGTTGGGGAGGTGATCGGGGGCGGTCACGGATGGGTTGTACGCTGGCCCAGGATGAGGGACGACGGGTATGCTCCCCTATCACGTCCTATAAGATATATTATGTCATTCTGACCAGGACGGAATGGCTCGGCGTGGTCTTAGACTCGCATCCTTGACTGCCAATGCCACCAGCAGCCATCCGGGCCCCGCCGCGGGCTCCGCGACCGCCCGGCATCCCGAGACGCGGCCCCTGTCTGGCCAGGTGCTATTCGTGGAGCCCACCTTCCTCTCGTACCGGCCCGACAAGGTCCTCCGAGGCGTGGGCGTCTTCGCGGTGGTCTTGGCGCGGCAACTGGCCGAATGCGGGCTCGACGTGACCATCGCCGCCGAGCGGTCGTGGGAGAGGAAGTTCAGGGAAGCGTTCCCTGGGCTGGGCGGCCCCGGCGCCCCCAACGCGGTGTACGCCCCCAGCCTGCGGATCAAGCGGCCCCTGATCAACTCGCTCGCCGTGCTGCCCGGGCTGCTGGGCCGGCGATGGGACGCCCTGCTCATCAACAACGTTGGGAACGGCCTGATCCCGATGCTCCGGGCCCTGCGAGCCGGGCGCGGCGTGCGCACCGTGCTGCTGGCGAACCGGGCCCCCAAGCGGGCGTTTCTCCGGTTCCTGCGCGGGACCGCCACCGACGTCATGGCGGTCAATGGCGGCATCGCCGATGCCTTCCGGGGTGTTGTCGCCGGCCGTGTCACGGCGGAGTACGGCATCGCAGACGCCGATTTGTACCTCCCGCGTTCGCAACCCCGCGACCCCGCGGCGCCGGTCAACTTCGTCATGCTGGGCAAGCTCGATGCGCCGTGGAAGGGCGCGGACATGGTCCGGCGTGCCTTCGGGGCGATGCGGCCCGAGTTGCGTGCGCGCAGCCGTCTCCACCTGCTCGGCTTCGCCGAGCCTCCGGGGCGCGGAGAGGAGGGCGTGATCGAGCATCCCTTCCTGCCGTATTCGCAGGTGCCCGGATTCCTGCGGGAGATGGACGTCTTCGTCGGCGCGTCGGACGAGCACGAGACCTTCTGCCAGGCGATGGTGCAGGCGATGCTGACCGGGATCCCCTCCGTCGTGTCGGGCATCCGGGTGTTCGAAGAGAAGGTCGATGCCGGCGGGGGCGTGGTCTTCCGATCGGAGTCGGAGCTGACGGCGGCGATGGAGTCGCTGGCGGGCGACCCCGAGCGCAGGGCGCGCATGGGCGCCGCGGCGCGGCGGACCGCGCTGGAGCGCTACGTGTGGGACACGCGGCGATTCGCCGAGAAGTGGCTGCTGCCGGCCTGAGGCCTCAGCGGCCGGCGGCGACGGGGCTTTCGAGAACGTTGGCCAGGCGCATCTCGCGGCGGCCCTTCCAGGCCCCGCGGTGGTACGCGTCGGACGCGAGCAGCGGGAAGAGCGTCGATGCCTCGCCGAAGACCATCTGCTCGTGCACGGTGTCGACCTTGCCCCAGGAGCAGGCCTCGCGGAGGGTGGAGCCCGAGAGGGCGCCGTCGCGGGAATCGGCGACCGTGATCTGGACGGCGTACTTGTGCATCGGGGCCGCTTCGCCCAGGAGTTCCGCGGCGACCACGATGTCTTGCGCGAAGTTCTTGGGCACGCCCCCCCCGAGCATGAGCAGGCCCGTGGCCTTGGTGTGCACCTTCAGGGCGGTCAGTTCCCGGAAATCCTTGCCGGAATCGAAGGCGACGTGGCGGCCCGGCTCCGGGCGGGCGACCTGGTGCATCACGATGCCGAAGCCGGCCGAGCAATCGGAGAAGGCGGGGACGAAGATGGGCACGCGCTTCCTGTAGCAGGCGAGGACAACGCCCGGAATGTCGGGATGGTTGGCGGCGAGGTGGGCGCCCATGGCGTCGATGAGTTCGCGCGAGGAGTAGGCGCCCCCGGGAAGGGCGTCGAAGATGGCGCGGGTGGTGTCGTCGCACTCGCGGAGTTCGTCCTCGTTGATGTAGGTGTCGTAGATGCGGTCGATGGCCAGGTCGCGCAGCGCCTCGTCGGCGATCGCGGGGTTCTCGGGGCTTCCCGGGGCCATGTAGTGGCGGAATCCCAGGCCCTCGAAGAAATCCTGGTCGACGATGTTGGCGCCGGTCGAGACGATGGCGTCCACCATGTTGTTCTCGATCATGGCGACGATGGCGTGCTTCATCCCGGCGGAGATCATCGAGCCCGCGAGGGTGAGGATGACGCCGCAGTCCTTCTCGGCCAGCATCATCGAGTAGATGTCCGCGGCGCGGGCGAGGTTGCGGGCCTGGAACGCGGTGCGGCCGTAGGCCTGGAGGATGGGCCGGGCGTCGAAGCGGGTGATGTCGACGTGCTCGACGGGGCGGTTCAGGAGTTCGGCCTTGGTGGGCGCGGGGCGGGTGGTCATGGGAGCGCCTCCGATCGGCGGGGGTTTGGCCCGGCGGGGTGGGGTGCGGGGTTCGACGGACTGCGCGGACGCTGGGGGCCTGCGCCGATCACTCTTCGAGGTAGGTGTAGCCTTCCAGCCCCTGCTCATAAAACCGCAGGAACTGGTGCGATTCCGGGACGGTGACGAGCCTGGCCTTGACGGCGCGTTCGACATCGCGGCGCATGGCGGCCTTGAGCACCGAGGCGTCGATCTGCACGTACCGCATGGCTTCCGCCACGGTGTCGCCCTCGACGACCTCGTCGATCGAGACCTCGCCGTCGGCGTCGACGGAGACGTGGACGGCGTGGGTGTCCGCGAGCAGGTTGTGCAGGTCGCCCAGGGTTTCCTGGTAGGCGCCCACGAGGAAGGCGGCGAGGTAGTACGGCTCGCCCGGCTTCAGCGAGTGCAGCTCGAGGGTCTTCTTGACGTCGTGCTTGTCGACGAACTTGTCGATCTTGCCGTCGGAATCGCAGGTGATGTCGGCGAGCACGCCGCGCCGGAGGGGTTCCTCCTCCAGACGGTGGATGGGCATGATGGGGAACAGCTGATCGATGGCCCAGGCGTCGGGCATCGACTGGAAGATGGACATGTTGCAGAAGTAGATGTCGGAGAGGATCTCGGGGAGGCTCTCGAACTCCTCGGGGCGTTCGCGGAGGCGCTGGGCCTTCTCCATGATCTTCTTGCCGATGGCCCAGAAGAGGCGCTCGGCGATGGCGCGCATGGGCAGCGTCATATAGCCCAGGGAGAAGAGGCTCATGGCCTCGTCGCGGGCCTGCATGGCGTCGTGGTACGCCTCGACCAGGTTGCGCTCGGTGAGGTTCTGGGAGGTCTGGATGAGGTCGATGACGGGCTGGGGCACCTCGGCCTCGGCGGCGGTGGCGGCCTCGAGTTCATCGGGCTCGGGCGCGGCGTCGAAGGAGGAGGAGCCGATGACGTCGAAGACGAGGACCGAGGAATACGCCGCCATCGCGCGGCCCGATTCGGTGATGATCGTGGGGTGAGGGGCCTTGGCATCGTCGCAGACGCTCTTGATGCGGTAGACGACGTCCGCGGCGTACTCGGCGATCGTGTAGTTCATCGACGATTCGAAGGACGACTGGGAGCCGTCGTAGTCGACGCCCAGCCCGCCGCCGATGTCGAGCAGGTTGAGGTTGGCGGCGCCGAGGCGGCGCAGCTCCGCGTAGATGTGCGTCAGCTCGTTGATGGCGTTCTTGAGGTTGCGGATGTCGGTGATCTGGCTGCCGATGTGGAAGTGGAGCATCCGCAGGCAGTCGAGCATGTCGTGCCGCCTGAGGTACTCGAGGACGTGGAGCAGCTCGGAGACGAAGAGGCCGAACTTGGAGCGGGCGCCGGCCGAGGATTCCCAGCGTCCCGAGCCGCGGGCCGAGATCTTGACGCGGACGCCGATCTGGGGCTTGACCTCGTAGCGCTTGGCGTGCTTCACCAGGAGTTCGAGCTCGGAGAACTTCTCGACGACGGGGATGATGTTCCTGCCGACCTTGGTCGCCAGAACGACCATCTCGATGAACTCATCGTCCTTGAAGCCGTTGCAGACGATGGGCATGTCGGGCCGGGCCTCGCTCATGCCCAGGACGACGAGCAGCTCGGGCTTGGAGCCGGCCTCGAGGCCGAAGCCGAGCGGGCCGCCGATGTCGCGGATCTCCTCGACGACGTGGCGCTGCTGGTTCACCTTGATGGGGTAGACGCAGTGGTACCCGCCCTTGTAGTCGTGCTCGGCCATCGCCTTGCGGAAGGCGTCGGCCAGTTCGTGCAGGCGGTGGCGCAGGATGTCGGTGAAGCGGAGCAGAACCGGAGTGCTCACGCCCCGCTCGCGCAGGCCCTCGATGAGTTCGAGGATGTCGATGTGCTGGGGCGACGCGGCCTTGGAGGGCAGGACGGTGACGTGGCCCTGGCCGTTGACGCCGAAGTAGCCCTGGCCCCAGTCGGGAAGCCCGTAGAGCCGCGCGGAATCCTCGGGAGTCCATCTCCCGTGGAGGAAGGCGTTCTTGAGCGACTGCGAAGCGATCGTGCCCATCGTGTGCGTGAGTCCCGGGGTCGCCCGAGTTCGGAGCGGGCATCGTGCGATCGGA
>CANJRL010000023.1 GCA_947476675.1 Phycisphaerales bacterium
CCAGGTACATGGCCCAGATGACCGCGGCAGGGCCGTTGATGGTCTGGCTGACCGTCACCTCGCCGACGGGGATGTCGGCGTAGAGCCGGTGCATGTCCTCGATGGTGTCGATCGCCACGCCGCAACGCCCGACCTCGCCCACGCTGAGCCCGTCGTCGGAATCGCGCCCCATGAGCGTGGGCAGGTCGAACGCGGTGGAAAGCCCGGTGTTGGCGCTCGTGCCCTTGGCCTGCGCCAGCAGATACTTGAACCGCTTGTTGGTGTCGTCGGCGGAGCCGAAGCCGGCGAACTGGCGCATGGTCCAGAGCCGAGTGCGGTACCCCTGGGGGAACAATCCCCGCGTGTAGGGAAACTGCCCCGGAGCGGCCAGGTCGCGCTCGGGGTGCTGGAGCGACTCCGCCATCCCTGACATCGGCGACCCGCCGAGGCTCGGAGGGCCGTAACAGGGGTCCAGCACCAGCCCCGAGATCGTCACCGCCTGCGGATCGATCCGCTCGGAAGCGGGCGCCGCAGAAGCGCCGGGGACGGGCGGGGTGCCGCGGGTCGGGGCGGTTGTCATGGCGAAAGTGTACGCCCGACGGCAAGGGATCTTTCCGTCCGATGCATGAGCAGGGCTTGGCGGAATCCACACCGAAGTCTTGCGCGGAACGCTCTGGCTACGAGCAATCCCTCCGGTAGGGTGCTCCCCTTCGCCCAGAGCCGATTCCGAGGCTCTGGAACGGTTCTTCCGAGACCACACTGAGGAGAGAAGCATGAACACGCGTCTGACCGCTCTTGTTGCCGTTGCGCTGACCGGCGCTTCGGCGTCCGCCGTCACCGTGAATCTGGTCTCCGCCGCCGCCCCGAACGGCTTCGGCTCGTCGTCGTACGCGACCTGGTTCAGCAACGCCCAGACCGCCGTCCGCACCGGCCAGACCAGCGTCGGCACGGGCTTCGCCGCCTTCAACCAGCTGGCCGGCACCAACGGGACCACCAACCCCCGCCCCCTCTACGAGGCCGCCGTCACCGGCTTCGAGTCGTGGAACGGCGCGGTCGCCCCCGGCTCGGGCGAGTACGGCATCCGCATGCACTGGGTGTACAGCATCAAGGCCTCGGCCGGCGAGTCCATCAGCCTCTCGAACATCACCAACCGTGACGTTCTCGAGACCGGCTGGGGCGTCAGCGGCTTCAGCCTCTTCGGCGGCGGCGGCCTGAGCAGCAACGAGTTCGACGGCGACACCCGCGTCGGCTACGCCGCCGACGGCACGCTCGTCTCCGCCGGCTCGGCCGAGGCCTGGAACGCCGCCAACGCCGGCAACCAGATCTCCGAGATCGTCGGCACCTTCGGCATGGCCTACGAGCCGGATCCCACTTGGGTCGGCACCCCCGAGCAGCTGCTCAGCCAGCTCCTCGACGCCCTCAACGGCCTGGCCCTCTGGGAAGGCACCCTGACCTACACCGACAGCAACGGCTCGACGACCGTGAACAACACGGTGCTCTTCGCTCCGCTGCCCGGCGCCGCCGCCCTGGGATTCGCGGGCATCGCCGGTCTCGCCGGCATCCGCCGCCGCCGCTAAGCGACGGCGCCACACCCCGGCCCGACGTTGACCCCGGAGTTTTCTCCGGGGTTTTTTCGTGCCGGCTGCCGCCTGACAGGAACGGGTATCCTGATGGAAGAGTTTGCCGGCGACGCCACGGGACCGCCACCGAGGTCGAGCGGCTCAGGCCCCTCACTCCCGTGCTCGAGACCAGCAAGCGACCCCGGAACCTGAGTTGGACCCACGCCGGGGCGCTGCTCTTCGGCGACTGGGGGACCAGCCGGCTGTACGTGCTGGGGCTGGCGTTCTTCTTCACCGGGCACGCCTCGCCCCTGTTCCTCGGGGCGATGTCGCTGCTCATGACCGGCGTGGCGTGGGCGTACACGCACATCTGCGATCACTTCCAGGACGGGGGAGGGGTGTACACCTCCGCGCGTCGGATCTCCCCCCTGCTCTCGGTGATCGGCGCGACGCTCCTGATGTGCGACTACATCGTCACGGCGTCGCTCTCGATCTTCGAAGGCATGCACTACTTCGGGGCGCCCGAGCCGCTGGTGATCCCGCTGTCGATCGTGGCGATCCTGGTGCTGGGGGTGGTGAACTGGTTCGGCGCCAAGAGCGCCGGGCGGCTCGCGCTGACCATCGCGTTGGCGGCGCTGGGCGCGTCGCTGGTCGTCGCGGTGTTGTGCGTGCCCTACTTCATGAAGGGGCTGGGCGAGATCACCGCCGGGCACCAGACGGTGGCCAGCCCCTGGGAGCGGTGGCACTCGCTGGTGCGCATCGTGCTGGCTCTGTCGGGCGTCGAGGCGATCGCCAACATGACCGGGCTGATGAAGCAGCCGGTGCGCACGACCTCCCGCCGCGCACTGTGGGTGGTGCTGGCCGAAGTGGTGGCGCTGAACCTGATCTTCGGGATCGCGCTCTCGGGCCTGCCCGGGCTGGCGGAGGTGAAGCAGCCGGATTACTTCACGTACTCGGCCCCCGCGGCGCTGGAGGCCGCGAAGGCCCAGGGCCTGCCCGCGCCCGAGCCGCCGGACGCGGTGAAGGAGTACCGCGACACCGCGGTCAAGGTGCTGGCGACCGAGAGCGGGAAGCACTGGTTCGGGGAGACGACGGGATCGGCGATCGGGAGGATCGCGGGGATCCTCTTCGGGCTTCTGCTGATCTCCGCGGGAAACACGGTGATCGTGGACATGATCGCGGTGCAGTACGCCATGGGCCGCGACGGCGAACTGCCGAAAGCGGCGACGCGGCTGAACTATTCCGGCGTCCCGTGGCTGCCTCTGGTGCTGGCGTGCGCCGCGCCGGTGCTCGTGCTGCTGGTGGCGCAGGACCTGACGATCCTCGCCGAGCTGTACGCGGTGGGCGTGGTCGGGGCGATCACGATCAACGTGCTGTGCAGCGCCTGGAACCGGGAACTGACGCTGACGCGGGCGCAGCGGGCCGGGATGTGGGGCGTGGGGCTGGTGATGCTGGCGATCGAGGTGACGATCGTCTCGACGAAGATGAGCGCGACGGTGTTCGCGGGCTCGGTGGTCGGCGCGGTGCTGGCCACCCGCTTCGTCGCGCGTCGCCAGAAGCGCATCGCGGCCGGGGGCGAGCCGATGCCCGAGCCCGCGACCGGGTGGCTGGCCGAGCTCCGTCGCGAGCCCCCGGCGATCGACCTGAGCCGACCCCGCATCATGCTCGCGGCCCGGGGGCGGAACCAGGCGGACTTCGCCGTGGACCTGGCGCGGCGGCGGCACGCGACGCTGTTCGCCATCTTCGTGCGGCAGATCCGCGTGCTCGACGTCGCGGGATCCTCCGCGCCGAAGATCGACGACGACAAGCAGGCGCTGGAATCGCTGGGCGCGGTGGCGGTGATCGCCCGCGAGCAGGGCGTCCCGTTCATCCCCGTCTACGTGTCGTCGCCCGACATCGCCGACGAGATCCTCGACTTCACAGTGACCTACGGGTGCGACACCCTGATCCTGGGCAAGTCGGCGCGCCGGCGCGTGACCCGCGCCCTCGAGGGCGACGTGGTGGCCAAGGTGGCACAGCATCTGCCCGACGGGGTGGCCCTGATCACCCGCGAGCCGACCCCCCACCCCCTCGCGCCCAGGCCCGCGCCGGCGCCGCCGGGCCCGGAGGCCGACACGGCCCCGGACAACACGCTCTCGCCGACATGAACCACGCCGGGAGAGGGCTTGCGATCGCGGCCGCGTGCCTCCTCAACGCCGGGTGCGCCACGCGCGTGATCCCGCCCCTTGCGCCGGCCGACCCGGCGCCGGTGTTCATCGCGGACTATGGGCTGCACTCCTCGCTGGTGTTTCCCTTGGCTCTCCGCGGCGAGGGCTCGACCGGCGCGGTGGAGTACGCCTACGGCGAGTGGGAGTGGTACGCGCTGGGCAACGAGGCGTGGTGGCGGGCGCCCGGCGTGGTGCTCGTGCCCAACCCCGGGGCGCTGGGACGGCGCGAGATCGGCGCGGCTGCGAACGCGGAGACGCTCGCGCTGGCCCTTGGCGCCGAGGGCATCGCCGAGGCGACGGTGGACCGCGAGCGTGCCGTCGCGCTCCTGCGCGACCTTGACGCGCGGTGGGAAGCGCGCGCCGAGACCCGCGTGCGCAACAGCCGCGTCGGCCTTGAGTTCGTGCGCGACGAACGCGACTACTGGATGTTCCACCACTGCAACACGCAGACCGCGGAGTGGCTGGAGGCGCTGGGATGCCGCGTCTCCGGGGCGGCGTGGGGCTCGACGTTCGTGATCTTCAGGCCGGCCCTGCCGCGGCCCGGCGATCCGTGAGCGCCCCCGCGGCGCCGCTCACCTCGACGCCGGTGTCCAGAGCCCGACGGCGGCGCCCTCCGGGTCCTTGAACCACGCGAAGCGGCCCATTCCCGGGACCTCGGTCGCGTGGACCAGCGTCTTGCCGCCGAGCGACTCGGCCTTGCTCAGGCTGGCCTCGATGTCGTCGGTGTGCACGTAGACGAGAGTGTAGTTGTGGGGCTCGTGCCCGAGGCAGTTGATGTGCCCGTTGATGCCGCCGACGGGCATGCCATCGGGGCCCTTCGGGGCGTTCGTGTCGATCATCCCGGCGGTGTTGCCGTAGGGCGTGATCGTCCAGCCGAACAGTTCGCGGTAGAACGCGTGGGTCTTCTCGGAGTTGCGGCAGCCGATCTCGAAATGTACGACGGGGTGGGGCACGGCGGGTCTCCTGGGCGAGCAGGGGCGGCGGAGCGCGGGGCGCCGCGATGGGGGCTACTTCTGCGGGTACTCGTACACCCCCCGGCCGGTCTTGTCGCCGAGCCGGCCCGCGGTGACCAGTTGCCTGAGCAGGGGGCAGGCGCGGTAGCGGTCGTCGTTGAGGCCGTCGGCGAGGACGTTCATGATGTGCACGCAGGTATCGAGGCCGATGAAGTCGGCGAGGCGGAGCGGGCCCATGGGGAAGTTGCAGCCCAGTTTCATGATGCCGTCGATGGCCTCGGGCTCGGCGACGCCGTGCATCCAGGCGTAGAACGCCTCGTTGATCATGGGCATGAGCACGCGGTTGCTGACGAAGCCCGGGCGGTCGTTGGCCTTGAGCGGGGTCTTGCCCAGGCGCTCGGCGAGGGCCACGGTGCGGGCGACGACGTCGTCGCTCGTCTGCAGGCCCCTGATCACCTCGACCAGGGCCATGACGGGCACGGGGTTGAAGAAGTGCATGCCCACGACGCGGTGCTGATGATCCTTGGGCAGGGCCGCGGCGATCTCGGTGATCGAGATGCTGCTGGTATTGGTCGCGAGGGCGACGCGCTGGTCGGGGAGTATCGCGCCGAGTTTCCTGAACAGGTCCTTCTTGATCGAGGCATCCTCGACGATGGCCTCGACCACCCAGTCGGCGCCGGCGAGATCGTCGATGCTCTGGGTGAACCCGATGCGTGCGAGAGCGGCGTCGGCGTCGGGGCGCGTCGCCTTGCCCTTCTCAACCGCGCGGTCCATGAGTTTCCTGTGCAGGGCCCTGCACTTGTCGGCCGCGCCCGGGAAGGCGTCCTGCACGGTGACGGCGATGCCCGCCTGGGCCGCGACCAGCGCGATCCCGCCCCCCATCTGCCCGGCGCCGACAACCGCCATCCGCCTGATGTCCGACATCGCTCGCTCCTTTGCCTCGCCCGGAGGGACGGGGCGGTCAGGATAGCGGGAAGGCGCCGGCCGCTCAGCCCCCGAAGAGCCTCGTGATGTCGTGGAACGTCACCACCAGGAAGACCGCGCCGAGGAGCACCAGGCCGACCATGGTCGCGGCGCTCTGGACGGCGACCGACACCGGCCGGCGCGTCAGCGCCTCGATGAGCAGGAACACGAACAGCCCCCCGTCGACGATCGGCAGGGGCAGGAAGTTGAGCACCGCGAGGTTGACGCTGACCACCGCGAGGAAGAAGAGCAGGTGCATCGCGCCCATCTCGGCGACCATGGTCCCGAGGTGGGCGATGCCGACGGGCCCGTTGAGGTGCTCCACGCGCACCGAGCCCTGGGTCAGCCGAAGCAGCGTCAGGTACGTGCGCATCATCATGCGCTTGGTCTCGCTGAGGCCCATCGCGAGGGCGCCGGCGGGGCCGTCGGCCTTCAGCGTCGTGCGCAGCGGCTCGAAGAGGGTCCACGAGGCGGCGCTCTCCCAGCCCTGGCTTCGGAGGGCTGCGGCCTGGGCCTCGGTCACCGCGAGACGCACGGCCTCTTCGGGCCCGGCGCCGAAGGTCTCGCCCAGGGGCAGGCGCACGCGGAGCGTCACCTGGCCGCCGCCGGGGGGCATCGAGCCGAGCAGCGCGTCGCGCACCTCACCGAAGGACGCCACCGCCGTGCCGTTGACGCGCTCGATGAGCGTGCCGGGGACGAGATTCGCGCCATCGAAGACGGCCTCGACGGGTCGGGCCGGGCGCGGGCCGTGCCGGGAGCCCAGCGTCCCCGCGACGATCGCGGGCGCCTGCGCCGCGGGCGCGATGCCGAAGCCGACGCGACCCTTGCTGGTCACCCTCGGCTCGAGCCGGATGTGCCGCCCGTCGCGCATCACCACCAGCGGCACGGTCCGCCCGGCGCGGCGCTTGATCTCGCGCACCGCGGTCGCGGTGTCGGGCCACTCCACCGAGGCGACCTGGGCCAGCACATCGCCGTCGCGGAGGCCGGCCTTGGCGGCGTCGTCCGTCGGGCTGACGACCCGGAGGGGAGGGAGCAATCCCCCGAGGTGGGCGATGAACTGGCTGTCCTTCCCGTCCGGGATCTCGGCGGTCCCGAGCGTCGCCACGGAAGGGACGGCGACGGCAACGGTCGCGCCGGAGGGATTGCGGAACCCCGCGGTCACGGGCCTGCCTCCGGATGCCTGCGCGGCGGCGTCGAGGTCGAAGCCCGAGGTCGCAGGAGAGCCGTTGACGCTGACGAGTGTCGCGCCCGCCTCGACCTGCGCAAGGCCGAGCCGCGCGAGTTCGTCGGCGATCGCCCTGCGGTCCGATGCGCGGCGGGCGTCGGCGCCGGCGATGGTCGCCGAGACGGCGGGGCCCACGCCGATCTCGAGCAGCCGCGTGCTCTGGCCGACCGAGGGGGTCGCGGTGTAGCGGAGCGCGCCCTCGCCCGGGCGCTCGACCTCGATCTCGATCGGATCGTCCTTGCGCGACATGGCGACGGCGAGGGAAACATCGCGGAAGGCCCGCATCGGCGTGCCGTCGATCGAGACCACCCGGTCGCCGGGCTTCAGCCCGATGCCGCCCTTGCTCTCGGGCGTTGCGAGGGCGGCGGCGGAGTCGGGCCGCACGTAGCCGATGATCGGCGGCTCGGTCCTGAGCCCGGCCATGAACACCGCGACGAAGATCGCCGCCGCCAGGATCATGTTCATCGCCACGCCGGCGGTGATGATGACCATCCGCCTCCACACCGGCTTGGAGGTGTACGAATCGGGCAACGCCGAGGTGGCGGCGGGGTCGAGGTCGGCCTGGCCGAGCATGCGCACGTAGCCCCCGAGCGGGAGCCAGTTCAGCCGGTACTCGGTGGCGCTGATCGCGGGGGCCGGGCCGCCCTGCGCGATCGCGGCACGGACCGCGTGCTCAAACTCGCGGCGCGAGGAGCCGCGGCGAAAGCCGAGGCCCTTGCGGTACGAGGCGGCGGCCTTGCCGAACCCGATGGCGAACTCCTCCACGCGGACCCCGGCCCACCGGGCCGCGAGGAAGTGCCCCAGTTCGTGGATAAAGATGACGAAGGAGAAACCGAGCACGACGAGCAGCAGGTCGCGCGCGGTCGCGAGCGTCTCGAGCATGCGGTGATCGTAGGAGACATCGGGCGCGGGCGGTATGCTTGCCCCCCCCACTCCGAGGACCATCGTGCCGACGCCGCCCGCCGCGCCCATCGACGTGCCCCCCCCCCTCGCGCCCGATGCGGCGCCGGCCGAGATGGCCATCCCGGGGATGCACGCGCTGCTCATGCCGATCATCGCCGCGGCCCGCGCCCCGGGCCCCGGGGTCAGGGCGCTGGACGTGGGCGCCGGCCAGGGGGCGCTGGCGCTGCGCATGCAGCGCGCCGGGTACGAGGTCTCCGCGTGCGACATGTTCCCGGAACTGTTCCGGGCGCCGGGGATCGAGTGCCGCCGCGTCGACGCCCACGGCGCCCTGCCCTACGCCGACGGCGCCTTCGACCTTGTCACCGCGACGGAACTGGTCGAGCACCTCGAGAGCCACGCCGGGTTCTTCGCGGAGATCGCCCGCGTCCTCCGCCCGGGAGGCGCCTTCGTGTTCTCGACGCCCAACATCGTCTCGCTCAAGAGCCGCATCCGCTTCCTCTTCACCGGCTACTTCTACTCCCACGGCCCGCTCGACCCGGACGTCAACGACCCGGTCCGCCAGCACATCGCGGCGTTCACGCCCGACCGCTACCGCTTCATCCTGGCCCGCGCCGGGCTCGATCTGCGCGAGGTGCGGTGCGACAAGCGCGGCTCGACCTCGACCCTGCTCGGCTTCCTGGCGCCGGTCATCCGCGCCGCCTGCCGCTCGAAGTTCGGGGACACGCCGGGCACGCGGATGCAGAACTGCGCCGACGCGCTCTACGGCCGCACGATGGTCGGGATCGCGGTCAGGCGATGAGCCGGCTCAGCCCTCGCCGAGCCTCTCGCCGACGTAGTCGCACACCTTGTCAATTGCGATGCGCTCCTGCGACAGCGTGTCGCGGTCGCGCACGGTGACGGTGTGGGCGGTGAGCGAATCGCCGTCGACGGTGAAGCAGAAGGGGCACCCCGCCTCGTCCATGCGGGCGTAGCGCTTGCCGATCGACTGCTTCGCGTCGCTCTCGATGAACCCCCGCCGCGCGAACCGCTTCGACAGGTCGGCGGCGAGCCGGTCGGCGACCTCGGGCATGCCGTCCTTGTTGACCAGCGGGAAGACCGCGGCCTTGATGGGCGCGACGCGGGGATGGAACTTCATCACCACCCCCGAGGGCCGCGCCGGGTCGGGCGTGAACGCCTCGCAGAGCAGCGCCAGCACGCCGCGGTCGAGCCCCGCCGAGGGCTCGATGACGTGGGGCAGGTAGCGCTCGCCCTTGGGCTGGCCGTTGGGCCCGATCTCGCCCCGCTCGGTGTCGAAGTAGTCGAGCCTGACGCGGCTGTGCTCCTGGTGCTGCTGCAGGTCGTAGCAGCCTCGGTACGCGATGCCCTCGAGTTCGCCGTAGCCCGGCGCGGTGAAGGGGAAGCGGTACTCGATGTCGCTGGTGGCCTTGGAGTAGTGCGCCAGTTCGTCCCTCTCGTGCTCGCGGAGGATGAGGTTGCCGCCCCCCAGCCCGATCGAGCGCCACCACTCCATGCGCCAATCACGCCAGAAGGCGTACCACGCCATCGCCTCCGATTCGTGGCAGAAGAACTCGATCTCCATCTGCTCGAACTCGCGCGAGCGGAAGGTGAAGTTGCGGGGCGTGACCTCGTTGCGGAACGCCTTGCCGGTCTGCGCGATGCCGAAGGGGATGCGCACGCGCGTGGTGTCGACCACGTTCTTGAAGTGGATGAAGATGCCCTGGGCGGTCTCGGGGCGGAGGTAGGCGATGTCGTCCTCGGTCGCGGTGGCGCCGATGTAGGTCTTGAACATGAGGTTGAACTGGCGAGGTGCCGTAAGACCGCCCGGCTTCCCGGTAAACGGTGAGGGAACTTGCTCAGGAGAGTTGCGCATCACCTCCGGATCTACACCGTAGACATAGCCCTCAGCGTCCTGGCCGCGAAACTCGAAGAACACATGAACGCCGCCCGTTTCGTTCATCTGGCTCTGCGATGAATACCTGAGGTTGCTGTAGCCAGCCGCTTTCTGAAGCTTCCTATCTCCGCTCAGAAGATCGAACGCTTCGTGCTGACTCGACGCAACGACCGTTGCAACTGGCGTGCGTCCATCGATGTAGCCTCCTGTCGGAACTAGTCGCGCTAATCCGTGAGTGTCCTGTTGGAGAAGCCCAAAGAGCCCCTGCAGATGGTCCGCACGGAATCGCTGCTTCGTCTCCTTGTCGTCCACCATCGGGTCGTTGAACCCCGCCACGTGCCCGCTCGCCACCCACACCTTCGGGTTCTGGATGATGCACGAGTCCAGGGGCACGGTGCGCACCGCGTCGCCGGTCGGGCCCTTGCGGCCCCAGCACGGCATCATCACCACATCGTCCCACCACGCGTCGCGGAGGTTCTTCTTGAGTTGCGCGCCGAGCGGGCCGTAGTCCCAGAAGCCGTTGATCCCGCCATAGATCTCCGACGCCTGAAAGACAAACCCGCGCCGCTTGCACAGCGACATGATCTCGTCCATCGATTTGGGCGGCGCGGGAAGGGCGGCGCTGGGCTGGGGGGTCTCGGCCATGGGGCGGCTCTCCGAGTCGGTCGGGCTCTAACGGGGGGACGATGCTAGCAGCGCCGGCCGACACGCCGGGCGCGAGCGAACCGCGCGCCGCGGCCACCGGTACAGTCGTTCCATGCCCACACTCCGGCGCTCCTTCCAACCTCTTTCGGCCTGGCTGATCGCGGCCTTGCTCGCCCCCGCCTCGGCCCAGAGCCCCGCTCCGCCCCCTCCCGCCTCGCCCGGGTCGGTCGTCGCCGAACTGGCGCTCGAGGCCGAGGCCATGGCCCGGGTCGTGGGCTCGCCCACATCGCGCCTGTTCCTCGCCGCGGCCAAGGGCCTGCCGCCGATCCGGCCCAGGGCTGTGCTCCGCGACGAGAAGACGCGCGAGGCCTTCACCGATGCACAGGCCGACGCGCTGCCCGAAGACCGCCGCGCCGCGCTCAAGCCGCTGACGCTCGACGAGCGCTTCTACTACCTCACGCGCTACGGCACGCCGATGGCGTACGCGCGGGCCATCGACCTTGCCGCCGAGCAGGGTTTCCAGCCCGCCGGCTCGCGAATCCTCGACTTCGGCTACGGCGGCGTCGGCCACCTGCGCATGCTTGCTTCCATCGGGGCGGCGTGCGTCGGCGTGGACGTCGACCCTCTGCTCCCGGCGCTCTACGGCGAGCGGGGCGACACCGGCGAGATCCCCCGCCTCGACCCCGACGCCGATCACCCCGAAGGCTCGATCACGCTGCTGAACGGACGCTGGCCCGCGGATGAGTCCGTCCGCGCGGCGGCGGGCTCGGGCTTCAGCCTCATCTTGAGCAAGAACACGCTCAAGAACGGCTACATCAACCCCCCGAAGGATCGCGCGGTCGACGAGCGGCGGCTCATCAAACTCGGGGTGAGCAACGACGCCTTCATCGCCGCGGCGTTCGAGGCCCTCAAGCCCGGAGGGCTCCTGCTCATCTACAACCTTTCGCCGGCGCAGGCGCCGCCGGACAAGGAGTACATCCCCTGGGCCTACGGCACGTGCCCGTTCCCCCGCGAGGCGCTCGAGAGGGCGGGGTTCGAGGTCATCGCCTTCGATGCGAACGACGACGCGCCGGCGCGGCAGATGGCCGAGGCGCTGGGGTGGACCAAGCCCAACGACGACGGCTCCCCCGGCATGGACGCGGAGCGCGACCTCTTCGGCCGCTACACCATCGCAAGGCGCCCGGGCGCGGAGGCCCGCTGAGCCGTGTCGCTCGCGATGGTCATCGAGGCGACCGACGCCACCGGCCGCGTGCCCGAGCCGGCCATGCGGGCGCTGCGCGCGGCGCTCCCGAGGATCGCCCTCGAACTCCAGCGCCGGCTCGGGGCGGGGGGCGAGGCCAGGGCCAAGATCGTCGGCGACGAGGAGATGGCGTCGCTGCACGAGAAGCACGCTGGCGTCCCGGGGACCACCGACGTGCTGACCTTCGACCTGCGCGAGGGCCACGCCGGGGCGCACGGCCCATCGGGGCTGATGGACGCCGACATCGTGGTGTGCTGGGACGAGGCCCTGCGCGAGTCGAAGGCGCGGGGGCACGCGCCGGAACACGAGGCGCTGCTCTACATCGTGCACGCCTGCCTGCATTGCCTCGGCCACGACGATCACGACGACGACGACGCCGCCCGCATGCACGACGCGGAGAACGCGGTGCTCGAAGCGGCGGGCGTGGGCCGCATCTTCGGGTGAAACCGCGGCGGCGGAGCCCGAAGTAGACTGTGCAGCGCGCGCGGCGCCCGCCGCGGCGTGGATCGCACACACTTCGGAGGTTCCGGACATGCGCACGCTCATCACCGCCGCCCTCGTGGCCGGCGCCCTCGCCGCCGCCGGCTGCGAGAAGAAGGAGTCCCCCAAGCCCGCCGCGAACTCGGCGACGAAGTCGCTCGGCGACGCCGCCAAGGGCGTGACCGGCGCGGCCCAGAAGGCCGCCGAGGGCGCCAAGGACGCGGTCGCCGGCGCCGGCGAAGCCGGCCGCGACCTGCTGGCCAAGGGCATCGACGACGCGGTGAACGCCGCGAACGCCCTGATCGAGCCCCTCAAGGCCCGCGCCGCCACCGCCTCGGGCGATGGCAAGGCAGGCATGGAGAAGGTCATCTCGACACTCCAGGAGAAGATCGCCGCAGCCAAGGCCAAGGCCGGCGAGCTCCGCGCCGCGTCGCCCGACGCGTGGACGAAAGTGAAGGACGGCGCCCAGAAGGCCATGGACGAGTTGCTCAGCGCCACCGACTCGGCCAAGGCCTCGCTCAAGTAAGCCCCGGGCGCCGCGCCTGGGCGCGCTCTCGCGGCCTGCGCGCCGCCCGCTACCCTTGCGCCATGCCGCTCCGCCTCTACAACTCCCTCACGAAGAAAGTGGAGGATTTCCGCCCCGCCGACCCCGCGCGGATCACCTTCTATTCCTGCGGGCCGACGGTCTACGACTTCGCGCACATCGGCAACTTCCGATCCTTCCTCGCCGCCGACGTGCTCCGCCGGTGGCTCGAATCGCCCCTGTGCGAGGTGATCGGCCCCGACGGCAGGCCCCACGCCGGGCCCCGCGAGGTCCGCCACGTCATGAACATCACCGACGTCGGTCACATGACCGACGACGACAACGCCGACGGCGGCGGCGTGGACCGCATGGAGGAGGGAGGCCGCCGCATCGCCGAGGCCAAGAAGGCCGGCAGACTCCCCCCGGGCGCGCCCGACAGCATCGACCCCCGCGACCCCTTCCAGGTGGCGCAGTTCTACGCCGGCGCGTTCCTCGAGGATGCGCGGCTCCTGGGGCTCAGGGTCGCGCTCGACGCCGAGCGCGACCCGGCGCTGATGCCCAGGCCGACGCAGAAGATCCCCCAGATGCAGGCCATGATCCGCGACCTGCTGAGCCGCGGCTTCGCGTACCTCGCCGGCTCTCCGAGCGCGCCCGGGACCGCCGTCTACTTCGACGTGCAGCGGTTCCCCGAGTACGGCGCGCTCAGCGGCAACACGCTCGACAGGCTCCGCGCCGGGGCCGGGGGGCGCGTGAGCGAGGCCAACCAGTCGGGCAAGCGCCACCCCGCCGACTTCATGCTCTGGAAGGTCGACCCGGCCCACGTCATGAAGTGGGAGTTCGAGGGCGTCGGCGCCGGCTACCCCGGCTGGCACATCGAGTGCTCCGCCATGGCCCGCGAGGCCATGGGCGAGACGATCGACCTGCACTCGGGGGGCGAAGACAACATCTTCCCCCACCACGAGTGCGAGATCGCCCAGAGCCGCTGCGCCAACGGCGCCCCCCTGTTCGCGCGGCACTGGCTCCACGTGCGCCACCTCATGGTCGAGGGCGAGAAGATGTCCAAGAGCAAGGGCAACTTCTACACCATCCGCGACCTGCTCGAGCGCGGCTTCTCGCCCGCCGCCATCCGCCTCGAACTCATCAAGACCCACTACCGATCCAACGCCAACTTCACCGAGCAGGGGCTGATCGATTCGGAGCGGATGCTGGGGCGCTGGCGCGACTTCAGCGACCGCGGACACTCCGGCGAGCAGGACATGCCAGAAGCGAGATTGATGGCGACGACTTTCCCTCGCGATGATGTCGCCGCGGCGATGCACGATGATCTGAACGTGGCGTCCGCGATGGGCGCGGTGAACGCGTGGATCAATCGCACGTCCGAACCAACGCTTGGAGACTCGGCTTGGTTGAAGGACGACTTCCTCGCGGAACTCCTCGGCGTTTCCGAGGCGATGTTCCGGAACCATGTAGTCGAATCGGAGCACGACGACCTCGTCCACCGCGTCGAATCTCTCCTCCAGGCCCGCGCCGCGGCCAAGGCCTCGAAGAACTTCGCCGAGGCCGACCGCATCCGAGGCGAACTCACCGCGATGGGCATCGAGATCAAGGACTCGCCCCAAGGCACAACCTGGAGCCGGAAACCCAAACTGTGATCACCGCCTCCCGCCCTCTCCCCTCGTCGGAGAGTGTGGTCGCGCCGCGACCGGGTGAGGGGAGGAACGACACGCGGCCATCAACGAGCATGCCCTGCAAAGACCGCGCATGCCACCCACGATCTCCCCACCCAAAAAATGCACAGGGCCCAGGACCTTTCGATCCCAGGCCCCGCGCTGCGTGGCTCGGTCGGCGGCCCCGGAGTGTAGCCGGGCCCGCGATCATTCAACTGTAGCCGATGCCGGGCCGGTGGCGCGGGCCACCGCTCGATCGATCGCTTCCCGGCCGTTGGTCCTGGCGCGGCCGATCGCGTCGAGCGAGCGGGACTTCGCCGCGTTGATCGCGTCGATGAACTGCTGAGGCGCGTTCATCTGCTGCAACGCCGCGAGGCAGTTGGCCGCCTCGGTGGTCACCCGGTCGGCGCCGGCGGCGGCGCGGGCGTTGATCGCCGCCTTGCCGTTCTCACCCGCCTGCACGATGGCCCCGGCCGGGGCCCCCTGGTGGTGCAATTCGGCGATGCGGCGGATCGTGAAGTGCGTCCGGTCGCGGATGTCTTCCACCGTCGCGCCGGTCGCGTGGGCGATGCGCTCAAGGCACTCGCCCGTCAGGCGGATCGCAGGGCTCGGCGAGGTCGGCGGCGGAGGCGGGTTCGTGGACCGCGCGGCGGCCGTTGGGGCCGCGGCGCACATCAGGGACAGACCGAGAAGCATCATCGGAACGGCACGACGAATCGAGCGCATTGGCGGACCTCCATTCAGCGAGATTGCCCGGCGATCTGTTCCACGTCAACGCGGGGCCGAGGCTCAAAGCCGCGCCCAGGCAACCGGCCCGAGCGGCAGGCAGAACGCGCGAATCCAGCGACCTATTGCCGCCGCCAAGACCCACGCCATGAAACCGGTACCTTTCCCTCGTGGCCAGGGCCCGCACCGCCTACATCTGCCGCTCCTGCGGCGCCGTCCAGCACCGGTGGATGGGCAAATGCCCCGATTGTGGCGCATGGGATTCCCTCGAACCCCATAGCGTCCAAGCCTCCGCCGGGCGCGACCCCCAGAAGGGCGTCGCCGAGGCCTACGCCATGTCCGCCATCGGCGACCCTTCGGCCAGCCCGGGCGACCCCCGCGCCGCCGACGCGCTCACCCCGGCGCCTCAGGCCGCCCCCATGCTGCTCACCCCCGACGCCCCGCCCCTGGCCCGCCTCGCCACCGGCGTGGGCGAACTCGACCGCGTCCTCGGAGGCGGGCTGACCCCCGGCGCCGCCGTGCTCATCGGGGGAGACCCCGGGATCGGCAAGTCGACGCTCCTCCTCCAGGCCCTGCGCGCGATGGCCGCCCGGGGCTCGCGCGTGCTCTACGTCACCTCCGAGGAATCCGCCGACCAGGTGCGCCTCCGCGCCGAGCGCCTCGCCGGCGAGACCCGCCCTCCGCCGACCACCGCCGCCGCCATCGCCGACAACCTGTGGATCCTCGCCGACACCAACCTCGCCCGCATCGTCGAGCAGGTCCGCCGCGCCCGCCCTGCCGCCGTGGTCATCGACTCCATCCAGATGATCTACAAGGCCGATCTCGACGCCTCGCCCGGATCGGTCACGCAACTGAGGCGCTGCTGCACCGAACTGGTCTACCTCGCCAAGGTCAGCGGCATCGCCGTCGTCCTCGTCGGCCACGTCACCAAGGACGGCGCCCTCGCCGGCCCCCGACTCCTCGAGCACCTCGTCGACGCCGTCCTCTCATTCGAGGGCGACCGCCTGCACGCCCACCGCGTCATCCGCGCCGTCAAGAACCGCTTCGGCACAACCCTCGAGATCGGCCTCTT
Organism: Phycisphaerales bacterium; assembly: GCA_947476675.1. Lineage (GTDB taxonomy): Bacteria > Planctomycetota > Phycisphaerae > Phycisphaerales > UBA1924 > CANJRL01. The sequence goes on from CANJRL010000023.1 coordinate 16,034, forward strand.
CGAGATGACCGGCGAGGGTCTCCGCGAGGTCGCCGAGGGCGCCGGCGTCCCCGCCGCCCGCGACGAGAAGCCCCGCCCCGGCTCGGTCGTGTGCCCCGTCATGTCCGGCACGCGGTGCATGCTCACCGAGGTGCAGGCCCTCACCGCCACCGGCTTCCTCGGCGCCGCCAAGCGAAAATCCAGCGGGCTCGACCCCAGCCGCCTGGCCATGATCATCGCCGTGCTCGAGCAGCACGCCGGGCTCCGCCTCGCCGACCGCGACGTCTTCGCCTCCGCCGTCGGGGGCGTGCGGGTCGTCGAACCCGCCGCCGACCTGGCCCTGCTGCTCGCCATCGCCGGCGCCCACCTCAAGCGCGCCCTCGCCCCGGCCACCGCGGTGGTCGGCGAGGTCGGCCTGGGAGGAGAGATTCGCCCGGTCGTCCAACTTGAGCAACGCCTGCGCGAGGCGGCGCGGCTCGGCTACACCCGCGCCCTCACGCCGCGAGGCGTCCGGGGCGACGGCCGCACGCCCAAGGGCGTCGAGATCGTCGAATGCGCGACGGTGGGGAAGGCGATCGAGGAGTTGGGGTGACGTGATCACGCGGAGTGGCGTTCGCAAACGCCGCAGAACGCGAACCCCGCTTCGGTGATATGGCATTCGTGGTCTTCGATGGCGGCCGCGCGTCGGCCGGTCTCGCGTTCGATGAGTTTGCCATCCCAGCCCCGGAGGGGCGCCGGCGTAGAGCCACGGGTGAAGCGCAGCGCAACCCGTGGAGACGGTGGCGTCATCTCAGAGCTGCCCCGGAGGGGCAGAGGCATCGCACCGCGTCCCGCATGTTCAGTCGAACACGTACTTCTCGTCAAACTCAATCCCGTGCGCCCGAAGGACGCGGAGGAGTTCGCACTTGAAGTCTTCCTTCTTGTGATGCTCTGCTTGCCCCGCGATGTACGCCTTGACGGCTCCCTCCTGCGACTTGCTCACCGAGAATACGCTGTACCCCTCCTGCCAAGCGAACCCGCGCAAGAAGGGGAACTCGTCGTGAAGCCACCCGCTCGACCTTGCCTTCACCGTGCGCATCAAGTCTGAGATCGAGCCGTCGGGCCTCCAGCGCAAGTACATGTGGACGTGATCTTCCACGCCGCCGATGTCGAAGAGCACACCCTTCTCGGCCCGGACGATGCCGCCGATGTAGGGATACAAACGCTCCGCGACTTCGTGAGTAATCCACGGCGTGCGGCCTTTGGTGGAGTAGACGACGTGGAGCAGGAGTTGGGAATACGTGCCTGGCATCGGAAATCCTTCGCCCCTCCGGGCCGAAGAGGAGATCGACGAGCCACTTTTCCACGGGTTCCGCGTCGGCGGGCTGCGCCGCGCCGCCGCCCCACCCGCGGCTACAGCCCGACGCCCCGCTGGGGCGTTCAGCGCGGATTACAGTCCTGCTTCACCGTCCTCAATCTGCATCGCGGATGCGAGGGCGAGCGCGTTTCGAAGGATGCTCGTTCCGTACCTTCGAGCGAGATCGAGGACTACTTGCGCACCCTGCTCGGTCCAATCGGCCTCGTTGATGAGCGCCGCAATGAGCTGGTCGTCGGTCGCATCACTTCCCGTGCCAGCAACGAGGTCGGCATATCCGGCCGCAAGCGTGTCGGTCATAAGTTCGGGCACTGTCGTGTCTCCTTTGAGTTCGGGAGGGGTCAGGCGGCGACGAATACGTTATCTCGGTGCCAGACCAGGCAATCCGGGTCGGGGAAAAAGCGGGCAGGCGGGATGATCCTCTGGCCGTGCCGCGCGGCGACAAGATCTGCGGTCGCTTGATCCTTCAGCCTGCGGACACGCCCGCTGACGCGCAGAGTCAGATCGGCATCTATCGTGACAAGCCCGCAGTCGAACAGGCGGTCGAAGGTGGCCGACATGCACACACCGTTGGTCGGGTCGGCGCGTCGGTGCACGTCCACGCTCCACGGAATGATGTGTCCAGCGACGAGGCATTCCATGATCGGCAGGCCGGTGACGCAGCACCGGCCGTTGTAACTGCTGATGACGGCCTCACGGAAAAACGCCTGGTGTAATCGCTGTTTGACCGTGACGACCTTGTCCGAAGGGCCGCTCGGAAAGTCGAGCAATTCCGCGTCGCGCTTGACTGTCTCACGCTCGCGCCTCAGATCATGCGCGCGAACGATCAAGCCGTTCCAGTCGGCATGGAACTCATCCCAGACGGCCTTGTCGAGCCTGCTCCCATGCGTCAGGCCCGAGATGTTGCGGGCCGCGAGTTGCGGGTCGAATGCCCCGAAGTTGCCGAGTTTGCGGGCGGCGGATGCCGGTGTGCGGCCGAGCAGCGCCGCGAGTTCCTTGACGCGAGGGTCCGTCGCCTTGGTGCGCTGGAACGGGATGCGGCAATACAACTCGAACGCCAGGATCAATTCGTCGCGCTTCCAAGGCTGACCATCGTTGGCGGGGCGTACGTCACGACGCCGCGGCTCACCCTCCTGCGCATACCCCTTCATCAGACCTCGCTCCCGGCCGTTGGAGATCGCCTTGCTCAGTGACGAGCCCCGCCCCCCCGCTCTGCTTCATCAATCAGCCTCACGATCGACTCCGGCGTCAAGTTCTCGTGCAGGTCGTGGTCGATCAGCGCCACCGGCGCCGTGCCGCAGGACCCCAGGCACTCCAGTTCCACCAGCGTCCAGCCCTCGTCGTCCGTGGTCTCCCCGGGCTCGACGCCCAGGCGCCGCGTGCAGGCCTTGGTGATCTCCGCGTGGCCGCAGACCTCGCAGGCGATGGAGCGGCACACGCCGATCAGCCGCCGGCCCCGGCGCTTTAGCCAGTACTCCTCGTAGAAGGACGCGCAGTCCAGCACCTCGGCCGGGGCCAGGCCCAGGAACGCCGCGATCTCCTCGAGAGCCTGCGGCGGGATCCAGTGGTACGCCTGCTGGACCATGTGCAGCGCCGGCATCGTGGCGCTCATCCGGGTCTCGTACCGCGGGAGGTGCGTGCGGCTCAGTTCGTCGCGCATCGCCTGCGTCAGGTAGGGCTCCGATCGACGCTCGATCCGCATCGTCCCCGAGGGCTTCGTGATCCAGGCCATGCTCGCCGACCTCCGCTCCCGGCTTGCCGGGCCGCGGCGTCCGCGGCGCTCGGTTCGGGGGCGCGAGTGTAAGGCCTGTCACCCCGCGGTGCAGCGGCGGCAGACCTCGACCAGCCGCCTGACCTCGTTGGCGGAGCCCTGCACGGTGCCCGCCTGGCCGATCGCGGTCAGCGCCACGGTCGCCGCCTGCGACACCGCCGGGAAGCCGTGGGGGGCCCCGGCGTCCTTGAGTTCCGAGCACGCGGCCCTGACCGCCGCGAGGTCGCCCTCCCTGCCGGCGGTCTCGAGCTGGTCCGCGAGACGGTCGAGGTCGCGCAGGAAGCACTCGATGAGGTCGCGCATCTCGACCTCCTCGGTCAGCGTCCCGCTGATCGGCCCGGCCTCCACCGTGAAGCCCGAACGCAGGAGCAGGAACTCGGCGATGGCGCGGTGCAGGAGGCGGCGGTTGAGCGGCTTGGGGATCAGCGCCGCGACGCCCGCGTCGCACGCGCGCTGGCGCTGCTCCTTGCTCGAATCGGGCACGAACATGATCACCGGGGTCATCGTCTGCCCGCGCAGGGCCTCGACCGCGGCGACGCCGTCCATCGTCCCCGACTGCTGATCGACGAGGATCAGGTCGTAGGAATACACGTCGGATTCCAGCGCCGACGCCACGGCGTCGTGGAACTCGATCTCCAGCCGCGTGCCCTGGAGCAGCAGCGAGATCACGCGCTGCGCGCTCCGCGTGGGCGCGACCACCAGGATGCGCCCGTGCAGCGTCGAGGGGTCCACGTGCTCGAGCAGGAACGAGTCCTCGTTGAGGCTCAGGAAGTCCCGAGGCTGGATGCGCTCGGCGAACGTCACCCCGATGAAGTGGATGTGCCCCTTGACGTGCTTGCAGAAGCCCACGGTCCCCCGAAGTTCCCTGATGTCGCGCGCCAGGGAGCGCAGGTGGACCACGACGTCGGTGCCGTTGTAGAGGAACCCGCCGTGGATGAAGCCGATGCCGCCGGCGCTCAGCGATCGGGGGGAGACCATGACCTGCGTCGTCGTGCCCCCGGGGTGCGTGATCGTCGCCGCGGCGAGGCGCTCGGGGATCGACCAGCGCTTCCACTTCCTACGCGAGGAGGCGGCGTCGCTGAGGATCCGCATGTCCCCGTCCAGCTGCGCGTGCTGGCGCTCCAGCGCCTCCCCCGCCAGGCGCAGCGCGTCGGAAGGGTTCCGCGCCTCGCCGCCCCGATCGGCGGCTTGCCCGTTGGAGGTTCTCGTGCTGAACGTCGGCGTTGCGTCCTTGCGGTTCACGCTCCCCAATGTCGGCTCGGGCCCGGGGGCCCGTGAAGCCGGCCGCTGCGCCCCCACGCCGACTCCGCGCCCGCGCCGCCTCACGCCCGGCACCCCTCGCACGCCTCGCGCAGCGAGCCTCGGTTAACACCCGCTTCGGGGCTGCGCGGCCTCTCAGCCCACGGTGCAGCGGCGGCAGACCTCGACCAGCCGCCTGACCTCGTTCGCGCACGCCTGCAGGCTGTTCGCCTGCCCCAGCGCGGTCAGCGCGACCGAGGCGGTCTGCGAGACAGCGGGGAAGCCGTGCGGCGCGCCGGCGCCCTGGAGCTGGGCGCACGCCGCCCTGACCTTCTCCTTGTCCCCGCCCCGGAGCGCTTCGTCAATCTCGTCGGCGAGCCGCTCCGCGTCGCGCAGGAAGCACTCGACGAGGTTGCGCATGTCCGCGTCGCCCTGAAGGTTGCCCGAGATGGCCCCGGCGGCGACCGCGAGCCCGCCTCGCAGCACCAGGAACTCGGCGATCCCGCGGTGCAGCGCCGTGCGGTGCAGCGGCTTGGTGATGGTCGCGGAAACCCCCGCGTCCCGGGCTCGCTGCTGCTGCTCGCGGCTCGGATCGCCAACAAAGAGCACCGTCGGCGTCATCACCTGCGCCTCGCGGAGTTTCTCCACCGCGGCGATCCCGTCCATCCCCCCGGCCTGCTCGTCGACCATGATCAGGTCGAAGGAGTGCACGTCGGCCACCAGGGCCGCCGCCGCGTCGTCAAAGTACTCCACCTCCAGGCGCGTGCCCTGCAGCAGGTGCGACACCACCCGCTGGTCCGTGCGGGTTCCCGCGATCACCATCGCGCGCCCCTGGAGCGACTTGGGCTCGACCTTCTCCAGAAGGAACGAGTTCTCGTTGTCGCTCAGGCTCAGGAAGTCGCGAGGCTCGATCCTCTGCGGGAACTCGACCCCGATGTGGTGGATGTGGCGGCCGATGTGCCGGCACGACACCACCTTCCCACGCAGTTCGCACATCTCCTTGGTCAGCGAGCGCAGGTACACGATCACCGAGGTCCCGGGGTACAGGAACCCGCCGTGCAGGAAGCCGATGCCCCCGGCGGAGAGCGTCCGAGGCGAGACCAGCACCCTCACAGTGGTCCCGCCGGGATGCGCGATCGTGGCCGCCGCCGTGCGCGCAGGGATGGCCCAACGCCTCCACTTGCGTTGGGACGACGCCCCCTCGCCAACCTCGGGCGCGGCGGCGGCATCCAGCGCATGGTGGAGTTTCTCCAGCGTCGGCCCGGGAAGACGCAGCGAATCCATCGTGGGCGCCTGGCCGCCCCGGGAGCGCATCTGCTTCGAATCGGCGGATTGATCGACAGAGGCATCGGGCGGCGCCGGTTCCGGCTGTTCGCTCGGCGGCTGCACGGGAGAAACGCTCATTGTTCCGCCGTCGGCAAACGAGGCGCCGAGGTCCAGAAGAAACCCGGGCCGGCGCACCTCCGCGGCCGTCAGAGGCCGGTTGAACCGAATCCTCCGGCGCCCCGGGTCGGGAGGCCTCCCGTCCGAGTAATGGGCGGCACGACCACCTCGGCGGCTTCATCGAGGCTCTCGGTTTCGAGCACCCGCGCCATCGCCACCGGCGCGATCACCATCTGCGCGATCCGCATCCCGGCGATCACCACGAAATCCTCCTTGCCCAAGTTGATGAGCGCGACCTTCACCTCGCCGCGGTAGTCGGCGTCGATGGTCCCCGGGGAGTTGGGGAGGGTCACACCGTGCCGGCTGGCCAAGCCCGATCGCGGGCGGACCTGCGCCTCCCATCCCGGGGGGAGCGCCATCGCAAAGCCGCATGGCACAAGGACAATCTCCCCGATCCGAAGTGTCAGGGGGGCCTCGAGGCACGCGGCGAGATCCAGTCCCGCCGCCTGCGCGGTCTGATAGGCGGGGAGGGTCGCCCCGGGTCGGAGCCGCTTAAGCCAGAGGGTGGGCTGCGCCGCGGTCAGCGGCACGCCCCGACCGCGCCCAGGGCATCGCGCTGGGCGCCCGCGACGGCCTCATCGATGCTCTCGATCATCCGTTTCGTGGACGCGATGGCGTTCTCCATGGCCGACCGGCCCGTCACCGCCTTAAAGGCGTCGGGGCGACGATCGGCGGCCAAGCGCCTCTCCGCCTCCGCCTTGGCTTCCATCAGCCCTGCGAGCAGGGCCTCTGCCTTCTCGCGGGCGGTGGTCGTCTCGGTCGCGATTCGCTGGGCCTCAACGGCGCTGTTCTTTCGCATCATCCTGATGCCTCCATCCCGGCTCGGAGCGTCCATGGTCGCGAGTGGCGGGGACTCGGGTGATCCACCGAGCCGGGACTATCTTCCGCCTCATGAAGAGAACGTCAAGCCGCAGTCGGGTTTGGCCCGGTGGTTACCCCTGATTCCACGCCGACTCCGCCGATCTGCGGTCGTCCAGATCCCGCGCGGAACTTCGAAGAACCGTTGCTACAAGGGTTTACCCTTGTCGAAAGATCTTCTCGCTGAGTTTGGGCCGCGGCGAGGGTTGGGGCATGCCGGGCGATCATGGAGAGCACATCGCGGTGATCTGCGGACCAGCGGACGGCCTCGAGATCGGCGGCAAGCCGCGCAGCGCCGGCGGGCGAATCCTGGGTGGACCACGCCCATGCGAGCACCCCTTGGGCCGGGGTCGGGCGGAGTTCCTCGCCGGTGTATGCGAGTTCTTCGTGGAGTTTCTCGCCCGGGCGGGCGCCCGTGAAGATGATCTCCATGCACCCGGGTGCGCCCGCGCCTCCGCGGCCGGCACGGTCGACGAACAGGGGCTCAAGCCCCGCCTGGCGGACGAAGCGCTCAGCCAATTCGACGATCCGCACGGGGTCGCCCATGTCGAGCACGAAGACGTCGGCGCCGGCTGCTTCGGCGTCTGTGAGGGCCCCGGCCTGAATCACCAGTTGCGCCGCCTCGGGGATGGTCATGAAGTACCGCGTCATCTCCGGGTGGGTCACGGTGACCGGACCGCCCTCGGCGATCTGCCGCGACCAGATGGGCACCACGGAGCACGCCGATCCGAGGACGTTCCCGAAGCGGACCATGCAGCACCGGGTCGCCGACCCGGCGAGGTTCAACCCGGCGACGTAGCGCTCGGCGAATCGCTTGGTCGCCCCCATCACCGAGGTGGGGTTCACCGCCTTGTCGGTGGAGATCATCACGAAGCGCACGGCGCCGCTGGCGACCGCCGCGTCGGCGATCGCCTTGGTCCCGAAGAAGTTGTTGTTCACCGCGTGGGCGGGGTGGTCCTCCATGACGGTCACGTGCTTGTGTGCCGCGGCGTGGAAGACCACGTGGGGGCGCAGACGGTCGAGCCAGTCGCGGGTCGCCCGCTCTTCGACCACATCGTGCAGCATCGACCGGCGAGGGATGGCCGGGTGCTCCCGGGCAAGCCGCCGGTCGATCTCGAACAGGGCGTTCTCCGCACGCTCCATCAGGATGAGTTGGGCGGGGCCGAAAGCGGCGACGACGCGGGCCAGTTCGGAGCCGATCGAGCCGCCGGCGCCCGTGATGAGCACGCGCTTGCCTTCAAGGAGCCTTCTGGCCCGGGCCTTGGCGTCGTCGGTGAGCCCCCGGGACGACCGACCGATCAGCCGGTCAGGGTCGGCGGCGTCGGGCGGCGCAACGGAGCGGGGGAGGGCCCCGGCGAGCACATCGTCGGGGGTCGGCACGTGTCGGAGAGCCACACCGAGTTCGCCGCAGACAGAGGCCAGCCGGTCGGTGACGGCCTGGACCGCGCGGGGCACGCAGGCGACCACGGTGGTGGCGCCGCTGAGCCTCAGCGCGTCGGCGAGGCTGGCGAGCCCGCCGAGCACGCGGACGCCGCCGGCCATCAGGGCTCCCGCGTCGCGCGTGGTGACAGCGCCGACGATGCGGCGGCCGCCCATCCACGCGGCCAAGGCGGGGATGACGTCCGGGGCGGCGACAAGCAGAATGGCTGGTTCTGGGCTGGGGAGCATCGAGGCCTCGGGGTTCGGCGTCGCACGCCCGGGCGGGGGCGGGCGAGCCGTCCCACCGCTATCGGCGATTCTCGGGCGGATGGGTCAGTGCCCGGCCGGCGGCGCAGCCGTCACAACCGGCACGACCGCACCGCAAGCCTTGGCCCCGAGGCAGGACCAGCGAACCGTGCGGGGCCTCGCGTCGATAGCCGCACCGGCGCAAGGAGGCTGCCGCATGAGCACATCGAAGCAGACGATCACACAGGTCCGCGACATCCTCCGCAAGCTTGATCGCTCGATCGAGGACGCACGGGAGCGGCGCACCACCAGGCCGATGGGCCCGGAGCAGCGGGCCGGGGCGTTCGGAGGAGCGGCGCCCCCGAACCTCAACGGCCGCCAAGCCGGCTGATCGCGGCGCTCGCACACGCCATTTCCCGAGGTGGCCTCGCCGGGTATACTCGGCGGTTGCCCTTGGGGAATAGTGTAACGGTAGCACAACTGACTCTGACTCAGTTAGTCTAGGTTCAAATCCTAGTTCCCCAGTTTCCGAGTCGCTTCCGGTTGCGGGCGCATCGGCTCCTCTCCTCGCCCGGAGCCTGAGCGCGATCATCCGAGCGAGGAACGACGGCCGGATGCGCGCCGGCTCAGAGGGGGTGCGGCCCGCTGAGCCGAAACACGACCGGCACATCGGCCTGGGCATCAACAGCCAAGCCATTGACGGACGCGGGGACGAACCGCCACACGCGCGCCGCTTCTGCCGCGGCCTGGTCGAGCAGCGCAAACCCCGAGGTGGAGCCGACCCTCACCTCGCGGACGCGCCCGCCAATGTCGATGGCCAGGTGCAGCACGACGACACCTTCCTGGCGAAGCCGACGCGCCTCAGCCGGGTAGGTCGGCGCCGGGTTTCCCGGGTGAGGGGCGGGCGCGGCGTCGACACCGGATCGCCCTCCGACCGCGGGCGACATCTCGCGAGGGGCGCCCGCCGCAGACGCGGTCGATGCCTCCGCGGCCGCGACGGCGCTCAACGGGGCCCGGCGCGACTCATCTCCATCGTCAGCGCTTGCCGGCTCCGCGGCCGCGGGGCCCCACAACGCGGGCTCGCCGGCCAACGCAACCCAATCAGGCGCGAGCCCCATCGGAGCCGGAACCGGAAGACTCAACGCGAGTTCGGGGCTCGCGGCTTGCTCAAGAAGAATCGGCGGCAATGACGGCGACGGGCGCGCCGGCGCGGCGATGCGCCGCGATGCGGGCGCGGTGGCGATCAGCGGCTCGCCGCCTGCGGCTTGCGGAGTCTGGGCGGGCTGATCGACGGCCTCGAGCGTCGGCGTGATGCGGATGCCGTTCGCGCCGCCGGCGGGGAGGCCGACACGAGGCGGGGCAGCGGTCGGCAACGCCGCCAGTCCCAGCGCCAACGCGGCGCCGGCGTGAGCGACGGCCGACGCGGCCCATGAAGCCGCCGAGAACCATCCTGCCGGGAGCGGCGCTCGCATCGCGAACGAATGGTACCCGCGCGGCACGACGCGGGCGTGTCAGAACTCCAGACCGGCGTTGAAGTAGATCTGGGCGATGGGGCTCTGCTGCGTCACACCGATAAGCGGCGCGACATTGATCGTGAACCCGTGCGCCGGCTTCCACTGGATGCTCGGCCCGACGACCACAGAGGTATTGAAGTTCCCTCGATCCCCCTGCACGTCGGTCAGCGAGACGACGGTCTCGACGCCGAGCGAGAGCCGCTCGTCGAGGATGGTGCGGGCGAGAGCGCCGGTGAAGGCGTACTCGTACTCGCGCTCGCCGCCGAGCTCGAGTTCGGCGACGAAGTTGGCGCCCCAGTGCCAGCCCTCGGCGATCTCGCCGCCGAGGAGGAGTTTGGGCTCGATCTTGTCCGGGCGGTTCTCGAGGGTGATGTACTCGAAGTAGAGCGTGGGGTTGCCCCAGATCTGCTCCCAGTCGGCGAGGGCCCAGCGGAGTTCGAACTGCCCGCCGAACTTGGTCTTGTCCGATTCGGTGCTGTAGTCCTGGCGGAGATACAGGTCGAGTTGGAAGCGGTACGGCAGGCCGATCTCGAGTTCCTGCAGGAACCGCCAATCGGTCCCCCCGCCCTGCTCCGAGCGGTTCACCGTCGCCCGGGCCCACCCCTCCACCTCCACCTTGCCCTCGGGCACGACGTAGACGCGCGTGGATGGGAACCGGCGCGTGGCCGTCCATCGCGGCTGCCCGTACGACCCGACCCGCTCCTCCTCGCGCAGGCCCGGGCCGGCCTCGCCCTCGACGACCACCGGCGGCATCTCCCACGAGCGCAGGCGCCCCACCTCCGCAGTCGGCTTCTCTGCCGACCCCGAAGGACTCTCCGGAGGCTGCGCCGCCGCAGGATCGAAGCGCAACCCGGCCCCGTCGATCTCAACGGCGGATGCCCGGAACGAGCCCGCGGCGAGCGCGCAGGCGGCCAACAACCCGCGTGCATCTTGATGAATGTGCATGTTCAGAACATACCACCCGCGCGCAGATCCGCAAAGACGCGCGCGGCCTTGGCAGCATCGTTGTGAATATCTCGCGAATCGGGCCCCCGAGGACTCTGGTCACCTGCTCGGCGCGAGCAGGCTCGGCGGGACGGCCCCCGCAAGGATCGCCCGGCAGTTGGCCGACACCATCGCCGTCATCAGTTCTCGGTGCACGCGGCTCGCGCTGCCGATGTGCGGCGTCATCACGATGTTCAGGTTGCCCCGCGCCGCCTCGATCGGCCGGGGCTCGAACTCGTACACGTCCAGCCCGGCCCCGAAGAGCCGCCCCGACGCCACCGCCTCGGCCAGCGCCGCCTCGTCCACCACCGGCCCCCGCGCCGTGTTCACGAGGACCGCCGTCGGCTTCATCAGCCGCAGCCGCTCGGCGTTGATCAGGTGGCGCGTCTCGGGCGTCAGCGGCGTGTGGACGCTCACGAAATCGGCCTCGCGGAGCCCCTCGTCGAGCCCGACGCGGCGCCCGCCGAGCGGCGCGAACTCGAACTCCAGGTGCCGCGACCGCGCCACGTACAGGATGCGCATCCCCCACCCCAGCGCCCGCGCCGCGACGCCGTAGCCGATGCGGCCCGCGCCCACGATCAGCAGCGTCTGCCCGGTGAGGTGCACGCCCAGGAACTCGTGCATGCCCAGGCGGCCCCTGGCCGGGTACTCGTCCGACCGTGCGTAGCGGTCCGCCGCGGGCAGGCGCCGCGCCGCGGCGAGCATCAGCATGAACGCCAGGTCGGCGGTTCCCTCGGTGACGGCGTCGGGCGTGGTGCACACCGCCACGCCCCGCTTCGCGCACTCGGCCCGGTCGATGTTCTCGTGCCCCACCGCGAAGTTGACCACGCCCCGCAGCTGCGCACCGGCGGCGTCGAGCAGCGCCGCGTCCACGCGGTCGTAGTACATCGTCACCAGCGCCGCCGGCTTGTGCTCCGCCACGAACGCCCGGAGCGCCTCGGGCGAATCGAAGCCTTGCTCCGGGCCGATGACCACCCGGGCGCCGGGCACGTCCATCGCGCCGGGAGTGATGCGGGTGACGAGAACGGCGGGCGTGGTGTCGGTCGGCATGGAGGCTCCATCATCGCGTCGCGGGCGGGCTCGCGCAGGGCGCGGGCCGCCGGCGTCATCCCCCGGCCTCCC
>CANJRL010000024.1 GCA_947476675.1 Phycisphaerales bacterium
GATGTTGCCGAACCGCCGCGCGGAGCCCCCAACGATGCTCATGAGGGCAATGCGCTCGGCGCCCCCCGCGCTGAGCGCGGCGTCCATCACCTTGGATTGCGCCTCGGGCAGGCGCATGTGAGCGAGCACATCGGCGGTCTGGAGCCGCACCTGTCCTTTGGACGAATCGATCGCGGCCATCAGCGGGCGCAGGGCGTCGTTGATGTCGAACGCGTCGGACCCTCCGATCGCGATCTCGCGCAGCGCAGCGATCGCCCGGAGGGAGTACGCCTCCGACTCCTCGGGGGTCATCGCCGCGCCGGAGGCGCGCTGCACCAGCGCCCGCGACGCTTCCGCGAACTGCTCCGGCGTGACGCCCTCGCGGGCCACGCGCACCATCGGGTCGTTCTCGTGCCTGCTCAGAAGAACGCTGTAGGAATCCGACGCCAGCAGCGCCAGCACCGGGGTGGCCCCGAGCCGGGCCGAGGCGCGGGCCTCCTCGATCAGGGATTCGGTCTGCCCGCGCGACAGATCGCACACGATCAGGTCGACGCCGGGCGCCTCGGCGATCGAATCCGCCGCCGCGGCCAGCGACGCCCCCGGCGGGAGCGCCGTGTAGCCCAGAGCCTGGAGCCGCTTGTTCAACTCCTGCTGGCGCGCGACGTCGGCCGAGACGGCCAGGGCGAACCGCGCCCCGGCGTCGCGCACGGCGCCCGCCAGCACCGGCGCCACGCGGTCGGCCCCGGGGAACGCTTCCGACGGGCGAGCGCCGGCCAGAGCCAGCGCCGCATCGATCTGCACGCGGCGGTCCGGATACGTCAGCGCACGGACCAGCGCGGTGGGCTCAGCGCCGGCCGTCGCCGCGGTCGTGCCGCCCGCGGTCCTTGCGAGCGCCTCGATCGCCAGCCGGGCCAGGGGCGTGTTGCGGTCGCGCATCGCGCGGGCCAGCACCGCGTCGACGGCGCGGGGCCCGGCGGCCACCGCGTAATACATCGCCTCGCGGCGGTCCTTCCCGTACGCCGGATTCTCGTAGTCCTTCGGCGACTGGAGCTGGCGGTTGAAGTTCGCGGCGAGCCACAGCGGGGCCGCGTTCGGCGCCTGGGGGTCGAGGGCCAGGGCGCGCTCCGCAAGCCGCATCGCCATCGCCTCGTGGAACACCTCGGTGCGGATCGGCGTCGCGAACAGCCCCACCCCCGGCTCGTAGGTCCAGAGCAGCTGGTGCGTCTCGCCGGGGAACCGGGTCAGGTTGCTCGGTTCGGCCGCGTACTGCTCGCCCAGCGCCACGTAAAGAAACGCCGGCGAGAGCGTCGCGTCGACGCGGGAATCGATCCGGGCCATCGCGGCCAGGCACGCCCCGCGCACCGCATCGCTCTTGGTCCCCGCCGCGGTGTCAGCCAGGTACGGGATCGCCTGGCTCTGGCCCATCTGCCCGAGCACCCGGGCCAGCCGCTCCTGAAGCGCCGGCTCAACCTTCGGCAGCGCCGCGCACAGGGGCATGACCGCATCGGCGCCCATCGCCGCCAGCAGGTCTTGCGCCTGCGCCTGCGTCACCGCCCTGTCGCCCTTCGTGGTGGCGTCGAGGAGCTGCGGCACGGCGTACTCGCCCGCCGAGGTGAGCCGCTCGCGCGCCAGCAGCCGGGCGCGCTGCGTCTGGTCCAGCAGCCCGATGTTGCGGGTGATCTCCTTAGGGTCGCGGGCCCTCTCGCGGCGGCCGCCCTCGTACATCCGGAACAGGTCCGCCGCCACGCCCTCCAGCGCCGGGTTCCGCATCGCGTCGCGGATGGCCTCATCGAAGCGGCCCGCGATCTGCGGGGTGTCCTCCACGATGCCCAGGAACTCTGCCTGGCTGACCTTTCGTTCGAGCAATGCCCTCGCGTACGACAGGGCCAATTCCCCTTGATCGATCTTGACGTAGTGGATGAAGTCACGCAGCAGCTGCGCGTTCGAGAGACCGGAGGCATCGCGGGGCGCCGGCGCCGTCACACCCGCCGCGGGAGCGCTGCCGCCGCCGGGCTGGGAGCGGGCATCCGGGGCGGCGCCCGCCAGGGCGATCGGGGCGACGTGCCCGGCCAGCGCCACCAGACCCGCGACAGTGAGCGGAAGGGCGGAAACGCGGGCTCGGAGGCGGATCGATCGTTCACACACGGGCGGCTCCTGAACGAGTCCTGACGGCCTGAGGGGCGCTGCGCAGTCGGCGACCGGTCCATACGCGGCCTCGGGCCGAAAAGTTGAGGCTTCCCCGGGTCAAGGAGGGTCCTTGTCCCGCGGCGCGACCACGGACCATGGGGCCCCGGGCCGCGAGCCGGCCAGAATACGAATCGCGCCCCGAATGCTCAACCCGACACTCGGCCGAGCCCCGCGACCGGGGTCAGCGTCCGGATATCGCCAATCTGCGCGGTTTTGTCGCGTCCAACCTCACCGCCGTCAAGGTCCAACCCTCCGTCGCCGAAACAGCCTGTCGAGCGGCCTTTCCCACGGACGGAGAGGGCCGGTCACCCGAGCGCGAAGTGGCGCCGGGCCCGTCCCCGAGAGCAACGGAGTGTGCCCGCTATGGCGTTCGCAAAGGACGTGCTGACGACCGGCGAGGTCGCGAAGATCTGCAATGTCGCCCCTCGAACCGTCTCCAAGTGGTTCGACTCCGGGCAACTCAAGGGCTATCGCATTCCCGGCTCCAAGGACCGCCGAATCCCCCTGAACCAACTGGTCCGGTTCATGAAGGACCACGGCATCCCGCTCGACGGCCTGAACACCGGCCAGACCCGCGTCCTCGTCGTCGACGACGAGCGCGACATCGTCGAGGCCCTGCGCAAGGTCCTCACCGAGCAGGCCTCGTACGAGGTCCGCACCGCGATCAACGGCTTCGAGGCGGGCGTCGAGTGCCAGCGCTTCAAGCCCCACGTCATGCTCCTCGACATCCACCTGGGCGAGGGCGATTCCGGCGCCCGCCAGGTCGCCAACCTCGTCCGCACCTCCGACGACCTGCAGATGACCAAGATCATCGCCATGAGCGGCAAGCTGACCGACGGCCAGGCCGCCCAACTCAAGGGCCAGGGCTTCGACCAGTTCCTCAAGAAGCCCTTCCAGGTCAGGCAGGTCATCCAGGCCATCGAGCAGGCCACCAACGTCCTGGCGTGATGCTCCGGGCGGACCCCGCATCGGCACGCGCGACTCCTGCGATACTCCGCCGGTCGCGGCCTCGCGCCCCCGTCCGGGCGATGCGCCGAAGACAAGGAGCACCGCCCATGTCCACTCGATTCATGCTCTGCGCCGGCGCCGCCTGCGTGGCCCTCGGCGCCGTCCTGATCCAGCCTCGCACCGTGGGGGCTGACGATCAGCAGCCGGCGACGCCGCAGGTTCCGGCCGCTGGCGCGCCGGTGACTTCCGGCATTACTCCGGAACTCGTCGGCGCGATCCTGAAGGGCCTGCGCGAGACGCCGGGGTGCCTCGGCGCGGACGTCGGCCAGTTGCAGAGCGGCAAGAACGTGATCTTCGGCTGGTTCGAGAGCAAGGCCGCGGCCGTGGCCTGGTACGACAGCCCCATCCACCAGCGCGCGACCGCGATCGGCTACCCCGAGCGCGACGCCAAGCGCAAAGCCATGGCCGACGTGCCGGACAACATCGGCCCCATGATGGCCGTCGCCTGCGCCATCCCGGTCCCTCCCGAGGAGCGAAAGGAGGGCCAGCCGGCGTTCCGCATCGGCATCGAGCTCTATTCGCCGCTTCCCGGCGGCGTGCGCTTCGGTGGCGGCTCCTTCGCGCCCGCGGGCTTCAAGGCGCCAGCCAAGCAGTAGGCACGCCGTCGATCATGCCACCGTCGGCATCCACGCCGCCAGCAGATCCCGGGCGGCGGCCAGGTCGCGCTTGTCGATCATCTCCGTGACCGTGTGGATGTAACGCGTGCCCACCACCAGGCCCGCGGCGCGGCATCCCTCGCCGGTCTGTTGCGGCGCCGCGCCGTCCTGGCCCCCCCGCGCCAGGATCGTCCGCTGGTGCGGGATCTTGTTCGCCACCGCCACCGCCTCCAATTCCTCGATCAGCCCGATGTCCGAGATGAACGAGGAGTCCATCACGTGCAGGCCCACGCCCTTGCCCTGCGCCGTCACCGCCTCGTCCTCCGGCACGCCCGGCGTGTCGCACGACAGCGTCACGTCCAGCCCGATGGCGATGTGAGGCCTCACCAGCGCCGACGCCGTCTTCGCCCCGCGCAGCCCGACCTCCTCCTGCGTCGTGAACACCACGACGATCTCGGCGGCGTGCTTGGACTTCGCCTCCGCGATCGCCCGGACCGATTCGATCCCGAGCCAGCACGCCATGCGGTTGTCCAGCGCCTTGCTCACGATCTTGTCCCCGACCTCGATGAACGGCTCCTCCATGACCACCTGATCGCCGATCGCGACCAGTTTCCTCACCTTGTCGGCCGGGAGCCCGATGTCGACGAGGAACTCCTTGACCTCGGGGATCTTCTTCTTGTCCTCCTCGGACGCGATGTGCACCGGGCGCCCACCCGGGTTCATCACCCCGATGATGTCGCCCGACTTCGCGCACAGGCGCACCCGGCGCGAGAACAGGTTCCGCGTGTCGAAGCCCCCCACCGCGTTGACCCGGATGAAGCCCTTGTCGTCGATGTGCCGCACGAGGAACCCGATCTCGTCCATGTGGCACGGGAGCATGACGCGCGTCGCCTCCCTGGAGCCCCGCTTCGCCGAGGTGGGCTTGCGGCGGCACACGAGATTCCCCAGCGCGTCCTCGGCCACCTCGTCGAACAGGCCCCGGACCTCCTTGCGGATCAGGTCGCGCACGCGGTGCTCCCGCCCAGAGGCGCCCGCGGTCTCGCACAGGTCCTTGAACAGCTTGAGATTGAGTTTCGGTTCGGCCATGGTGCGATGTCTCACGAAGAAGGGTGGCGCGCGCGGCGCGTATCATGCCGATCATGGCCCACGTCAGCCCCCTCCGCAACCTGCACGCGCTCGCGGAGGCCTCCTTCATCGCCTACGGGATGCCCCCGGGAGCAAGCGAGACCGCTCGCGGAGGCGCCCACGCCGGCGAGGCCTACCCCGCGGTTGAGGTGGTCGAGACCTTCGGCGACATCGAGGGAGAGTACGCCGCCCTCCGCAAGGGATGCGTCATGCTCGACCAGCCCCAGCGGGCGACCATCGAGGTGACCGGCGGGGAGCGCCACGAGTTCCTCAACCGGATGCTCACGCAGAACCTCAGGGGCATGCCCGAGGGCCGCGCGGCGCGCACCTTCTGGCTGAACCGCAAGGGTCGCATCGACGCCGATCTCCGCGTGCTCGAGCCGGGCTCCCGCACGCTCGTCGATGTCGATGTCCACGCCGCCGCGCGCGCCGTCGCGACCCTGACGGCCTACATCATCACCGAGGACGTCGCGATCGCCGACGTCACCCCGGCGTGGCACCGCCTCGCGTTGCACGGCCCGACGGCGCTGCCCCTGCTCCGCGCCATCTCGGGGCCGGCCGCCGAGGGGCTCGCGACGCCCGGGCACGTCGCGCAACTCGCCATCGCCTCACGACCGGTCATCGCGGACCGCCAGGACGCGACGGGTGAGCCCGGCGTCGAACTGCTCATGCGCGCCGCCGATGTCGAGGCCGTCTGGCACGAACTGCTCGAAGCCGGGGGCGAGCACGACGGGAGCGCCCAGGGCCCCTCCAAGCCCGGCAACGGCTTCCGCCTCCGCCCCGCCGGCTGGCACGCCTTCAACATCGCCCGCGTCGAGGCCGGGTGGCCCGTCTACAACATCGATTTCGGCCCCGAATCACTCCCCGCGGAGACCGGCGTCCTCAACGACCGCGTCTCCTTCACCAAGGGCTGCTACCTCGGTCAGGAGATCGTGGCCCGCATGCACGCCCTGGGCGCGCCCAGGCAGGTCCTCGTCGCGCTGCGCATCGAGGAGCAGCCCTCCGGCATCATCCACGCCGCAGGCGGGCCGCCCGGGCCGGCGCAACCACTCGCCGGCTCGCCGGTCTTCCTCCCCGCATCGGGCGGGGACGAGGGCGAGATCATCGGGGCCGTGACCTCCAGCGTGGTCAGCCCGATGCTCGGCGGCGTCCCCATCGCGTTCGCGCAGGTGCGCAGCAAGTGGGCCGAGGCGGGGGCCGAACTCCGCGTCGGCGCCGAGAACCGGCGGCTCAAGGCCGCGGTGCAGCCCTCGCTCCGCTTCTGGCCCAGGCCATGACCCAAGCCGCCGCGCTCCCGCCTCTGCTCCGCGTCGAGGGGCTGACCGTGCGCTTCCCGCGCCGCGCCGCGCGCCGCTTCGGGCGCTCCGAGCCGTTCGCCGCGGTGGATGGGGTTTCGTTCGACGTCCGCGCCGCGGCGGCGCTCGGGCTGGTGGGCGAATCGGGCTCCGGCAAGACCACCGCGGCGCGGGCGGCGCTGCGCCTCATCGAGCCCTGCGCCGGCCGCGTGCTCTTCGACGGCCGCGACGTGCTGGCGATGCCACCGGCATCGCTCCGGCGGCTGCGACGCGAGGCGCAGATCGTCTTCCAGGACTCCGCCGGCTCGCTCAGCCCCCGCATGCGCGTGGGCGACATCGTCGCCGAGCCGCTAATCGTTCACGGCATCGCCCGGGGCGCTGAGGCCCGCGCCCGCGCCGCGGAACTCCTGGACCGATGCGGCATGCCGGCCGACTCCGCCTCGCGCTACCCCCATGAGTTCAGCGGCGGCCAGCGCCAGCGCATCGGCATCGCCCGGGCGATCGCGCTGCGCCCCCGCCTCCTCGTCTGCGACGAGCCCACCAGCGCCCTCGACGTCTCGGTGCAGAGCCAGATCCTGAACCTGCTCAAGGACCTGCAGCGCGAGTTCGCCCTCGGCATGCTCTTCATCAGCCACGACATCGCGGTGGTCAGGCACATGTGCGACGAGGTCGCGGTGATGAGGGGCGGGCGGATCGTCGAGCGCGGGCCCTGCGCCGAGGTCATCGGCGCCCCCAGGGAGGCGTATACCCAGCGCCTCATGGCCGCCGTGCCGGGACTCGACCCGCGCCGGCCGCTCGCGCTGGGCGCGCCGGCCTGACGATCAGGGCGCTTCGCCGCGGATCTCGAGCACCCACCCGCCCTCGGCCCGCGGCGCGCCGCGGACGCACACGCCGCGCTCGGCGCCGTCCCACCGCGCCGAGAACGCGATCTCCTCGGCCCGGTCGGTCTCGATGGACGCTTGTCCCGAAGCCACGCGGGTCACCCTTCCGCGACCGCCCGAGAGAGGTCCTTCGCGCTTCAGGTACTCGCGCCGGTGGTCGGGCGCCCTCGCGGCCCTGACCTCCATCGCCCCTTCGCTGCTGGGGAGGTCGACGCGCTCCGCCACCCGGAACGAGACCAGAGGGCCGGCCTCGTCGCGGGCGATCAGCCAATCGAAGTGCGAACCGCCGTCCGGCGTCTCGTGGAGCAGAAGCACCATCGCGGCCATCGCCTTAATCTCCGCGCTGCGCGTCGCGGGCGGCGCGCACCTCGTCCAACCGCCGGCGCAGCAGTTCCTCGGTCCCCAGGCCGGCGGGGCGGTAGTACCGCCGGTCGATGCCGAGGTAGTCCTGGCCCGTCACCCCACCGATCGACGTCCCGGACGCCGCGTTGTGGCTGTACTCATAGCCCTTCCCGTCTACCGGCGAGCCCTCGCTCCGGACCTTGTTCCCGTCGCGGAGGTGCAGCGGCACGGCGACAGTCCGCCCCGAGCGCACGTCCGCCAGCGCCTCGTCGATCGCGAGGTAACTGGCGTTGCTCTTGGGCGCCAGCGCCAGGTAGATCGCCGCCTGGGCGAGGATGATCCGCGCCTCGGGCATGCCCACGCGCTCCACCAGTTCCCACGCCGACGCCGCCACCATGATCCCGCGTGGGTCGGCGTTGCCCACGTCCTCGCTGGCCAGGATCGCCAGCCTCCGCGCGATGAAGCGGGGGTCCTCGCCCGACTCGAGCATCCGGGCGATCCAGTAGATGGCCGCGTCCGGGTCGCTCCCGCGCACGCTCTTGATCATCGCGCTGATCGAGTCGTAGTGCTCGTCGCCCGTCGCGTCGTACACCAGCGCCTTCCGCTGGATCGATTCCTGGGCCGCCGCAAGGCCGACCTCGATGCGTCCGCCGGTCCCGCTCCCGGTCTGGCTGAGTACCGCGACCTCCAGCGCCGTCAGCGCCCGCCTCGCGTCGCCGTCGCAGACGCGGGCCCAATGCTCGATCGCCTCGTCGCTGACCGCCACGTCCAGCCGCCCGTACCCGCGCTCGGGGTCGCCGATGGCACGGCGGAGCAGGCGGGCGACCGAGGCCTCGGTCAGCGGCTCGAGCCGCAGCATCGTGGAGCGGCTCACCAGCGCGGAGTTGACGGCGAAGAGGGGGTTCTCCGTGGTCGCGCCGATGAGCGTGATGACGCCGCGCTCCACGTCGCCCAGGAGGACATCCTGCTGGGAGCGCGAGAAGCGGTGGATCTCGTCGAGGAACAGCACGGCCGGGCCGGCTCCGCCCCCGGAGGCCTCGATCCGCGCCGCCGAGGCGTCGATGATCTCGCGGATCCGCCTGACGCTCACGTTCGCCGCGTTCTCCCGCTCGAAGGGGCGCCGCGCCGTCCGCGCGATGACCTCCGCCAGCGTGGTCTTCCCGGTCCCGGGGGGCCCGTGCAGGATGACGCTGGTCAGCGAGCCGGCCGCGATCATCCGGCGCAGCAGCCTGCCCTCGCCCAGGATGTGCTCCTGGCCCTCGAACTCCTCAAGCGTGCGCGGGCGCATGCGGACAGCGAGCGGCTCCACCGCCTTGCGTGCCGCGGCGCGGCGATCGGCCCAGAGGTCGTTCATCGCCCGGATCGTAGGGGCAGCCGCCGGCGCGCTTCACGCGCTCGGCTGGTGGGCCGGCGCGGGCTTCTCCGCGGCCTGAGACGGCCGCGCCGGCTCCGGCGCGGGCTGCGTTGGCCCGGGCGCGGGCCGCCGGCTGCCCCACTGCTTGCGCAGCACACCGATCGCGATCGGCGTGATCGAGATCGCGACCACCGCGAGCATCGCCAGCGAGAAGTTGTTCTTGACAAACGGGATGTTCCCGAAGAGCAGCCCGGCCCCGCCGGCCAGGGCCACCCACACCACCGTGCCCGCGGCGCTGCACAGGACGAACACCGGGTAGCGCATCGACCCAAGCCCCGCGACGAACGGCACGAAGGTGCGCACGATCGGGATCCACCGGCCCAGGATCAGGGTCAGGACGCCCCAGCGGCTGAAATACGCCTGGGTCATCACCAGATTCTTCTTGCTCAGCAGCCGGTTGTAATCGCGCTTCATCAGCCCCCGGCCGATCAGGCGCCCGATCCAGAAGTTGCAGTTGTCCCCGGCGATCGCGGCGCTGATGAACACCACCGCAAGAACCCAGGGGTCCGCGATCCCCGCCCCGGCGACCGCCCCGGCAGCGAAGAGCAGCGAATCCCCGGGAAGGAACGGGAAGATCACCACCCCCGTCTCGATGAACACGATCAGCCAGAGCAGGAGGTACGAAACAACGCCGTGGTGCTGGAACAGGGCGCGGATGCCCTCGTCGACGTGGAAGACGAGTTCGGTGATCTGCTCGAGCATGAAGGAAACGGCCGCCGCTAGGGGAATGGTCGGTATCGTCCGACCGAAGGGCCGGAGAGGGTAGCACCTTGCATCGGCCGCGTGTCCGTTCGCCCCCGCCAAAAAGACAATCGCCCGGCCGTGAGGCCGGGCGGTTGCATCCGACCTGCAAGGGAGACGGGCTCAGCGCCGGCGACGCGCCCAGGCGGCCGCGCCGAGCCCAAGGACCGCGGCCGTTCCCGGCGCCGGGGCAAGGTTGTCGCGCGCGTAGCGCTCGGCCGCGGCGGCCTCCGACGCGGTGAGCCCGCGATTGAGCACAAGATAGACGTCCTCGGACGGACCCAGGCCGGTCGCGAAAAGGTTGAGGCGGAGCATGTAGATCCCGTCGGCATCGGGCGACGCAGGGGCGTTCAGGAAGATGTCGAGGTGGTTGTCGATCTCCCCTCCCGGGGTGATGAGCGAAAAGCCCGGGGTGAAGCTGCCGGGGGCAGTCGGCGAGGTCGCGCTCAGCGCCCCGCCCGCGTACGAGATGGTGATGGAGTAGGGGGAAACCGCGTCGAAGTGCCGCGCCGCGGCGTCCCACCGGTGCACCCGGTCGGTGATGTTGAAGCCCCACGAGTCGCCCGCGGCGAAGGCGCCGTCGAGCGCGTGGAAGCCGGGCTCATCCGCGAAGTTCGGCTGGGATGGATCCGCCGCGCCGAACTCGCCGGTGAACACGCGCTCGCGCGCCGCCACCACGCCGCCGAGGGCGTCGCTGAACGAGCCGGTGCGGAGCACGCCCGCGGCGCGGTCGGGAGTCAGCAGCACATCGATCGCGGAGGCCGGGGAAGAGCAGAGCGCGGCGAGCGCGCCGATCATCGGGATTCGCATGGTGATTCCCTCCGGTTGATCAATGGGCACCGTAGGCGCTGAGCACGATGTTCAGGTCGAGGAAGTCCACCACGCCGTCCCGGTTCACGTCGCCCCGGAGCCAGCGCCCGCTGACGCCGTAATCGGAGAGCACGAGATTCAGATCGGTGAACCCGACGACTCCGTCGCCATCGGCGTCGCCAGCGAGGATCGGAGGGACGATCCGGGTGCGGACAAAGTCCTCAGCCGGCGCGGGATCCTGTGACGCATTGGATCGGACGACGAGGTAGTGCGGCGGGGAGTTCTGCAGAGAGCCGCTGAACATCTCGAGTGTCAGCAGATACACGCCCTGCGTGACCGCCGGAGCCGAGCCGCGCTGGAGCGTCATGCCGAGGTGGTTGTGCCACTCGCCGGTGGAGCCCGCGGTGATCGCGAAGCCGGCGACCGGGACCTCGGCGCTGACGCGCACGGTGGCGCCCACGTTGATCTGCATGACCTCGCCCGAGGTCTGGACGAAGGTCGACCCGTTCCAGAACCACAGGCGGTCGGCGATGTTGAAACCTACCGGCTGAAAGCCGTTGAATGTGCCGGGCTCGCAGTCATACCCGGGGTTGCTGCTGAAGAGCGGGACGCCGGTGGCGCCGAGGGTGACGTCGAAGGATCGGGTGGGGACGAACGTGCCGGCCGACGGCGTGCCGACGCCGGTGAGGATGCGGCCGTTGCGGACCGCGAGGACGATGTCGCCCGCGTGCTGAGCGAGCGCGGGCGCAGCGCACAGCGCCGCGAGGGTGAGAACAATCAACCGATGCATGATGGAGCCTCCGAGGAGCGGCTCTTGAGCGTCATCGCTGCGTGAGCCGCGGATCGAACATGTTCACCGTCGGCGACGCGAACGCTTCCTTGAACGGAAGCGTGCGGGCCGACCCGTCAAGAAACGTGTAGTTGGCCTTGGACTCCGCGGCCTTGGGGGTCGGCTGGGCGTTGACGCCGGTCGGCGCCCTCCCGCCGTGCCGGTCGATCTTCATCATGGTTGCCGCCACGATCGGGTAATAGTCCGGAGCCAGGCCGGGGTTGTACAGGTCTTCGAGGTGGACGTGATCGGAGGTGGCGTAGTCGCCATCGTCGGTCATCTCCAGAAACTGGATCACGAGCGACGGCTTGCTCACGCGGTCGCGCTTGTAGGAGGTCTCGCCCTCGCGCGCATGGAACACCTCGCGCGCCGGGGGATGGTCCGGATCGGGGAACGGGAACGCCGCGGAGAGGAAGTTGCTCATGCCGTAGGACGTCTTGCGGTAGGTCGGCGGCGGCTGGACGTGGATGTCCACGTCGCCCCCCTCCTCGATGGGCCAGAGGGCCGACTTGTCGGTCGGGCAGTGCCTGGCGATCGACGTCTTGGTGTACCCCGAGAGCGTCGTGATGAACGAGCCCGCCTCGTTGGACGCCACGCCGGCGGAACCGTGCGGGAGGCCGACATCGATCAGATCGCCGCCGTGGTCGCTCGAGTAGGCGAGCGACGCGGTGGACATCGTGCGCATGTTGGCGAGGCAGGCGGACGCCTGAGCGGTCGCGCGGGCGGCCGACAGCGTCGGCACCAGGACGCCGATCAGCAGCCCGACGATCGCGACAACCACGAGCAGTTCGACGACGGTGAATCCGCGGCGAGGCATGAGGTGTTCCTGTGATGCACAGCCGAGCGACACCGGGACCCGGGAGCAGCCGATAACCGCCACCAGAACCCGGCAGAGCGACGCGCGACAACGCGAGCGTCAGATCACATCACAGTACGGCCGGGGGCCCGCGCGGCTTGGGCAAACCCCGGGCAATCGTCACCGCAACGAAGTCGTCAGCGTCGGGATCGGCCCAAACGACCATCTCCGGCGGGGCGGAGTCCCTCTCCCCGGGCGGGACGATCCAGTCACGCTGCTGCGCGAGCGCGGCGCAGGTGGGGCAGGCGGCAGGGGCGTGCTCGGGGCCGGGGGCCTTCTTTGCCGGAGCGCTTGTGGAAGAGGCGGCGGAGCACCCGTCCGCGGCGTGGAGCAAGGCCGCTCCGGGCCGCAGGAGAAACGCCGCCACAACCGCCAGGGCGGCGAACAGCCACCGACTCTGAGGTCGGTGTCGCGGCATGGCTTGGCGATTCGATCTCGGCATGACCCTCTCCCCGCCGGGGGGAACCTGTGAGCGGACTGTACTTCCGGCGCAGGACGAGTCAACGACGAAGGCCCGGACTGACGCCACTTTGCGCGCCCCCGGGGCCGAAGCGGCGGCGCCCCCCACGGCCGATACTGAGCGGCGAGCACATCGGACCCTCGAGCCTCGGAGAAAACCCGGCGATGACGCCTCCAGAGCAATCGTTCAATCCCTTGCTGTACCCGCTGGCCTTCGAGGACCCCCGGCTGATCTCCGACATCTCGGCGTGGATCGAGCACATCCCGTTCGCGTTCGCGCTGGTGCAGATGCTCCGGCCTTCGCTGTACGTGGAACTGGGAGCGCACAAGGGCGATTCCTATTGCGCGGTGTGCCAGGCTTCGCAGGCGCTCGGGACCGGGGGCAGGTGCGTCGCCGTTGATACATGGCGGGGCGACGCTCAGGCGGGGCGCTACGGCGAGGATGTCCTGCGCGGGCTCCGGGCCCACCACGACCCTCTCTACTCGGGCTTCTCGCGGCTGCTGCAGACCACCTTTGATGCCGCGGTCGGCCAGTTCGCCGACGGCTCGATCGACCTGCTGCACATCGACGGCCTGCACACCTACGAGGCGGTGCGGCACGACTTCGAGACGTGGATGCCGAAGGTGAGCCGGCAAGGAGTCGTCCTGTTCCACGACACGCAGGAGCGCCAGGAGGGCTTCGGCGTGTGGCGATTCTGGGGCGAGATCACGGCGAGGCACAGGGGCTTCGAGTTCCTTCACGGGCACGGGCTGGGCGTGCTCATGGTGGGCGAAGAGGCGCCCGAGGGGGTGCGCGCCCTTGTGTCGAGCGATGAGGCGCACGCCGGCGCTGTGCGACAGTTCTACGCGACGCTCGGCCGGCGCTTCCAAGAGCGACGCCGGCACGCGGCGATCATCGCCGGGGTGTTCCGCCAGCAACATATGCTCAACGAGTGGCGTGTGCGGCTGGGGCAGATGGTGCCCGCGAAGGCCGCGGATCCCGGCGCGGCCGCGCTGGCCACGGCCGATTACCTCGAGGGGCAGGCCAAGGACATCGAGGCGCTGGTCGTCGATGATCTGAGGCTGCGGCAACGGCTCGGCGCGTACCCGCCCGGGCCGATCACGCTGGGAGCGGCGCAGAAGCGGTGAGCGAGCGGCTCAGCGGCCGCCGGGGCCGGCGCGGCGCGGGCCGACCACGGCGCGGAGCAGCGGGTTGCCCTCGCCCCGGCGGTCCATGATGACCGCGTCATCGGGGGCGCCGTTCATGGGGGCGGAGGCGACCGTCGCGAGGCCGGCGCGGTCGCCGGCGTCGAGGGTGCGCACGGGCGGACCGCCCGCCCCGGGGCCCTGGAAGGATGCGGAGATCGACGCGTCTATGCGGAGCCCGAGGACATCGCGCAGGATGCGGTCGATGGTCGAGGCGTCGAGGTGGCTGCCAACCGGCTGCTCGGCGAGCACCTGCTGGATGACCGCCTGCCACACCATGTCCTGCCAGGACGCCTGGTCGCGCTGGATGATGCGCTCGACGCGCGGCCGCAGGACCTCGCGGAGGTAGTCCTCGAAGTAGGGAAGGCCGGCGATCTTCACGTTGCTCTCATCGGGCATGCGGGCTCCCTGGGCAAGAGTGCGGCTTGCATCTTCGCAGATAGTACCGGGGCGCGTTGTCCTCGCTCGCCCGGGCGGCTACTTCTTTCCGGGGATGATGTTCTCGATGCCCTTCTTCACGTCGTCGAGGCCCTGCTTGACGGCCTTCTCGGCGTCCTGACCGGCCTTCTCCACGGCGCCCTTGACGTCGCCCAGGGCCTTCATCGGGATGTTCTTGAGCCCGTCGAGGCCCGCGAGGCCCCCCTGCAGTTCGCCCAGGATGGCGCCCGGGATGATCCCCGCGCCTTTCTCCGTCGCCGCGGCCAGCACGGCCTGGACGATGATGCTGGTCAGTTGGCCCATGGTCACGCCCGTGCCGCCGACACCCGTGCCGGTCTTGCCGACGTTCTCGAGGCGGATCTCGTCGATGGGGACGGTGACCTTGGCGGCGTCGCCGATGGGCCCTCCGACCAGGTCGGCATGGATCTTGATGTTCCTCAGCACCAGATTCTGGATGACGAACTTCTTTCCCTCGCCCGAGGGCGCGGGCTTGGGCGCCTTGGGGTCGGCGGAGCCTCCGGCGGCGTCCTGGGCCCGCTTGAGGTTGTCGAGGATGGCGGTGTAGTTCGCCCCGTCGCCCTTGCGCTCGAGGCTCACGTCGAGATCGCTCAGCGCGAAGGACGGGATGTCGACGGTGGGCGAGTTCAGCGAGGCGAGGGAGACGCTGACCTCCCCCCTGCCGAGGGCCAGGAAGTGCGGCGACTTGAAGCCCTGGGGGTTGGCGACATCAAGGCCCGAGAGGCCGAAGCGGCCGCTGAGCAGGCCGACATCCGCCTCGCGGAGGGTGGTCTTCACGCCCAGAGCGAGCGTCGCCCCGGTCTCGATGCCCTTGCGCGCGATCGAGTTGGCGAAGACGATCGCCAGCGCAACCGCGGCGACGAGCAGGACCACGAGGCCGACGACGACGAAGATCAGGCGCTTGATGAGCCTCATGGCGGTTGTCTCCCAGAGCGGGCCGGTCCGCGGGCCTGACCCTCAGGCTCAGTATCGGCTGCGTGGCGTCCGAACGCCACCCGTCAGGGGGCGCCGCCGAACCAAAGGAAACGCCCGCTCCTGGACGCAGGAGCGGGCGCCGAATGACTCGGTCGGGGTCGGCGGCGTCGGATCAGCAAGCCGACCCGAAGGAGGTGAGCACGGCGTTGAGGTCGCCAAAGTTGACCGCGCCGTCGCGAGTCAGGTCGCCCGTGCCCATGGCGGGGCCGCTCTGGCCGAAGTTGGTGAGAACGGCGTTGAGGTCGGCGAAGTCGCACACGCGGTCGCCGGTGACATCGCCGGCGCAGGGGGCGACGGGGAAGGCGTAGCCGACGGGGAACTGCTGGGGGACGTAGCCCGGCAGGTCGGAGGCGTCGAGGGCAAAGGCCCAGACCTCGTTGAAGCCGGAGACGAAGTCGTTGTCGGTGGAAACGAGGATGGTCCGACGGCCGTCGGCGGTGAGCGGGCCGAACGCGAGGCCTTCGAGTTTCTCCGGGAAGCGGTCGAAGGTGGTGGTCTGGGTGAGGGCGGCCTGGAAACGACCAAAGGAGGCCGGCTCGATGCCGGCGCCGTTGATGAAGTCGGCGAGCAGGGTCTTGGCCACGGGGGTGACGCCGGCGGGCAGGCCGGAGGTGGGCAGCGAGGGGATGCCGCTCACGTCGGTGGCGCCGGTGGTGTCGATGAGGTAGAGGCGCTTGAAGCGTGCCGCGGTCCCGCCGGCGCCGTCGCGCTCGATCGAGATGAACTGTGTCGCGTTGACCGCGAGGAGTTCGTTGCAGCCGTTCGAGGCGGCGTTGAGAACGTAGACAAACTCGCGTGTCGCGCCGGTGGCGACGTCGATCTCGAGCACTCGGTTGTTGAGCCCGATGCGGCCGTTGCTCGCGTTGAGCGCGCCGTCCTGGATGAGGGCGTTCTGCATCAGGCCGTAGAGCCTGGCGCCGTCGGGGGTGATGGCGAGGCCTTCGAGGCCGCGGTTGGCCTGGCGGCCGGAGGTGTTGCCCGGGGGCAGTTCGAGGTTGCCGCGGGGGTTGGGGTTGGCGATGAGGAACTTCGGCGGGAGCGCGTAGGCGCGGATGCGTTTCCCGGTGCGGTCGAAGCGGTAGACGTTCGGCCCGTATTCGTCGGAGATGAAGATCGAGCCATCGGGTCCGACGCAGACCGCCTCCGGGTCGAGGCGCAGGTTCTGGGTCGGGTTCGCGCCGATGAACGCGCTGGAGAGGCCGATGAAGTTGGCGTTGTCCTCCCTGCGAAAGAGGGTGGTATTGGTGTTGTCGGCGCCGAGGGTGTAGACGTCCGGGTTGGCGGTGGCGGTGAGCGTGATGTTGACGGTTTGCGCGCGGCCTCGGTAGGAGGTGGTGTTGTCGACGGCGGCGCTCCAGTTGCCCGCGTTCGGCCCGCGGTCCGAGATGAAGAGATAGAAGTTGGGGACGCCGGTGAAGGCGATGCCCGAGCCGAAGCCGTCGAAGCGGTTCGCGGGGCTCCCGTCCTCCTGCGTGCCGATGAGGCGGGAGTTGTCGAGAGAGCCGCCGGGAACGGGGTTGCGGGCGAGGAAGGTGAGCGCTGCGTGAGCGCCGGCGGAGACGGCGAGCGCGGCAACGACGTGCAGGGTCGCGCTCCGAGTGGTCGGATGCATGGGTGGTTTCCTGAGGGCGTTCGGTCCTGCGGCGCCGGGCCGCTGGCGAAGGAACCTATCCGCGGCGCCGGGGCGGGTCGCGGGCGGGGCGTCAGGATTGCGCTAAGCCGTTCGAGCGATCGGAAGGATTCAGGCGGCGTCCGAGAGGCCGCGGCGAGAATCGCGCTCGGCGTGACGCCGGCTTCGCGGGCGGACGACCTTCCACGCCAAGCCGAGGCGCTCGAGCAGGCGGATCTGGTAATAGGAGATGTCGATCTCCCACCACTTGTGCTGGACGGAGGCGCTCGCCGGGTCGTGGTGGTGGTTGTTGTGCCACCCCTCGCCGACGGTGAGGAGCGCGACGAGCCAGTTGTTGCGGCTGTTCTCCCCGGTGTCGTAGGAGCGGTAGCCGAAGAGGTGGGAGAGCGAGTTGACCGACCAGGTGATGTGCCACACGACGACGGTGCGGACGAGCACCCCCCACACGACCAGGCTGAGGCCCATGCGCAGGCACTCGGCGAGGGCCGCTCCGCCGAGCGCGGGGATCAGGGCCCCGCCGGCGAAGAAGAGCGCGGCGTGGAGCAGGTACACGTGGACCATGCCCCATCCCTTCTCCAGCCGCATGTAGTAGGGGTTGCGCAGCAGGTCGCGTGCGTACTTGTGGTACATCTCGATGTTCTGGGTGCGGGGGTTGCGCACGAGGATCCACCCGATGTGCCCCCAGAGGAACGCGACGAGCGGGCTGTGCGGGTCTTCCTGCTCGTCGGAGTTGTTGTGGTGGAAGCGGTGGGTCGCGACCCACCCGGCCGGGCTGCCCTCGCGGCAGCACAGCGCCAGCCACACGAGCGTCCGCTCGACCCACCACGGCGTCTGGAAGGAGCGGTGCGTGAGCAGCCGGTGATAGCCGATGTTGATGCCCTGGCCGAAGAGGTGGACGCCGACGATGAGGGCGATGATCCCGGCCCACGAGAAGAAGTACGGCGCGAACGCGGCCAGCGCGAGCGTGTGGATCAGCGCGATGGCGAAGGCCAGGTCCCAGCGGATCCGCGTGGGCGGCACCTCGGATGGGAGCGCGAGTCGGCCCGGAGGGAGCGCGGGGCCGGGGGCTGATGTCATGCGGGCTCCGCTCGGGCGATCGGCCGGACTGGTGATGACGACGGAGATCCGATGAGTGTACACGGTGGGGCCCGGCCTCGCAGACCCGGCGACGGCTCGGGCCTCGCCCGAGAGCCGCCGCGAGTCAGCGGCAATCGACGCCGAAGCCGGACAGGACGGCCACGAGATCGCTGAAGTCCACCGCGCCGTCGAAGGTGGCGTCCCCGGCGACGGCGCCGATCGGGCCGGACGTGCCGTACGCGGCGAGCACAAGGCTCAGGTCGTCGAAGTTGCAGATCCCGTCGAAGTTGACGTCGCCCCTGCAGGGAGGAGGGGCGGGGAACGCGCCTCGCGAACCAGAGACGAAGGAGGCGCCCACCACCGGGGCGTCGGCGGGAGTGCTGACGAGTGCGCGCACGATCGAGGCGCCGAAAGAAGCGCGGGCGACGCCGGTTGCGCCGCGGGTGTTGAACAGCGACTGGCCTTCGAGCGTGAATCGCAGAGGAAAGGGCGCGCCGAAGGTGAATGGTTGGGGCGGGGTGACAAAGACGGCGCCGGAGATGGTGTTGTTGACCAGCGCGAGGAACCCCGAGCCGTGCTCGAGGAAGACGGACGCATCGGCGCGGCGCGCCGGGGGCGCATCGACGCCGGTTCCGCTGAGCGCGACGACGTAGCGGACCAGTCCGGCGCCGGCGAATCCCGGCGCGGTGATCGTCAGCGTGTCGTCGCTGACCGACCCGCCGGTGACCTGATGGAGGAGGTAGGCAAGGCCGGAGGACGACTCGCCCCGGACGCGCAGAGCCAGCGACGCCCACCCGGCCCGGGCGCTGACCGAACCGAGAAAGTCGCCGACCGGCTCGGGGTACTGCGCGGAGGGGTAGCCGCTGGAGAAATCGAGCGCGGCGCCGCCGGTCGCGGACCCCCCGAACTGGCCGATGTGCAGATTGCCCCAGCCGATCACCGCGTGGGTGGAGAGCGTCTGAGCGCCGGCCGCGACCCCGGCCGAGAGCGCGGCGAGAGCGGCCGTGTGCCCGAATCCTGAGCGCGCGCGAACGAGGGTGGTCATCAGGCCAACAAAGTAACCTCGGCGGGACAGGGGGCAAGGCTTCCACGCGCAAAGAAAGACGCCCGGGCGCGGGCCTCGGGCGTCGATGAACTCGGGAAGATGGGGAAGATTCAGGGAACCATCTTCGAGCGCTTCCAGTGCTCGAGGACCTCGTCCCAGAGTTTGTTGAATGCGGCGTCGGAGGCGAGGGTGCCGTGGTCCTCGTTGGGGCGGACCTCGACGTACCCGCCGGTGCCTCGGGCGCCGAGCATCTTCGCGCCCTCGAGGGTCTTGGCGAGCATCTTGACCGACTCGCCGAGGAAGAAGTTGTCGTTCTCGGCGGCGACGATTCGGATGCGGTCGCGGAAGACGGGGCCGAACTTGGCGGGGTCGGACTTGACGAGGAGGGAGATGTCGTACTTCTTCCAGGCCTCGGCGACGGACTGGTCGATGGCGCCGGTGGCGATGTTGAAGAGGGGCTTGGGGTTGCCGTTGTCGCCGCGGGGGCCGAACACGGCCTGCCACGAGGACCACTGCTGGCCGGACTCGCCGTTGGGCCCGAGGACGCGCTCCATCGCGTTCTCCTGGCGGACGGTCATGAGGTTCTTGCCGCCCTGGCGATAGGACGGGGTGTCCTTGCCGTCGGCGCCGGTGAAGATGTTCTTCTGGTCGTAGATGTTGGAGGCCTGGAAGGCGCGGAAGTCGACGGGGTCGGGGCAGGAGGCCCAGGCGGCGCCGAAGACCTCGGGGTGGTTCATGGTGAGCCAGATCGCCGACCAGCCGCCGGAGGAGTGGCCGCGCAGCACGCGGGCCTCGGGCTTGGCGATGAGGCGGAACTTGGACTCGAGCGCGGGGATGAGCTCGGTGAGCAGGGCCTGGGAGACCGGGCCGTTGTTGGCGGAGTCGGCGAGCAGGGTGTGGCCGAAGGGGCCCTGGGCGTCGAGGGCGATGAAGAACGCGTTCTCGAAGACCGGGTGGGTCGGGCGCGACTTGTTCATCCGGATCCAGGCCTCGCGCTCGGCGTCGCGCCAGTCGCCGCCGTAGTCGCTGGTGGAGGGGAAGCCGTGAACCCAGTAGACGGCCGGATAGGTCTTGGAGGGGTCGTAGTTGGTCGGGAAGACGACGCCGGCCTTGAGCGTGACGTCCTTGCCGCGGAACTTGCTCAGCGCGTCGGACTTCACCGTGAAGTATTCGAAGTCCTTGATGACCTTGGGCAGGCGCTCGGGGTTCTCGACGAGCTCGAATCGGGCGAAGGTCTCCTTGCCCTCGACGACCTCAAAGTTGACGTAGGGCGAGGACAGATTCATCCCCTCCTTCTGCCAGGAGGAGTGCTCCCGGCCGCGGTCGAGCACGGCGCCGGCCCAGTAGCGGCCCGGGGGCAGGTCCTTGAGGGGGAAGGGGAAGGTCTGATCGGGGCGGAAGCGGATCTGGTCGCCCTCCTTCAGGTCCTTCACTTCCATGCTGAACATGGGCTGCGGATCGGTGAAGAACGGGCCGTCGGCGGGGCCCAGCTTGCGGTCGACGTTGGCCTTCTCCGGCCCCTGCTTGATCATGTAGATCGTCAGGCGGCCGCTGAAGGGCGGGTTGGGGATGTTCGTCGGGGTGACGACGATCTGGAAGAACGGCTCGGTCCTGCCGGCGGCGGGGGCGTTGGCGGGCTGGCTCTGGGCGACGGCGGCCGGGCCGAGGCACGCCGCGGCGACCGCGATGAGCCGCGCAACGGCGGAGAGGCGGTTGATTGTCATCTGGTTTGGCATCCTTTGGGGTTCTCGGGCTGGGACGCACCGCCAGGCGCCCGAGTTCCCGGGGGGTCCGTTCCCGGGGGTCGGCATGGCGGTCTCTTCTGACTCGGCCGCAGGGAGCGGGGCCTTGAGCCCCCCTCGCGTGAAACCCGGCGCGCATTCCGTCCGCCGGCCGCTTCCATTGCCGTGGCCGCCGTGTACCTTTACGACGAATGGCACGGGGAGGTTTACGGACGAGGACGGGTTCGGCCGCATGGCCGCGCAGCGGCGGTTTTACCCTGGTCGAGCTCCTGGTCGTCGTGTCGATCATCGCCCTGCTGGTGGGGCTGCTGCTCCCCGGCCTGCGGCTCGCTCGGGGCTATGCCCGCGACGCCCTGTGCTCCAGCAACCTCCGCCAGGCCTCGATCGGCTGGACCATGTACACGAATGATGCCGGGTTGTTCCCGCCCCGCGGGCCGTTTGACTGGGGGGGCGTCGACTTCTACGACCGCGTCGTCTGGCAGAGCGGGCTGAACCCCAACCGCCCCGTCAATCCCTACATCGGGTCGAACCTCAATGAGAAGGCTCGGGCCGAGATCTTCCTGTGCCCCAACGACATCGGGGTGCATTACTTCGGCGACCCGACCCGGGCTCGCTACTCCTTCGCCAACGAGTCGACCGCGGGCCTCGAGGACAAGGACGACCGGATCTACGGCCAACTGGGCACCAGTTACCGCGCCAACGAGTGGATCTGGATGAAGCCCGGCGCGCCGGGGATGACCTCGGGTGCGCCGAATTACAACCGCACCAGCGGCAATCGCCCGGAGGTTGTCACCGACCCGGCGCGGTTCGTCCTTGTCGGCGACCTCGGGCCCTTCGTGGTGGGACGCTGCGCCCGGAGCCTCCGGCGGGGCGTCTTCGGCGAGTGGTGGCACGGCGAGGAGCAGTGCACGTTCGCGTTTCTCGACGGGCACGCGGCGAGGCACCAGATGACGCCCGGCACGGCGGATTCTCGCGATTACACGTTCTATGTCGCGCCCGCTCTCCAGCCGCGGACGTCGTGGGTGTACGCGTCGAGCCCCGTTGGAACGCCCTCGAGCACCAACTAGCGGTGGGATTCAGCGGGCGGCGCGAACACGATGCGGATCAGTTGCTGGGGCGATGCCCCTGAGGATTCGCCCGTGCGCCTTGCCACCGCTTCGATCACGCCCCGGACCTGCCCGCCGACGCCGCGATCGAGGCGGACCGATGCGAGCGACAACGCGTACATCCTGCCGCCGAGGGTGAACGTGTCGGGGACATCTGCGCCGGGCCCCGGCGCGGGCGGGGCGTCGGAGGGCGCGCCGGAAGCGAACGACACGGCCAGCGGCGCGCCCGAGGCGTCGGCCGGCCACAGGTTCGCGGGCACGCGCAGGGCGCATTCGGCGACGACCCCGGTCGAGGCGGCGGCGGGAGTCGTCCGCGCGGTGATCAGGACGGCAGGGTCGGACGATTCCGGGCCCGGGCCCGGGGCCGCCGGCGCAGCGCTCAGCGAGAGCACGCGGTGTGTGCGGCCCGCGACGAGCGCGAAGACGGGATCGGGAAGCGTCGGCAGGCGATCGGCGACCTGAGGCGGTGTGACGGGCGCCGGGGTTGGGCCGGAAGGGCCGCCGCTCGCGCCGCCTCCCCCACCGCCGCCGCCCGCCGCGCCGGCCGGGCCCGAGACGCCGCCCCCGGCAGGCGGCTGGCCGTTGGGAACGATCTCGTTGCCGCTGATGTGGTTGCCGAACTGCTCGATGATCTGTTCGACAAGGCTGGCGCCCCCCGTCTCGATGGAGAGCGACCACTCGCACCCGGATGTGCTGGCCGCGGCGGCGGCAAGGGTCAGCGCCGCCAGGCGGCGGTGGTTCTTGCCGGTGCTGTGATGATGCCGCATGATCCCTGCCTCCTGCGATCGAGGGCGACGAGGAGCATACGGCCTCCCGGCGGCGGCGGATGACGGAAAGTGACCCTTGAGCCGCGCGGAGCGCGAGCGCGGGGCGGCGGCGATCCGATATCGTCCGTGGCTGTCGATCCACGGAGGCCCCCGCATGCAACCCGCGCCCGGTTCCCGCCCGCTCGCCACCCTCGCCCTCGCGCTCGGCGTCCTCGCCGCGGTTGGACTCGCATCGGGCTGCGCCAAGGAGGCCTCCGAGCAGACCTTCACCCTCGATGCGCCGGTGGTGATGGAGCCCGGCGGCCCGAAGGGCCCGGCGGTCGACGTGGAGAACTTCCGAGGCCGGGTCACGCTCCGGGTTGACGCCGAGGCCGACGCCGTCACCGTGGTCGCGACCACCGAGGCCGACGGCGGCATCGAGGACGAGGAATTGCCCGCAGTGGCCGACGCCGTGGTTGTCACCGCCGAGGCCGAGGAGCGCGGCGGGCTCCCCGTGATCGTTGTGCGGTCGACGAGCGCCCGTGCCGAGGCCGACCACAGGGTCGACATCGAGATCCGCATGCCGGAGTGCTCGGGCGTCCGGATCCGGAACTCCGGCGGCGTGGTGAAGGTCGTCGGCGTCGCCGGGGCGGTGCAGGTCGACAACACCGACGGCCCGATCGAGGTGCGCACCCAGCACGTGCTGGGGGCGCCGCTCGCCCTGACGACCACCGCCGGGGAGGTGCGCTGCCTGGTGCCCCCCGGATCCAAGGGGGACATCACGCTCGAATCCGATGACGGCAAGGTGGCGTTCGACGGGCCCGGGGTGACCGGGATCCGCAAGATGAAGGGCACGCCCGGGCGATTCGCGGCGGTGATCGACGGCGCGGACAACCCCGTGCTCCTGCGTACGGGATCGGGCTTTGTCCTGTTCCGCGTGGTCGAGAACCCCGAGACGTACACCGTCACCTGGCGCTGAGGCGGCGCCTCAGCCGACGGCCTGGCGACGCAACTGGTCGCGCTGCAGGTCCGCCACGTAGCGGCAGATCTGCGACACCACGAACTGCTCGTGCGCCTTATCGAGCGAGAAGTCGAAGGAGACGCCCGCGTAGACGCGCTGCATCGAGTCCAGGTGGGTGTGCACGACGCGGGCGGTCACGCACAGCGGCAGCGGAACCTGCGGCGTGAGGTGCACCCTGAGCCACAGCACCTTGGACGAGTTGATCGAGCCCGAATGCTCGCCCTCGACGACCAGGCCCACGCCGCCCCCGCCGATGTTCACGAGGGTCGAAGGGAACGAGGGCCCGACCTCCGGGAGCAGGAACGAGACGGCCTCGCCCGGCGCGGTGATGCGGCCCGCGATCGGCACGTCCGAGCCGGCCTCGCGCTCGAGAATCATGGCGCGGTTGGCGGCCTGCGCGGCGACCGCCGTCGCGGGGTCGAGCAGCGGGAAGCACTCCACGCGGGGGAGATTCAGCCCGACGGTCGAGATGCGGTAGAAGGAGCGGCGCTGGCATCGCTCCACGCGCTCGGGCATCTCGAGGCGAAGGCCCTGCGCCTCGCGGCCCCCGGCGAGCCGCACCTGGGCCGGGCCGAGGTTCCGAGTCTCGAACATCCAGCGGTTGGGGCCGATGGCGATCACCCCGACGAGCTCGACCCCGGGATCGAGGTCGATGCGCTGGCGGAGGACCATCGGCGTCTCGACGACGATGGTGTCTCCGAGGATCTGCAGCACGCGGACGCGCCAGATGAGGTTCTTGGACACCGCATCGTCGGCCTCGCCCTCTGCGCCTTCCGTGCCGCCCGCCGGCTCGGGCTGGAGCAGCGGGTTCTCCGGCCCCCGGAGCGCGATCTCGATGGCGCCGTTGCGCTCCACGAGCGACTGCAGGCTCTCACGCCAGTGTTCGGTACGGGAGCGTCGTGCGGGCACTTCGTCTCTCTCGGAAGGGGGAACGGTCTCGCGGCGTCATCGGCCGGTGGCGGCGCCGGCTTGACGGGCGAGGGGCGACTCAGGCGTTGCGCGCACGCATGATGAGCAGAGCCCCCCCGGGCTGGTCCTCCACCGGACCGGTAAAGCCCGCGGCCTCGGCGAGCAGGGCCAGCTCGCCCAGCGACCAGAGCCTCAGGAGCCGGTCGTCGTTTCGGATGGTCCCATCATGGGGGCGCACCCCGGGCCCTCGGCGCAGCGCGATGACGTTGTCCCCCGCCGCCCACACCATCTGCATCGCGCCGTCGGCCGACACGCCCTCTTGCCAGTTGCCCTCGGCGACCTCGGCCCACACAGGCCCCGGGAAGTTGTCGGTGATGAACAGCCCGCCGGGCTTGAGCGCCCGCTGCGCGGCGCGGAGCATCCGCACGGCATCGGGCGGGCGGTGGATCAGCATGAGCGTGTGGCCCAGGCACAGCGCGGCGTCGAAGGGGCCTCCGGGAGACAGGTCAAGCCCCGGGTCGAGGAGATCGGCGCGACGGGTCGCCACGCCCTCGGCGTTGCAGATCTCGATCGCCGCGGGGTCGCTGTCGACCGCGAGCACCCGGGCCCCCGTGCGCGCCAGCGGGATCGCGACGCGCCCGGACCCCGCGCCCAGGTCGATCACCGACCGCGTTGGCAGAGGCGAGAGCGCCCGGGTGAGCGCCAGCATCTGGCGCTCGTGCTCCTCCGGGGGAAGCGGGAACCAGTCGTCATCGTGCAGTGGCATCGGAAGGCTCGTTGCGGCCTGCGCGCTCGACCTCGGCCAGCAACGCGCCGACCTCGGCCTGCTCGGGGTCGGAAAGCGTCTCGCCCCCGAATCGAACCCTGTAATACACCTCGGCGAGCCTCCTCGCCGGGGCCGCGGCCCGCGCACCCGGGCCGATCAGCGACGCCATCGCCTCGGCGTGCATGAGCGGGGGCCGCCAATCGGGCTTGGCGGCGCCGATCTCGCGGAGCCGCGCCAGGAGCGTCGCGTAGAAACGTATCTGCTGGGCCTGGGCCGGGCTGAGTCCCGCGTCGCGGCCGGAAATCCGACCCGCGCGGCGGCGCGAGTTTTTCGCTCGGCGCAAGACCGTGAGCCCGAGGTACCCCGCCGCCGCCGTCGCCGCGAAGACCGCGGCTCCGGCCAGCAGCGCTCGTCCGAGCCTGCGCCAGACCTGGGAGGGCGAGAGGCCCTGGAAGGTGTCCGAGGCGTTGCCCAGGGCCCGGCCGATCCAACCGGCGTCGCCCATCACCCCGGCGCGGGAGCGGCTATCGAAGCCGACGATCTTGCTGACCCACATCTGCTCGACCGCGTCGTACACGTCGCGGAGCCTTGCAAGGGGGCCGCGCGCCTTGGCGCGGGTCGCCGCCACCTCGGAGGGAGGCGACGGGTCGAACGACATCCAGTGGTTCGGCTTCACCTGCGCCTCGACCCACGCGTGCGCATCGCCCTGCTTCACGGTGTAGGCCGCGGCGAGATTGTTGTAGTCCGTCACCGAGTACCCCGTCACGACGCGGGCGTCGATGCCGACGGACCGGCACATGGCCGCCATGGCGGAGGCGAAGTACTCGCAGTGCCCGCGCCTGGTCCGGAACAGGAACATCTCGATGGGCTCTTCCTTCTCCTCGGGCAGGTGCTGGTAGGCCTCGTACTGGAAGTTGGAGCGCAGGTAGCGCTCGAACGCCCGGCAGATCTCGAGGTCCCGCTCGGTGTGCCACTGCTCGGGGTCGCGGCCGAGGCCGGCGGACGACATCACCTCCGACGCGAGCCTGCGCACGCGTCCCTCGCGGAAGAGCGGCTCCATCCGGCGATCGCGCGAGATCTCCCGCGGCGCCGGGAGGTAATCGGGCTGCACGAGGACGCTGTAGGTGAGCCGCCCCCCGCGCTGGGTGGGCGACCTGAGCGTCAGGTCGCGTTCGTCGCGGGTCACGCCTCGAAGGTCCCGATCGGCGCGGATCTCAAGAGGCCGCAGCAGCGTGAAGAGGTAGTCGGACTGCTTGTTGCGGATCGTGACCTTGAGCAGCATCTCGTCGTCGCCGGCCGAGGGGTAGGGCGGCGCGACCTGCATCGGCGCCATGGGGGTCACGGACTGCCCCTGAGCCGCGACCGGCGCGCTCGACCGCCACATCTGCCTCGCCTCGTCGTACGTGTCGAGCGTCGCGCCGCGGAGCAGCAATCGGCGGTCGGCGGACCCCAGGTTGCGCGTGCCCGAGCGGTTGGTGAGGGACACGTCCATCACCACCTCCTGCGACTCTTCGATCTCTCCCGAGCGGCCGAGCACCACCTCGTCGTTGAACCCCACCGCCGACCCCGCCGAGGGGGAAGCGAGCGGGCCGAACATGTCCTGCCCGAAGTTGCGCGGGAGCAGCACGAACACCACCGAGGCGACCGCGGCGCAGGAGAGGGTTGTCCACGCGGTCACCGCGCGCATCCGCCTCGCCCCGGCGGCGCTCATGGTTACGCCCGCCGGGAGAGGGCCCTGGGTCAGCGACCCCTCGATCCGCCTGCGCCCGGCGTGCACCTGGAAGAGCAGGGTCGTCCACACCGCGAGCGGGGTGAACACCGCGATCGCGACGCCCACCGCCATGGAGTTCGACGTGAGCAGCGCCGCGATGACGCTGAAGACGCTCAGCACCAGCATCTGGCCCTCGTCGCGCGAGCCCATCTTGTCGTAGAACTTCAGCACCACCAGCCACGCGAACACCGCCCCCACCGCGGACACGAACTCCTCGGGATTGCGCACCGACGAGCGGAAGGCCCAGAACACCGCTACTCCTGCGAGGACGGTCAGGATCCATCGCGGCACGGCGCGGCCTTCGGGGCCCCCGGTCAGCACCGCCCCCATCGCGGCCAGCCCCAGCGCCCCGAGACCCATCAGCGGCTTGCCGTCCGCCAGGAAGAACGTGAGCACGCCGAGCCCGACGGTCAACCGGAGCCAAGGCCGAAAATGGTCGCCGCGTGTCACGGCGCCGACTCCTTCGCCCCGCCGCGCCGGAGCAGGATCTCCTCCGGGCGGAGCGCGCTGAACCGCCGCGCGCCCCGCAGGGGCCCGGGCGATCGATCCGGCGGCTCGCCGGCGACGATCAGCGCCGCCGCGGCCGGGGCGCGCCCGGCTCGCCCCAGCGCCTCGGCCGCAACGCCCAGATCCCCCCCCCCTGATGGCGCCAGCGCGAGGGCGTCGAGCAGATCGGCGATGTGGCCCGGGCCTCCGCGCGGCTGGATCACCGCCGGCTCGCTCCGCGATGCGACGATCAGGCCGACCTCCAGGCGTTCGCGCCCAGCCTCGACCACGAGGCTCGCGGCCATGGAATACATCGTTTCCGCGAGAGGGTCCTCCCGCTCGTCGGCGGCAGGATTCTCGCGAGGAAGCACGATCACCCAGAGACGCGCCAGGGACCTTGCCGCCGTCTCGCGGATCACCAGGGTCCCGGTCCGCGCCGTCGGCCTCCACGCGA
>CANJRL010000025.1 GCA_947476675.1 Phycisphaerales bacterium
GAGTTCGGGTACTCCTGCGCGACGCGCGAGCCACGACGAGAAGAGAAGCGTCCCCGCGATGAACAGCCCTGTGACGTACAGGCCTGTGCCGGAAGGCTTCATCTGAATCTGGCGCAGGTTCACGCGAGCCCCCGATTCATACGCGCCTCAGTACCCCGCGCACTGCTGGATGCTCTCGGCGATGCGCGGGGCGTCCGGCAGGTAGTCGAGTTCCAGTTTGTAGTACGGCATGACCGTGTCGAAGCCGGCGACGCGCTGGACCGGGGCCTTGAGGTGGAGGAAGAGGCGTTCCTGGATGAGGGCGGCGATCTCGGCGCCGAAGCCGCAGGTCTTGGGGGCCTCGTGGACGACGACGCACCGGCCGGTCTTTTCGACGCTCTGGAGGATGATGTCCTCGTCGTAGGGGTAGATGGATCGGAGGTCGATGAGTTCGACGGAGAGGTCTTCGGGGAGTTTGTCGAGGGCTTCGAGGCACTGGTAGACGGTCGCGCCCCAGGTGACGACGGTGAGGTCGGAGCCCTCGTTGACGACCTTGCCCTTGCCGATCTCGATGGTGTAGTCGTCCTCGGGGACCTCCTCGCGGAAGGAGCGGTAGACGCGCTTGGGCTCGAAGAAGATGACCGGGTCGGGGTCGCGGATGGCGGCGAGGAGCAGGCCCTTGGCGTCGTAGGGCGAGGAGGGCATGACGACCTTGATGCCCGGGGTGTGGGCGTAGATGGCCTCGGGGGAGTCGGAGTGGAGTTCGGGGGCGTGGATGCCGCCGCCGACGGGGACGCGGATGGTGAGCGGGATGGTGACGCTCCCGCGTGAGCGGGTGCGGTATCGGGCGGCGTGGTTGCAGATCTGGTCGTAGGCGGGGCCGAGGAAGCCCTCGAACTGGATCTCGGGGACGGGGCGCATGCCGGCCATGGCGAGGCCGATGGCGGCGCCGATGATGCCGGACTCGGCGAGGGGGCTGTCGACGACGCGGTGCTCGCCGAAGCGCTGCTGGAGGCCCTCGGTGACGCGGAAGACGCCGCCGTTCTTGCCGATGTCCTCGCCGAGGAGGACGACGCGGTCGTCGGCCTCCATCTCCTGGGCGAGGGCGAGGTTGATTGCCTGGACGAGGGTGAGGTTGGCCATGGGTGGTGGGTCTCGGGGCGTGCCGGAGAGATTCGCGGTGTTCAGTGGGCGTGGGGCGCGGGGGCCGGCGGGTCTTCGGGCGGGAGGCAGGGCAGGTCGGGCATGGCGGCGTTGAGCATGTCGGCGGCGGTGGCGGCGTCCTGCTGCACCTTCACGCCGTGGTTGCCTCCCCAGGATCCGGAGTAGAGGAAGTAGACCCTGGCGCCGTTGCGGACGGGCTCGACGGCCTTGACGTGGATCGGGTTGATCCAGATGTCCTTGCCCTCGGCGGTGGTGAGGCGGACGAGCATGGTGGTCAGACCGTCTTCCGCCGGCCGGCGCGGTGCTTCGAGGCTCCGCTCACGGGCCGCACGCTGCTGATGACGAGCGTGTTGATCTGCTCGGCGGCGCCGTCGCGATCGACCTTGATCGCCCACGCGGCTCGGGCGACCGGCGGCGCGAAGACGAAGTCGGGGTGCTCCACGAGGAAGCGCCGGCCGTCGACCAGCGCGATCTCGAACGGCTGGAACGGTTGATGAGTGATGAACTTGTGAATATCGCTGGAGTTCATCGCGGTGTCCGTCAGCGGGTCAGGCGCTCCTGCTCCGGGTGCTGGGCGAGGCCGGCGGTGCGCATGGTGTCCTTCTGGCGCTCGAGTTCCGGGGGGAGCGAGGCGAAGGTGTAGTCGAAGATGTCGGCGGTCGAGGGCTTCTCGATGCCCTCGGCGTTCTTGACGATCTCGCCGACACGGGCCTTGTGCCTGGCCTCCATGGCCTCTTGCTTGGCGTCGTCCCACTTGTTCTTGGCGGTGAGGTACCTGCGGACGCGCAGCAGGGGGTCGCGCTGGCGCCACGTCTCGAGTTCGGCGGCGTCGCGGTAGCGGCGGGCGTCGTCGGCGGTGGTGTGGTCGCCCATGCGGTAGGTGACGGCCTCGATGAAGGTGACGACGCCCTCCTTGGCGCGGGCCATCGCGTCCTTCATGGCCTTGTACGAGGCGAAGATGTCGTTGCCGTCGATCTGGATGCCGATGGCGTCGTAGGCCAGGGCGCGCTGGGCGACGGTCTTGTTCAGGAACTGCTTGCTGGAGGGGACGGAGATGGCCCAGGAGTTGTTCTGGCAGAAGAAGACGACGGGGAGGCGGAGGACTGTGGCGAAGTTGAGGGCCTCGTGGACATCGCCCTCGGAGGTGGCGCCGTCGCCGAAGAAAGCGACCGCGACGCGGTCCTCGCCCCGGAGTTTCGCCGCCCACGCGATGCCGACGGCGTGGAGCGGGTGGGTGCCGATGGGGATGGAGATGGGGAGGATGTTGACGCCCTCGGGGATCTGGTTGCCGCGCTCGTCGCCCATCCAGTGGAGGAGGATCTTCTCCATGGGCAGGCCGTGGAGGAAGAGGGCGGCGTTCTCGCGGTAGCAGGGGACGAGCCAGTCGATTCCCTTGCGGAGGGCGAACCCGGCGCCGGCGGCGGCGGCCTCCTGGCCGATGTTCTGGGGGTAGGTGCCCATGCGGCCGGAGCGCTGGAGCTTGAACGCGATCTCGTCGTAGGCGCGGCACAGGCTCATGTGCTCGTAGAGGAAGACGACGTCCTCGTCGGAGAGCGTGCCCTTGGCGAGGCGCTCGTCGAGCCGGCCGTTCTCGTCGAGGATCTGCAGGTGCTCGATCCTGCCTTCGTAGACGGTCTTCGTGGGCATGCTGCGCTCCGGCGCGCCGGAGGCGGCGCGGGGTGTGGCGGTGGGGGAGTGGGCGGCGGCGCGGCGCGGGCGCTTGCCGCGCGGCGCGGCGGCCTTCGGGCGGGGTTTCTTGGGTTCGGGCTTATCGCGCCGCGAACGGCTGTCCCGCCCCGGTCTGCTGGGCATGGTTGTCTCCGGGGAACTGCTTGATCCCGTCCTGCCGGAGGCGCCGGCCCGTCCCGGCGGCGGTGGGGGACCGCTCGGGGATGGAGAACTCGCCGTTGGCGAGGGTGTTGTTGTGCTTGAGGGCGGCGTCGGCGGCGCGGAGCATCGAGTTGTCGGCGTTGTCGGCCAGGGCGCGGAGATTCTCGCGGATGGCCAGTTCCGCGATGTCCACGAAGTGCTCGGCGGCGGCCTTGTCGCGCTGGAACTCGAGGTCGGCGTCGGCGGCGCCGTTGGCGCGGCGCATGTCGCGGTCGAGGCGGCTCAGCACGCAGGCGATGCCGTGGAGCCACATGGCGTTGTCCGCGACGCGGGCCTGCACCGCCTGACGGTTGAGGATGGCCTCCTCGAACCGCTTGCTGGCGGTCTTGAAGGAGAACGCGTGCTCGCGGACAAGCAACGAGAAGCGCTGGGCGAGCGGAGCGAGCGCCGGGGACAGGCGGGCGACCGATGGCGGCGCCGGCTTGATGCCCAGGTACACCTGCATGCCCAGGGGGATGGCGACCTTGAGCACGGCGGGCTTGAGGGAGTTGCCGAGGATGCGCCCGAGGTTCTCGCCCAGGCTCTCGTCCTTGTCCCAGACCAGCGCGGAGCGGACCTTGAGCATCTGGTCGGCGAGCTGGCGCCCGCCGTAGCCGAAGACGAAGCACTGCATGACCTCGTTCGCGCCCTCGACGATGAGGTTGATGCGCGAGTCGCGGAAGATGCGCTCGACCTCGTTCTCGGTCATGTAGGACTCGCCGCCCATGATCTGCAGGGCG
The DNA here is from genome assembly GCA_947476675.1 of Phycisphaerales bacterium. GTDB lineage: Bacteria > Planctomycetota > Phycisphaerae > Phycisphaerales > UBA1924 > CANJRL01. The sequence goes on from CANJRL010000025.1 coordinate 3,753, forward strand.
TCGTTGACCACGCGCCAGCCCATCTCCGAGCAGAAGACCTTGCACAGCGCGGTCTCGAGCATGATGTCCTCGTCGTGCCGGTCGAGCATGCCGGTGGTCATGTAGAGCATGGCGTCCATGGCGTAGGTGAGGGCGGCCATGTTGGCGATGCGCTTGCGCACGAGCTCGAAGGACGAGAGGGGCTGCTGGAACTGGTGCCGGGTCTGGGACCACTTGATGGACTGGTCCATGGCGCGGCGGGCCCCGCCCAGCATCCCCGCCGAGAGGGTGCACCGCCCGTAGTTGAGGCAGGAGAGGGCGACGTTGAGGCCCTTGCCCTCCTTGTGGAGGAGGTTGGCCTTGGGGACGCGGACATCGCGGAAGCGGATGCGGGCCTGCCACGTGCCGCGGATCCCGCACTTGCTGCGGTTCTTCTGGAAGATGTCGACGCCGGGCATGTCCGGGGTGCAGACCAGGGCGGAGACCTTCTCGCTGACCTTGCCGGTGGCGGGGTCCTTGACCTGCTGCTTGGCCATGACGGTGAAGAGGCCGGAGATGGCGCCCGAGGTGGCCCACTTCTTCTCGCCGTTGAGGATGTAGTGCTCGCCGTCGGGCGAGAGTTCGCAGCGGGTCTCCTGCCCGCCGGCGTCGCACCCGACGTTGGGCTCGGAGAGGCAGAACGCCGAGACCCACTCGCGGGCGAGTTTGGGGAGCCAGCGCTTCTTCTGCTCCTCGGAGCCGAAGAGCATGACGGCCTTGCACCCGATCGACTGGTGGGCCGAGACGAGCACGGCGGTCGAGCCGCAGGACTGGCCGATGCGCTCGAGCACGCGGTTGTAGGAGGTGATGCCCAGGCCCAGCCCCCCGAACTCGCGGGGGATGGTCATCCCGAGCACGCCCATCTCGAACAGGCGGTCGATGACCCAGCGCGGGATCTCCTGGTCCTGGTCGATCTGGACCGCCGGGTGCTCCTTGTGCATGTACTCATCGAGGGCCGCGAGGAGTTGATCGCACCGGGCGGTCTCCTCGGCGTCGGTCCTGGGGTACGGGAAGACCAGGTCCTCGCGGACGCGGCCCCAGAAGAGGTTCTTGATGAAGCCCATCTCCGAGGGGTCGGGCCCCAGCATCGCCTCGGCGTCGGCGATCATCTTGCGGTCCTGCTCGGAGATGTTCTTGAGCGCCTTGTTGAGTTCGGCCATGGGTGGGGTCTCTCCTGGCGCCGCGGGGATGGCGCCCGATGATCGCGAATGCCGTGCCCGCGGGTCGTCCGGGCGGGGTCCGGGGGGCCGGCGGCGTCCCCGGATTCGAGCCCCGGGGCGGCGACGGATGCATTCTTGCACGTTCCACGCCTGCCGGCTCACTTCGACCGGGCGAAGAAGCCGCGCAGCAGTTCCTTGGTCTCGGGGGTCTTGCGGAGGTAGCCCAGCAGGTGCCGCTCGGCGCCAAGGGCGGCTTCCCACCCCAGGTCGATGCCGGTCTGCACGGCCAGAATGACCGCGTTGGCGGGCTTGCTCCTTGGCAGTTCCTCGCGGACCTTGCCGAGGGCCTCGCGGACCGTCTCGCGCCACTCGGGCTCGTGGATGTTCCGCGGCTCGCGCTCGGGGCCGGTCTTGGTCAGCGTGGCGGCGAGTTCTCGGGCCTCGGCGAGCAGGTCGGCGGGATTGTCGATCAGTTCGTCGAGGAGGCGGGCCTCGCGGGCGTGGTGCACGTCGAAGGTCTTGCCCAGCGCGGTCACGCGGATGGCCTCGTCCGGGTCCATGCGGGCCGGGAGCATGTTCGTCCCGCCCCACCCCGGGCACAGGCCCAGCGAGGACTCGGGCAGGCCGATCTGGTACGGCTTCGCCCCCTTGGGCAGGCAGGCGATCATCGCGTCGCAGTGCATCGCGATCTCGAGCCCGCCGCCCAGAGCCGCGCCGTTGATGGCCGCGACCGTCGGGCAGTGGAGGTGGGCGATGCGGCCGTAGACGCGCTGGCCGAGCGCTAGGTAGTCGTCGAGTTCGCGGTCGCTCATCGAGTCGATCTCGGTGAGGTCGGCGCCGGCGACGAAGACGCGCTCGGAGGCGGAGGCGAGGACGAAGCCGCGGGCCGAGGCGCCGATGAGGTCCAGCGTCGCGTCGAGGCGCCGGATGAGTTCCCGATTGAGGATGACGACGGGCTTGCCCGGCGATTCGAGCGTGACGGTGACGACGCCCTCGGACGGTCCGGTCTCCTCGCGGCGGATGGGGAGGGGGTTGATCGTCATGCGCAGGCTTCCCGCTGGCGGCGCCCGGCCGGCGCCCACGTCGGCCCACCCGACCAGACGCCGACCGCAGAGAAGAGGCCAGTATAGAGGAAGCGGGGGCGGATTCGGAGGGGAAACCGCTGAGAAGGGTCAGCAGCCCGTGCCGTAGGCCGCCAGCACGCGGTTGAGGTCGAAGAAGTCGACGACGCCGTCGCCGGTGACGTCGCCGTTCGTGCCCGGCGTCACGGACGCGCCGTAACGATCGAGGACAAGATTGAGATCGGCGAAGCCGATCACGCCGTCGCCCGTGGCGTCGCCGGGGCAGGCGGAGGATCCGACGGTCAGGAGGACGCCCGTGCTCGTCGCGGCGCCGCAGGAGTTGGAGACAACGACGCCATAGCGGCCGGAGTCGAGGATCGACGTGTTGGCGAACGAGAGCGTGGCGGTGGTGGCGCCGGAGATGATCGTGCCGTGCGAGGTGGGGCCGTTGTTGATGTTGACTCCGTTGCGTTGCCACTGGTACGTGAGAGGGCCGCCAAAGTCGTAGCCCGAGGCGGGGGCAACGGAGAAGGCGCCCGCGAGCGCCCCGCCCACGGAAGGGATCGTGCGCGGCCCGGCGGGCTGCCGGGCAAACCAGAGGATGCCGGTGTCGGTCCAGCGTGCCCAGTAGTACGACGGCGCGCCGCCCGCGGCGGTGAAGACGCCCCCCGCGACAAGCTCGCCGCTGGGCATGACGGCCAGAGCGTTCACGCCGAGGTTCATCCCGGCCCCTATCGGCGCCCAGGACGAGCCGTTCCATCGCGCGATTCGGCTCGCGCCGACCCCGCCGGCGCTGGTGAAGCCGCCGCTCGCCACGAGGTCGCCGCCGGGCAAGACGGCGAGCGCATAAGCAGGGCCGTTCACCCCGACTCCCATCGGCGCCCACTGGCTGATCGAGCCGCGCCAATTGGCAACGAAATTCGCTGCTGCGCCGCCGGCGATCGTGAATTGGCCGGCCACGGCGAGATCGCCGTTGGGGAAGGGCGCGATGGCCAACACGGGGAGGTTGGTCCCGCTCCCGAGCGGAGACCAGGAGGAGCCGTTCCACCGGGCGATGTTGTTTGCGGGGAGGCCGCCTGCGGTGGTGAAGAGGCCGCCCGCGACGATGTCGCCGTTGGGAAGCACTGCGAGGGAGTACACCTGGGGCAGATCGCCGTTGGAAGCGGCCACGCCCGACCCAAGCGGCGCCCAGGAGGCGCCGTTCCATCGGGCGATGCTGTTCGCCGCAACGCCGCCGGCGGTGGTGAACGCGCCACCCGCGACGAGATCGCCGTTGGGAAGCAAGGCGAGCGCGGACACGAACGGCGCGAAACCTTGAGCCGTGCCCATTCCGGTCCCCAGCGAAGCCCAGGCCACGCCGTTCCATCGCGCGATCTTGTTCACGGTGACGCCCCCGGCGGTGGGGAAGTCTCCCCCCGCGACGAGATCGCCGTTGGCCAGAACGGCGAGCGAGTAGACGTCAAAGAGAGGAGTTATCCCCGATCCCAAGGGCGCGAAGGACCCTCCGGTCCAGCGTGCGATGGAGTTTGCCGTCACACCGCCGGCGGAGCTGAAGGCGCCGCCCGCGACGAGGTCGCCTCCCGGAAGGACAGCGAGCGCGTACACCCCGTTGTTCAGTCCGGTCGCCGACTGTTCCGGGCTCGTGAGCCACCGTCCGCCGCACTGGGCGCGGGCCTGCGAGGCAGGCATCACGCACAGGCACATCGCAGCCACGAACATCTGAGAGAACAGGGCCCGGAGGCTGCGCAAAACATCGAGGAACATCGCCATGGCAGGCCTCCCACCGCGAGCGCACCCGGAAGACGCGAACCGACCGCGGCTCCAAGATCACTCTACCCCGGCCGCAGAGCAGCACAACCGGCAACCGCCGAAGAGGGCGATTTTGCGCACGCCGCTGCTGGTCTCGTCGTTACAGGCCCTTTGCAAACCTCGCTTTCAGCGCCGCCCTCGTCTCCGGCGACCCCACCACCTCCGCCGAGATCATGGCCCCGCGCCGCACCGCCGCGGCGTCGTCGGAGCCGTCGAGCGTGTTCAGCCAACGCTTCGTGGCCCGCACCGCGTGGGGGCCGGCGGCGAGCAGCCGGTCGGTCAGTTCCTTCACCGCGGCGTCGAGATCGGCCATCGGCACGCACCGCGTGACCAGGCCGATCGCCGCGGCGCGGTCGCCGGGCATCGTGCCGCCTTCGAGCAGCACGCGCCGCGCCGGGCCGGCGCCGATCTTCTTGATGAGCCAGGGCGCGACCACCGCGGGGCACACGCCGAGGTCGACCTCCGGGTATCCCAGTTTCGCCTCGGGGTGGGTGATGGCGAAATCGCAGACGCAGGCGAGGCCGCAGCCCCCTCCGATGGCGCCGCCGACGACCTTGGCGACGGTGGGGACGGGCAGGGCGCGGAGTTTGAGGGTGAACTCGGCGAGGGAGGCAAGGAGTTTCGGCGGCGCCGCCGGGTCGTCGATCACGGCGCGGAGGTCCATCCCTGCGCAGAAAGCCTTGCCGGCGCCGACGAGCACCGCGGCGCGGGCGGCGCCGGTCTCGGCGACGGCGGCGAGTTCCTCGACGGCGGCGTGCATGTCGCCGAGCATCTCGGGCGAAAGGGCGTTGCGGGCCTCGGGCCGGTTGAGGGTGAGCGTCGCGAGGTGGTTGTCGATGGTGAGTGTGGCGAGCATGGCGGCGTCAGAGGCGGAGGGATTCGAGGCGTTCGCGCTCCTCGGCGGAGTTGGTGAGCGCAAGCGAGGCGTGGAGGGCGGCGCCGAGGGTGGCGTCGTCGTCGGAGCCGTCGAGTTCGTTGAGCCAGAGTTTTGTGGTGGCGAGAGCGTGGCGAGGCTTGGCCGCCAGGCTGTCGGCGATGGCGAGGGCGCAGGGCATCACCTCGGCGGCGGTAGGCAGGCACTCGTGGGCGAAGCCGATGCGCAGGGCTTCCTCGCCGGTGATCAGGGCCGGGTCGAGCATCCGTTCGCGGCACCTGCCGAAGCCGACGGCCATCGCGAACCTCGGCGAGGAGACGGCAGGAGACACGCCGATGCGAAGCACGGGGTAGCCGATCGCCGCCTCGCGGTTGGTGACCACGATGTCGCACGCGGCGACGATGGCGCAGCCTCCGGCGATCGCCCCGCCCTGGGCCGCGGCGATGACGGGGATGGGAAGCCCGCGCAGGGCTTTGGCGGTCGCGGTCAGGCTCCGGAGCAGGTCGCCTGTGGCCATGGCGTCGGCCTTGCACACGGCGAGATCGAAGCCCGAGCAGAACATCGCGCCGGCGCCGGCGAGCACCGCGGCGCGGGCGCCGCTCTCGCGCAGACGCGCGGCGGACTCGGCGAGGTTGCGGGCCATGTCCGGGGTGAGCGCGTTCCGCTTCTCGGCGCGGTCGATGGTGATCACCGCGACAGCGCCGCCCTCGCCCCGGTGCTCGACGCGGATCATGGCGCCGCCCCCGCGCGGGCCGCGCCGGCCCGGGCCTGTGTCACGATCTCGCGGGCGTACTCGGCGGCGTCGGCGAGGGCGTCGAGATCGATGCCGGTCTCGAAGCCTTCGGCCTCGACGGTCTCGACAAGGGTCTCGGTGCTGATGTTGCCTGGCGCCGGGTTCTCGCGCGTGCCGGCGTAGGGGCAGCCGCCGAGCCCGGCGACCGAGCCGTCGAAGGAGCGCACGCCCATGGCGAGGGCCTCGCGCACGCAGGCGGCGGCGCGGCCGAAGGTGTCGTGCAGGTGCAGGGTCATGGCGGCGCGATCGGGTGCGGGGAACTCCGCGAGCAAGGCGGCGATATCGAGGGGGTGGGCGACGCCGATGGTGTCGCCGAGGTCGATCTCGGCAGAGGCGCCGGCAGGGACGAGGCGGCGCAGCATCTCGGCGACGCGGGCGACGGCCCCGGGCCTGATCGGCCCTTCGAAGGGGCAGGCGACGGCGCAGGAGATGTACATGCGCACGGGCATGGACGCCTCGAACGCGCGGGGCAAGAACGCCGCGAAGCGCTCGATGGTTTCCTGGATGGTCGCGTTGGTGTTGCGGGCGCTGAAGGTCTCGGAGGCGGCGGTGAAGACGGCGATCTTGAGCGGGAGGCCGGCGCGGTGGACGGCGAGGGCCTTCTCGAAGCCCTTGTCGTTGGGGACGAGGACGGAGAGAACTGGCGCTTGGCGCTTTTCAACCCCTCTCCCATCGGGAGAGGGCGGGGTGAGGGGGTTCCGCGTCCGAGGGTCAATCCCGGCAGCCCGCGCGATCGTCACGAGCACCGCATCGATGTCGCGGAGCAACTCGTCGTGGTGAATGCGCAGGACAGCGAGCCCGTGCGTCTTCATCGCCTCGCCACGCTCGCGGTCGTGCTGCGCAGCCTTGGCGGATTCGTGAGATACGCCGTCGAGTTCGACCACGAGCCGGGCTGACTCGCAGTAAAAATCCGTGAAATAAGGCCCGATCGGGGACTGACGGCGGAATTTCAGACCGCAGAGGCCGCGATTGCGGAGCCTGGACCAGAGGAGGCGCTCGGGGAAAGAGGATTCGAAGCGGAGTTCGCGAGCCCGCTCGGTGATCTGTTCGCGGCGAGGGTCGAGGGTGCGGGCGCGTCTCAAGGAATGGTCGGAAGACCCCTCACCCTGCCCTCTCCCGGAGGGAGAGGGGTTGGAAGGCGAAGACCCCTCACCTTGCCCTCCCCAGGAGGGAGAGGAGTTTGAGGTAGAGGTAGAGGCGGCCGAGTGATGCGCTCTGATCCGGCTCAGCACTTCCTCCGCGTCCCCGAGTTGCGGCACCCACCTGGGCGAGACGAACGAGGTGGCCTCGATCTCGTCGAGGCCCGCGGCTTCGAGCAGGGCGATGAGCCGCGACTTGGACGACGAAGGGACCGTCCCGGCCTCGTTCTGCAGGCCGTCCCGCGGCGAAACGTCGGTGATGCGGACGCGGTCGGGCATCGACGGATTCTAGGTGACGCGTTGCGCTTCAGGTCTGCAGCACGCCGGTCTTGAACGGCTTGCCCCAGTCCCAGTTCGCGGTCATCGCCAGCGCCCTCGACAGTTCCTCGCGGGTCCTGTGCGGCTCGATGATGCGGTCCAGCCACCCCCGCGCCGCGCCGTGGCGGATGTCCTGCTGCTCGGTGTACGAATCCGCGACGCCCTTGAGGATCGCCTTGCGCGTCTCCTCGTCGATGGACTCGCCCTTGCGCTCGCGGCTCTTCTGCTCGATCATCGCCAGCACGCCGGTCGCCTGCGCCGCGCCCATCACCGAGCACTTGCTCCCCGGCCAGGCGTAGGTGAGGAACGGGTCGAACGCGCGGCCGCACATCGCGTAGTTCCCGGCGCCGTACGACCCCCCGATGATCAGCGCGATCTTGGGCACCACACAGTTGGCCATGGCGTTGACCATCTTCGCGCCGGCGCGGATGATGCCGTGCTGCTCGCTATGCTTGCCCACCATGAAGCCCGTGGTGTCGTGGACGAAGACGATGGGCAGGCGTTTCTGGTTGCAATCCATGATGAATCGGGCGGCCTTGTCGGCCGAGTCGTGGTAGATCACGCCGCCGATCTGCACGCCCCCCTCGGCGGGCTTCACGACCTTCTTCTGGTTGGCCACGATCCCGCATGGGCGGCCCTCGATGGTCGCGTACCCGCAGACGATCGTGCCGCCGTAGGCCTCGCGGTACTCGTCGAAGGAGCCGCCGTCGACGACGCACCGGAGGATCTCGCGGACGTCGTACTGCGCGCCCTGCTTGTCGGTGAAGACGGAGTAGACATCATCCGCGGGGCGCTCCGTCGCGGCGGGCGAAGACCCCTCACCCCGCCCTCTCCCGGAGGGAGAGGGATGAGGAGCGGCGCCCGGGTTCTTGGCCATCAGCGAGCGGATGCGCCGGATGCAGGCCTCGTCGTCGGGCTCCCTGAAGTCGACGGTGCCCGAGATGCTCGCGTGCATCGAGGCGCCGCCGAGGTCCTCGTCGGTGACGGTCTGGCCGATGGCCGCCTTGACCAGCGCCGGCCCGGCGAGGTAGAGGCCGGAGCCCTCGGTCATGAGCAGGGTGTCGCAGAGGACGGGCAGGTAGGCGCCGCCGGCGACGCAGAAGCCCATGATGGCGGCGATCTGGGTGATCCCGTCGGCGCTGATCACCGCGTTGTTGCGGAAGATGCGACCAAAGTCGTCGGTGTCGGGGAAGACCTCCTCCTGCATGGGCAGGAAGACGCCGGCGGAGTCGACCAGGTAGATCAGCGGCAGGCGGGCCATGTGGGCCACCATCTGGGCGCGGATGATCTTCTTGCAGGTCGCTGGGAAGAACGCCCCGGCTTTCACCGTCGCGTCGTTGGCGATGATCATGCACAGGCGGCCTTCGACCGCGCCGACGCCCGTGACCACCCCGGCCCCCGGCGCGCCGCCCTCGTCCTTGTACATGCCGAAGGCGGCCCACAGGCCGATCTCGACGAAGGCGCGGGCGTCGTCGACGAGTTTCTCGATGCGCTCGCGGGCTGTGAGGCGGCCCTTCTCGTGCTGGCGCTCGATGGCCTTGACGCCTCCCCCGAGCCGGATCTGCTTCTCCTGGCTCTGGTACTCCTCGTTCAGTTCGCGGAGACGATGGATCACGACGCCGGAGGCGGAGGCGCCGCTCGAAGGATGAGAAGGGGGCGCGGTCGACATGAGGGGCTCGTTTGGTGTGCGGACGGGTGCGGAAGGGTCCGAGTCTAGCGGCGTCGCCCCGAACGCCCCGGCGCGGACCAGACGCCGCCGGGACCGAGCGGGGCGGCATCGCGGGCGCGGCATCAAGGCCCGGCTCCGAAGCGCATCGGCGGCGAGGCTCCGGTGGTGATCGCACACGGCGCCGGCGTGCGCGCCCCCTCGAGTCGTCGAGTGGTCCGACGGGCGCCTCGAAACGCTCAGCGCAGAGATCTCGGCCGGAGCGGCCGGTCATTCGCGTAACGCACGTTCGCGAGCGATGCGCCCGCGACCGGGGCAGAGTGTGACATGATTCTCAACAAATTTTTCTTCATGCATGACCGACCGGAAGCGGCTTGCATCAGTCCGCGGTGGGTGTATGTTCACTCCTCGCGTGGAGGGGCGTCGTCGGAGTTGACTCACAGTGTTCGCGACGAGACCTCGGATTATCCTGGTGTGGAGACGATGGAGCGCATGCGTTGCCGCGCTCGTCCCGCTGCACCTGTCGGCGTGTTCTCCCATCGTCGCCGGGCCGGGGTACTTCGGCATCGGCGGGTACCGCGCTCGCGACGCGGCTCCCGCGCCGGGCGTGGCGGAGGCGGATGTCCGCGGCATCGGCATTCTGGTGATCGGAGGGCACGCGCTGCTCGGCTACGCGGATGTGGCGCTGCTGTCGACGGCGCCCGGCGTGCGCGACGTGCGCGCCACGGTCGGCGGCTCGGAGATCTTCGTGGGCGAGGAAGCGGATCAGGAGGCGCAGCGGATGAGCCGCCATGCGACGGCGACGGACGAAGGGAGCGACCTGTGAAGCGTGCCATCACGAAGCCGGGGCTGTGCGTCCTCGCCCTTGTCGCGGCGCTGGGGCTGCAGGCGTGCGACAACGTGCAGCGGTCGATGGTGTTCATGACCGGCACGATGATCGGCGTCGACGCGGCGGTCCAGCCGCAGGGCGATTCGCCGGTGCACATCACGATCGGGTACAAGCGCGCCGAGGTGCTGTTCGACCCGATCATGGAGGATTGTGATTGTCTGCTGGATATGCAGAAGGCGGACAAGCAAGCGGCCCAGGGCGACCAGACGGCCAAGCCGCAGCCGGTTGTCTCGGCCGATCTGAGCGGGCGCGTCGCACCGGCGGTCTATCGGGCCGCAGATGCCGCGGGCCACAACTCCGAGGCGACCGGCCCGAACGGAGACAAAGGCGGCGTCAACGCAACCACGGACCATGGCGCCACACCGGAGACGACGCGCTACAAGATCAAGGATCAGGCGCACTCGGTGCTCGCCAAGCTGCTGGGCGACACCAACGTCTCGGCGAAATCCGGGTCCGGTCCGGAAGGCGCGGTCAAGGCCTCGGTCTCGCAGTGGTTCGCCTCGGGCAGGGCGGCGGAGATCCTCGCGCAGAACGGCGGCGCCGCGGCGTTGACGGACGATCCTGGGGTAGCGAGCGCGGTTGCCGGGGCGAGCAAGGGATTTGGGGCGGGGCTCAAGGCGGAGGAGCGCGGCATCCTGCCGCAGGTGATCGACGCCGTGTATCAGGCGTTGAGCGCTCTCGGCCAGAAGGGCGACGCGGAGGCGGCACGGCTGGCGAAAGACCTCGACACACTGGCGGATGACCTCTCGCTGCCCTACGCGTACCCGTTCACGAAGTACAAGAGGGAAGAGACGACGGTTACTGTTGACACCCCTGTGCCGGCGGACGGCAGAGTGACCCACGATCGGAGCGGCGTCACGGCATACTCCGGGCGCCTGCGCGCGTCGGTCGAGGCGTTGGATGCCCTCCTCAGGATCCAGAGCGCCGACCCGACACTGCTCACGCCGCCCCCCAACAAGACCTTCGCCGACCTGCGAAGCGAGCATGCCCAGCAGGTCGCCCTGCTGCGCGACTTCGAGGAGCGCGTCAGCCGCAACGAGCGGCTGCGTCGCGCCGCGGCGTATCTGCAAGGAAAACTCTCCGGCGAAGGGTCGGCAACTCTGAAGAAGTAAAGGAGGCCTCGCATGGCCGTCGAGATGAAAGTGTTTCCTCAGAAGAACTCGCCCGATGATGAGAAGAAGAACAAGACAGGGCTGAAGGAGGCCCTCAACGGGGGCGATCTGGGCAAGACGTCCGTCCGCATCCTCTCGATCACCTGGGATGAGAAGGCCGGCTGGGTCGTGTGCTACGAGGCGTAGACCCTTCGTTGATGCCACGTTCTGACGCGGACCGGCTCGCTGGCGTGGGTTGCGCGGAGGGTTGTCCATGTGGCCCCTTACTCGGAAGTCGTGGACGACCCTCTTTTCCTGGATCTCCGCTGTCATCGCGCCTCCGAAGGAGTGCCGCTGGGAGATCGTCGCACGACGCACACCCCTCACGTGTTTCGCGTGGGCGATCGCGCTTGCGGGGGCCTCGCTGTTCTTCGGCAGGTGGGCGCCCACGCTGCTGTGGGCCGCCGCGTTGACTACGATCGGCTGGCTTCTGGGCTTCCTGTTCGCGTTCCCCCGGCCCGCCGCCCGCACGTCGCTGCCCGGCGGCGACACCGAGAATCAGAGCGCGCCGATCCAGGCAACATTTCCTGACTCGATGTCCGAGATCGCGGACTGGTTGACCAAGATCATCGTGGGTCTCGGGCTTGTGAATCTCCAAGCCGCGCCAGACCAACTGCGCGCGCTCGGCGAGAGAGTCGCCACCTCGATCGTGTCGGAAGCGGAGTTGCCGCGTCCGATCGAAGCCAAAGAGGCTCAAAGACCAGAGTCGGATGCAACCCCGCGAAAGGATAGCGCACGGGGTGGTGAAGCCCCGGCGCCGCGCGAGTCATCGCGTGCGAGCGGAGCGCCGCTGCCAGTCGAGGGCGCCGCGCTGCAGGCCGATGGGACAACTACGCAACAGAGCGTCGAGACGATCTCGAGCCGCGACCCGCGATGGGCGCGGTGGGTCAGTTTCGCGCAAGGGTTCGCGGTGTTCTTCCTGGTCGACGGGCTCATCCTCGGGTATCTCATCACGCGGCTCTATCTGCTGGCGGCTCTCAACTTTGCAGACCGCGAGGCCGCGGAGCAGAAATCCCGCCCGTTCCCGACCGAGCCCGAAGAGGTTTATCCCCAGAGCGTCGAGACCGCCGCGCGGATGTTCAACTCGCTCCGCACGCCCGGGGTTGGCGTGCAGGGAGTTCCCGAGCCTCGGTCGGAGGCAACGCTCCGTTGCATCAGCGCCCAGTACGTCGCGACGAAGACGAAGGACTTCGACACACGGGTGGTGCAGAAGAACGCGCTGATGCAGCAGATGTTCGCCGTCGCCGTCGCCTCGGGCGCGTCCAAGAAGTGGCTTGCCGAGCAGCCCGGCGACGGCTTCGCCCACGTCCTGGCGACGATGATCCTCGCCGAGCCCGCCGCGGGCGATCTCGACCTGCTCCTCGCTCGCGCCCGTTCCGTTGACCAGAGGCACGCGCAGTACCGCGTGACGGAGGCGTTCCAACGACTGGCGGAGTCAAGGCTCCTGCCGCCCGCGTCCAGAGTCGCGGTGAAGGATGTGCTCGAGTTCTACGCCAAGGACGCGGACGGCTCGCTCAAGAGCCGGCTGGACGCGACCCGCTCGGTCATCGACAGGATGGCCGCCTAGCCCGGCGCCCGGCGCCGCTCACCCGTTCCACGTGCGCAGCGCCGGCCCGGTGTACTTGCTCAAGGGCCGGATCAGCCGGTTGTTCGCGTGCTGTTCCATCACATGCGCCGCCCACCCGGCGATGCGCGCCGCGACGAAGATCGGCGTGTACTGGGGGACCGGGATGCCCATCACGAAGTACGTCATGCCGCAGGGGAAGTCCACGTTCGGCCAGATCTTCTTCTGCTCGAGCATGATCTTCTGCACCCGCTCGCCGATGTCGAACCACTTCATCGCGTCCGGGCCCTTCCTCTGCGCGTAGGCCCGGCCCAGGGCGTGCAGGATCCCGGCGCGGTGGTCGCCGTTCTTGTAGACGCGGTGGCCGAAGCCCATGATCTTGCGCTTGGTCGCGAAGGCGTCGGCCATGAACCGGTCGACGTTGTCCAGGCTCCCGATCTCCTTCAGCATCTCCATCGCCTCCTCGTTGGCGCCCCCGTGGAGAGGGCCCTTGAGGGCCGCGATCCCGCCGGTCACCGCGCCGTGCATGTCCGAGAGCGTCCCGGCGATCACGCGGCTGGTGAACGTCGAGGCGTTGAAGTCGTGCTCGGCGTAGAGGGTGAGCGAGACGTCGATGATCCTCGCCTCCTCGGGGCTGGGCTTGCGGCCCGTCATCATCCACAGCAGGTTCGCCGCGTGGTCAAGGCCCGCGTCGGGCTGGACGATGTCGCGCCCGTCGATGAAGTTCTGCATGTGGCCGATGATCGTCGCGATCCTGGCCAGCAGGCGCTTGCTCTTGCGCAGGTTCGCCCCCGGGGAGTTGTCCTGGCTCTCCGCGTCGGCGTGGCCCAGCATGGAGACCGCGGTGCGCAGCAGGTCCATCGGCACAGCGTGCCCGGCGCGGATGGCCCCGACCGAATCCCTCAGGAACTGCACGACGTGCGTCGGCAGGGCCCTCTCCGCCACGATCTCACGCTTGAACGACGAGAGTTCCTCCTTGCCCGGCTTGTGCCCGACCAGCAGCAGGAACGCAACCTCCTCGAAGGTCGCGTGCTCGGCCAGGTCGTGGATGTCGTACCCCCGGTAGATCAGCTTGTCCTGCTCGATGCAGCAGATCGCCGTCTCGCCCGCGATGATCCCCTCGAGGCCCTTGGCGAAGTCGGCGCCCGGGGCGGAGGACGACGGGGCGGGGGCGGGAGCGGCGGTGGCGGCCATAGCGGGTTCCTCGTTGTCGGCGGGCGGTGCTGGACGGCGTCGGAGGGGCTGGGGTCGGCCCGCGCCGCGGATCAGCCGCGCGTCGGCCCGGGGAACGCCCACTCCTTGCCCGGAGTGTAGCCGAGCAACCCGTATAGGTCGGCCCGGGTCTGCATCCCGCCCAGCGACGCCTCGACGTGCCCGTCGCGGTGCAGATTCGCCAGCAGCGCCTCCACCGCGCCCATCGCGGCCCTCAGCGTGGAGACCGGGAAGATCACGGCGTGGTAGCCCATCGCCGCGAAGCGGCTCAAGGGGATGATCGGGGTCTTCCCGAACTCGGTCATGTTGGCGAGGAGGTACGGGCCTCCCGACGGGGGGCCCCCCGCGGGCGCCCTCAGGCGTCGCAACGCCGCGGCAACCTGGGCAAACTCGGCCTCGCTCTGGAGCCCCTCCGGGAAGATCATGTCGGCGCCCGCCTCAACGTACGCCGAGGCCCGCGCGATCGCCGCGTCCATCCCCTCCACGCCCCGCGCATCGGTGCGGGCGCAGACGACGAAGGTCCCGCCCAGCGCATCGCGCGCGGTTGCCGCACGCTGCACCTTCTCCTGCATGTGCCCGACGCCGATGAGGGCCTTCCCGTCGAGGTGCCCGCACCGCTTGGGGAACTCCTGATCCTCGATGTGGAACCCGCCGGCGCCGGCCCGCGCGTACTCCACCACGGCCCGCGTGACCATCTCGCCCTCGCCGAAGCCGGTGTCGGCGTCGGCCAGGATCGGCAGGCCCGACGCGTCCGCCACCTCCCGGATGACCCGCGCGAAATGGTCGAGCGTGAGCAGGCCGATGTCGGGCACGCCGGCCGACGCCGAAACCGCGGCGCCCGAGATGTACGCCGCGCCAAAGCCCGCCTTCGCGACGGCGCGGCCGACAAGTCCATTGAACGCCCCGGGGATGCCGAGGGCGCCCCCGCGCATCAGGGCGCGGAGGGCTGCGCCGGGGTCGGGCCTGCGCCCGTGGTGGGGTGCGGACGGTGACGAGGCCGGTGTCGCGCTCATGCGCCGAATGCTACGGACGCGAGCGGGCGGTGGGGCGGATGGTCGGCGCGGCTCGCGATTCAGCGGCGACGCCGGGAGGCCGCCGCGCCCAGGGCGATGGCGCCGAGGGCCGCGGCGCCGGGCGCCGGGACGACGCCGCCCCCGGTCTCGATCACCACCCCATCGATGCCCCAGGACTCGTCGGCGAGCCCCTGCCAGCCGCGGCCCGTGGCCTTGAACTCGAGCACCATCGTGGACGCGGTGTGCGGGATGTTCTTGAGCGTGGGCTCGAGGTGGAGGTTGTACGCGGAGTCGACCCAGCCGGACCAGCCGTAGTCGCGCCCGCCGCCCGTCCCCGGGTTGAGCGCCCCGGCGATCAGCCCCCCGACGGGCGGGTTGTACGTGCCCACCCCGGCCATGTTGGCGAAGGACTGGTTGAAGATCGTCACCCCGTCCAGCGTCACCGTGAAGTAGTCCTCGAGGTACGTCTGCGAGCCGTCGGTGTGCCCGGTCCCGTCCCAGGAATCGATGGCGGCGAAGAGGAAGCCCACGTTGACCGAGCGGTGCGGCGGGAGGTTGGTGAGGGTGAGGCGGCTCGCAAGCCCGACAGATGCGTTGCGCAGCAGGTTGCCCGAGAAATAGTTCCCCGCGGAACCCTTCCCTTCGAATCCCTGGACGCTCTCGACCGTGCGGACGCCAGACCATTCCGGCCCGAGCACCCCGTCGAAGTTCTGGGTGTACACGACGGTGCTCTGGGCCGAGACGGTCGCCGAAAGCGCAGCGCCCGCGCAGAGAAGCAGTGCGGTCTTCATCTCTCTCTCCTTGTAAGACTCTTTGTGAAACCCTGTGACTGTCGTTGCCCGGCGTGTGCGGCGCCGTGCGGGACCTGCACAGTGTGCCTTACGCCGGCGCCGACGCCACCAACGTCGCCGACATCGGAACTCGCGGGAACGGTCTGCGCCGGCTGTTCCGTCTGTGCCGCGGGGCGAGGACGCCTCGGCGCCCAAGAAAAAACGCCGGGGTCACCGGCGTGGATCTCGTCGCGGGATGTGGCCGACGCTCAGCGACGGCGGCGGAGGGCCGCGGCGGCGAGCAGGCCGGCGGCGCCCATGGCCGACGCGCCGGGCATGGGGACCGCGGTCGCGTCGATCGACACCTCGATGTTGTCGATGCCCCACGACTCGTCGGATCCGCCCTGCCAGCCGCCGCCCGAGGCGAAGAACTCGAACACCGCCGTGCTCGAAGTGTGGGCGATGTTCTGCAGAGACGACTCGAGATAGAGATCGAAGGCGGAGTCGTTCCAGGCGCCGTTCCAGCCGAAGTTGGCCGCGCCCGGGCCGCCAACCTGCCCGGAGCCGGCGATCAGCCCGTTGGCCGGGGCCGTGTAGTTCCCGGCCCCGAGGGCGCTGGCGAAGGAGGCCTGGAAGATCGACACGCCGTCGAGCGTGATGTTGAAGTAGTCCGGACCGTAGCCCTGCTGGTTGAGCCCGTCCCACGAGTCGATCACGGCGAGCAGCATGCCCACGGAGATCGTCGAGTGGGCCGCGAGGCCGTTCAGCGTCAGACGCGAGACCGACGCCGGATTCCCGGCCGAGTCGTTCCGGAGCAGGTTGCCCGAGAAGGTGCGGCCCGGGTTGCCCAGGCCGTTGAGGCCCTGCACGCTCTCGGTGTTCGTGACGCCGGTCCACTCGCCGCCGAGCGGAGCGTTGAAGTCCGAGGAATACACCACGGTCGAAGCCCCCGCGGAGGCGGCGACAGCGGCGACGGAAACACACAGGAACGCACTGCGCATATCAACTCTCCAGCCCTTCGAGGGATCAATCCGGTACCACTCTCAATCTACCACCGGATGTCGGGGCGGGCGGCAGCCGCCGCAGAAATCCGGCGCAATGGCGGATCACGCCCGCCGGGCGGCGGAGTTATGGGCGGCTTGTCAGATGCTTGATTCAGCGGAAATCGTCGCGCTGCAGAATCTCGAAGTCGTACAGGTCCGAGATCTCGCGCGCCGACCTGGCCTCCAGCCGGTCGAAGCGCTCGATCAGCGAGCCCGGGTCGCGCGAGGCCAGCGACCCGAGCAACGCGAACTTGTGCCGCAGGATCCCGCGCAGGTCCGCCGTGGTGTTGCGGGCGTGCCCGGCGGGGTACATGACCAGGCCCGAGTCGTGCTTGCGGCCCCGGGAGTCGACGATGCGCACCGAAGTCGGGATCCCGTCGGGGTAGCGGCGGTCGTAGGACGGTCCCCCGTGCTCGAACGCGATCCGCTCCATGATCCTGCGGGTCATGGGGTGGAAGATGGCGCGCTCGTCCTCCGCGTAGTCGAAGGGCGAGAGCATGAGCGCCTTCCAGACATCGCCGTTGGAGGCGGCCTCGTCGGCCGCGGGGAACGAGCCGTGGCGGGAGCGGTGCTCGAGCGCCTTGCGGATGAGCGTGGCGACGATGTACGCCATCGAGTGGTCCGCCGATTGCCGCGTGCGCGGGTCCATCTTGGCCGGGTTCCCGATGATGCCGAAGGCCGGCTCGTACGCGACGATGGTGATCGCCTTGACGCCGGCGCCGTCGGCCTCCAGCAGCAGCTCGGGCTTGCGGGTGAGCAGGTTGATGACGCCCTGGAGCGCGCCGGCCGACTGGTGCTCGTACAGCCCCAACTTGAAGTGCATGCCCATCACCGCGAAGTCGTCCCCGCTGTGGGCCAGGACCAGGTCGAAGGGGCTGGGCCCGGTCTCCTTCCAGCGCTCCTTGCCCGCGGTGGTGGGCTCGAAGAAGCGGTAGATCGCTTCAGGATTCCGGAAGATGTCGCGCGGGCCGAGGAAGCCGCGCATCGAACGCATGGCGCACAGCACGGCGGCCTCGGAGGAGATCGCCGCCGAGGCCCCCTTGGAGTCGCTCAGTTGCTTGCCGGCGCGGATGGCCCGCCACGGGATGTAGTGGGCGACCACCATCCCGATCGCGGACTCGATCTGCTCGGGCGTCGCCCCCATCATCGCGCCGAAGACCGCCGCCGACGCCACCGCGCCGTGGGCCACGTGATCGATCTTGTATGACTTGAGGCTGAAGACCTCCGCGAGGCGGCCGCGGATCTCGTCCAGCAGGATCATCCCGCGCAGCGCCGCCGCGCCGTCGAGCCCCTTCATCTGCGCCGCCGCCATCGCCACCGGGTAGAAGTCGTTGTGCCCGAACTCCCCGGCGGTGTGCCTGAGCCTGGGGTTGAAGCCGAAGTTTGTGCCGTTGGAGTCCCACTCGCGCACAGCCGCGGAGTTGGCGACGACCGCCTTCTCCGGCGCGCAGCGGACCTTGGAACCGAAGATCGCCGCTCCCTCCTTGTTGGCCGCGTCGCCGTAGTCCATCGCCTCCTCGCGCAGGACGCGGGGAGCGTTGGCGCCCAGCGCGATGGCCGAGAGGCCGCAGAACGTCGCGTCGACGTGGAAGAGGTTGGTCCGATCGAGCACCGAGGGCGCCGGCTCGCCGATCTTGCCCGACATGAAGTCGACCGCGAACTGCCCCAGGCCCAGCGCCTGGTTGGAGTCGGCGGGGAGCACCGCGTGCGTCGACGCGTCGACGCCCCGGAGAGGGGGGCGCTTGCGCGGCTTGGCCTCGATCATCGGCGGCGCGGATTTGGCCACCGCCCGGGCCTTGACCGGGTTCTTCTTCTTGAGGCGGGAGGCGGGCTTGGCGGTGCGGGTGCGCTTGGCCGCGGGCATGGCGGGACCTCGATCTGGCGTGCGGTTCGTGTCAGGATCATCCCGGAAGGGGCCACAAGATAGCGGCTCCGCGCCGCCCCGGTCCGCGGGCAAAGGTCCCACAATCTTGTGTTTCGCCGCCCAACTCGCGCGGTCGCGCTCCGGCATCTCATGAGCGCGCCCGACCGTGACGATGGGCGCTAGAGTGACGCGCCGCACGCGCCGGACCGGCGCCGCGGCCCGGGGCACACACGCCGGCGAGCGACGCCGGGATCGCATCGACCCAAGGACGATTCATGGCCGACCGCACTCCTGTCATTGTCTCCGCCAAGCGCACCCCCATCGGCAAGTTCCTCGGCGCGCTCGCCCGCACCAAGGCCACCGATCTCGGCGCCCACGCCGTCCGCGCCGCCCTCGCCGAAGCCCCGGGCGCCGCCGCCCACGTGCAGGAGGTCTTCATGGGCGCCGTGCTGCAGGCCGGCCTCGGCCAGAACCCCGCACGCCAGGCCGCCCTCCGCGCCGGGCTGCCGGACTCGATCAACGCCTGGACCGTCAACAAGGTCTGCGGCTCGGGCCTCCAGGCCGTGATGCTCGCGGCCCAGGCCATCAAGGCCGGCGACATCGATTGCGCCGTCGCCGGCGGCATGGAGTCGATGTCCCTCGCGCCGCACATGCTCCACGCCCGGACCGGCATCAAGTTCGGCGAGGCCAGGCTCCTCGACCACATGCAGGCCGACGGCCTCACCTGCCCCTTCGAGAATTGGCCGATGGGCAACGCCGCCGAGCACACCGCGAAACAGTTCAAGGTCTCGCGCCAGGACCAGGACCGGTGGGCCGCCCGTTCCAACACCCTCGCCGCCAAGGCCACCGCCGAGGGCTGGTTCCGAGCGGAGATCGCCCCCATGACCGCCGAGCAACTCTCCCAGAAGGAGGGCTGCGAACGCGACGAGGGCTTCCGCCCCGAGACCACCGCCGAGACGCTCGCCAAACTCAAGCCCGTCTTCGACAAGGACGGCTCAGTGACCGCCGGCAACGCAAGCCAGATCTCCGACGGCGCGGCCGCGCTGGTCATCATGACCGCCGACAAAGCCAAGGCCCTCGGCCTCACCCCGATGGCCCGCCTCACCTCCTACCACACCCACGGCGTCGCCCCGAAGGACCTCTTCACCGCGCCGGGCTTCGCCATCCCCGCCGTGCTCGCCAAGATCAACAAGACGGTCAACGACGTCGACCTCTTCGAGATCAACGAGGCCTTCGCCGCCCAGATGATCGCCAACATGCGCCAGGCGGAGATCCCCGAGGACAAGGTCAACATCGGCGGCGGCGGCATCGCCCTGGGCCACCCCATCGGCGCCTCCGGCGCCCGCGTGCTCACCACCCTCCTCCACCACATGAAGCGGCTGGGCAAGAAGACCGGCGTCGCGGCCCTCTGCCTGGGTGGCGGGAACGCGGTCACCGTGGTTGTCGAGCGCTGAGCCGCGGCCCTCTAGGCCGCCACCAGGAGCCGCGCCTCGTCGAGCGTTGCCGCGACGGGCATCACCCGATCGATGCCGGTGCGGGTGAGCGAGTCGAGGACGGATCCCCGGGCCCCCGCGACGGCCACCTTGCCGCCGCCCTTGATCACCGTGCGGCCCAGCGTCACCAGCAGGCCGATGTCAAGACTGGCAAGGAACTGAAGCCCCGACACATCGATCACCAGCGCCGCCGGCTTTCGCGACATGAGCCGGTTGACAGCGCGCTCAAGGTCACCCGCCGCCTTGATGCCGGCCTCGCCCACGAGGCGGAAGACCAGCCTGCCTCCGGTCTCAGAGGGCGCGCCCCCGGGTTGCGGGTCGGGGTCCAGCGGCTCGACGCTCGTGCTGAGTGTTGACATTCCGTTCATTGTGCCCGCCGGGGCTGAGTCCTGCGCGCGGGTATGGTCCCATCCCGCCCGCCTGACCACCGACATCGGGCCCCCGGACGCTCCGAAACCGCCCCGTGCGCCTTCTCTGGCTCCTGCTCGCCGGCCTTGTTCTCGCGGTTGCCCTCACCGTGTGGATGACCGCGCGCCGATTGCGGCATCCGCCGCGCCGCTCCTACGCCTGGGCCCTCGTCCGCAAGGCCCCGGCCGACCCCGCCGCCCTCCACAGGCCCCGCCAGTTCGCCGAGTGGATGCTCGATTGGCGCGGCCTCTCCCTGCCCGTGTGGGATGTCGAGGGCGACGACCCGGCGGGCCCAACCTGTGTGCTCACCCCCGGGTGGGGCGAATCGCGAGTCATCGGACTCTCCCGCGTGCCCCCTCTCGCCCGGCGCTGCTCGCGCATCCTCCTCTGGGACCCTCCGGGCCTCGGCGATGCCCCCCCCGGCCCCTTCCTCATGGGCACGCGCGAGCACGAGGCGCTGCGCGCGCTCCTCGACCGCGCCGGGGTCGCTCCGCGATCCGCTGTGCTCTTCGGGTGGTCGGCCGGCGCCGGGACGAGCATCGCCGCCGCCTCGTCACGCGACGAGCGCATCGCCGCGGTCGTCGCCGAGGCCCCGTACCGCGTTCCATGGGTTCCGGCCCGCAACGTCATGACCGCCATCGGCATGCCCTGGACCCTCATCGGCCCTCTCACCTACGCGATGCTCGGCATGCGCCTCGGCGTCGGCCCGCGCTGGAAGGGCTTCGACCGCGCGATCCTCGCCGCCCGACTCGCGTGCCCCCTCCTCGTCATTCACGGCAATGCCGACGCCGTCTGCCCACCCAGCGACGGACTCGACATCGCCGAAGCGCTCACCGCCGCCGGCGGCAACGCCACGCTCGCCCTGATCCCCGGGGGCGCCCACACCGATCTCTGGACCAACCCCGCGACCGCACCCGCCTGCGCCGCCGCCCTCGACGCCTTCCTCAGCAACCTCCGCCCCGCCTCCCCGCCCTCCCCCCGGGTGGGCGAGGGTCGTCGCGAAGCGACGGGGTGAGGGGAGGAACAACCCGCGCTCGGGGCGGATGGGCCCTCGCGGGCGTGCCGCCCGGCGCCTACATCCGCTCAACAGTCGGGATGCCCAGCGTGCGCAGCCCGTCCTCGAGCACCCGCGCCGTCAGCGCGCACAGGCGCAGCCGCGAGCCCCGCGTCGCCTCGTCCGGCGCCTGCAGCACCGGGCAGGCCGCGAAGAACCCCGAGAACGCGCCGGCGAGGTCGTACAGGTACCCGCACAGCCTGTGCGGCTCCAGAGCGTCCGCAACGCCCTGCACCGCCGCCGGGTAGCGCAGGAGCGTCAGCGCCAGCGCCTTCTCCGCGGGCTCGGCGATGCGCAGCGCCTCCCTCGCGCCGCCCGCCCCGGCCGCGCGCTCCTCCGCCTTGCGGAAGATGCTCCTGATCCGCACCAGCGCGTACAGGAGGTACGGCCCGGTGTCGCCCTCGAAGGCAAGCATGCGGTCGAAGTTGAACACGTAGTCCTTCACCCGGTCCGTGCTCAAGTCGGCGTACTTGATCGCCGCGATGCCCACGCCCTCCGCGATCGCGCGCCGCTCCGCCTCGGGCATCCCCGCGTCGCGCTCCGCCACCGCCTTCTCGGCCCGCGCGACTGCCTCGTCGAGCAGGTCGCTGAGCCGCACGTTCTCCCCCGAGCGGGTCTTGAAGGGCCTGCCGTCATCGCCCAGCACCGTGCCGAACGCCGCGTGCTCCAGCGCCGCGTCATCGCCCCGCGCCGTGCGCGCGTACCCGGCCTTGATCGACCCCGCGAACACCTGCCGGAAGTGCAAGGATTGCCGCGCATCCACCGCGTACACCACGCGCTCCGCCCCCAGCGCCCCCACGCGCCGCCTCACCGCGGCAAGGTCCGTCGTCGCGTACAGGAAGCCCCCGTCGGTCTTCCTCACCAGCAACGGCTCCGCGACGCCGAACTCCTCCAGCCGGATCACCAACGCCCCCTCGCTCGGCTCCGCGACCCCCCTCGACTCCAGGTCCGCGACCAGCGGCGCCAGTTCCTCCGCGTACGTGCTCTCCCCGGCGATCATCGACGCGTCCACGTTCGCCTTCAGCCGGGCGCAGATCGCCATGCACTCGGCGATGGTGATGTCCGCGATGCGGCGCCACACCGCGAACACCGCCGGGTCGTGGCCCTGGAGCGCGATCAGCGTCTGCCGCGCCCGCAGAAACTCCTCCTCAGCGCCGCTCACCTGCGCCTCGCACTCCGCGGTCGCCTTCGGGCCGAGCCCGTACCGCGCGCACGCCGCCAGCCCCTTCGCGTCGCGCTCGCAGGCCCTCTGCGCCGCCCTGTAGTGCCCGTCGAGGTCGTCGAGCGTGATGGTCCTGAGGTCGATCTCGCCCGCGTCGGCCAGCCGCTTGACCCGCGCCGTGACCATCGCGATGGGCAAGCCCCAGTCGCCGAAGTGGCTCTGCCGGATCACCGCGTGCCCGAGCCGCTCGAAGGCCCGCGCCAAGGCGTCGCCGATCACCGTCGAGCGCAGGTGCCCGACGTGCATCTGCTTCGCCAAATTCACGCCGCACAGGTCAACCACGATCGTCCGCCGCCGCTCCGGCGCCTCGATCCCCAGCGCCGGCGTGTCCAGCCCGTCCAGCGCCGCCGCCAGCGCCGCCGGCGACAGCCGGATGTTGATGAACCCCGGCCCGGCGACCGACGCCGCGGTCAGCGGCTCGGCGATCCCCGCGAGGTCCGCCCTCGCCGCGATCGCCGCCGCCACCTCGCGCGGCTGCTTCCCCGCTTGCTTCGCCAGCCCCATCGCGGCGTTGCACTGAAAATCGCCGAACCTCGCGTCCCGCGCCGGAACAAGGTTCGGGTCCACCGGCGCCGCAACCCCGAGGTCCGCCGCCACCGCCGCGATCGCGGCAAGGAACCGCTCGCGCAGGGCCTGCAAAGGATCGCGAGACGAACCGGTGTCGTGCGGCGCGGGCATGGGGAGAGGAGTGTACGGGGTCGCCCCACCCTCTCCCCCCGTGGGAGAGGGTCGTCGCGCAGCGACGGGGTGAGGGCGTGTCATCAACCCCTCTCCCACCGGGAGAGCCCGGGTGAAGGGCCGCCCGACCTAGACTCCTTCATCTCTCCGGAGCAACGCGTGGGCGACCCATCCTCGGAAACACGGACCGCGCCGGTCTTCGACACCCCGGCGTTCATCCGCTTCCAGGCCGAACGCCACACGCGTCAGGCGCTCTATTGCGCCCCTGCCGCGGTGGCGCTCGGCGCGTTGCTCTGCTTCGGTCGCGTCGTTGCCCTGCGCGGCTTTGAACGTCTCGGCCTCGCCGAAGCATTCGGAGTCATCATCGCGTGCGCCCTGCCGCCGGCGCTCCCTTTCCTCTGCGCGGCCATCGCGGTGCTCGAGATCGGCAAGGGCAGCCGCCACCGAGGCCAGCCCACGGGGGTGTTCATCGCCGCGATGGCCGCCGCATGCCTCGCAATTCTCTTGTGGTTGGCGTTGGCGCTCGGCGATCTGCCCAGCCTGAAGGAGGCAGCCCATTCAGCGTTCGGCCTCGCCTTCGTCTCGGTTGGGGTCATCATCGCCGGCGTCGTCGGTTCGCTCGCCGTCCGCGTTGTCGCGAGCCTTGCTCCCGAGCCGGAGCCGCGCGGCCCGTTCTGCGGCGCCTGCCGCCACGCCCTCGTCGGCCTCACCACGCCCAGATGCCCCGAGTGCGGCGCCCACTTCCGCTGCGCGTTCTGCGGCGCCTGGCTGGGCGAGACGCTCACCGACACCTGCCCCGCCTGCGACAGGCAGCAGGCGTTCACGGTGGTTGAGGGCCTGGGGCCGCGCCCACGCGGCGCGCAGAGCCCGTGACGGCCGGTCCAGCCTCGGGGCGCGCAGTGTCCC
>CANJRL010000026.1 GCA_947476675.1 Phycisphaerales bacterium
TCACGTTCTTCTCAGTCTCCGAATCACAACATCAACAAGCGCTTCTACTGCTGGACAAGTACTTCGACGGGAAGATTGACGATGTGGCTCTTGGAGATGGCCTAAGGCCGCTCGGCGCGACTGATGCGATCATCCCCTTTATGTCGCAGATGAAGCAACGATCTACGGATCACAATTTTTTCTACCCTCTTGATGATCCGGATCGTGAGTTCGCCGAAAGTCTCAGCGCGGTATACGGCCCTCTGGTTCGAGCGCTCGAAGCAGCAGGCTCCCGAAATTGGTGCCATGTCGACATGCGTGTCGTCCGCGGCCTCGCCTACTACACGGGCACGGTGTTCGAGGTCCACGAGACCACCGGCGCCGAGCGGGCCATCGCCGGGGGCGGGCGCTACGACAACCTCGTCGAACTCTTCGGAGGCCCGCCCACCCCCGCCGTCGGGTTCGCGATGGGCGATGTCGTGATCTCGCTCGTGTTGCAGGACAAGGGGCTCATGCCCAGCGACGATCAGATCGCCCGCGACCTGGGCCTCGCGCCCGACGCGTTCGTCATCGCGGCGAACGACGAGGCCGAGCGGCACGTCTTGCGGCCCGTGCTCGCGGCCCTGCGACGCGAAGGCCTCCACGCCCGCCGCTCGTACCGCGCCACGCGCAACATCGGCAAACTGCTCCAAGAGGCCGACAAGGCCGGGGCGCGGTACGCGGTCATCCTCGAATCGCCGGACAGGGCCCAGGTGAAGAACCTGCACAGCAAGGAACAAGTGGAGGTCGTCGCCCCGGCGCCGGCGCCTCACGACCCGCAGGGCCTTGTCGAGGGGATCGTTCGGCACATCCTTCCGCCGCGCTAAGAGCGCCGGGCTTTTTCTCGGCGAAAGCAAGCCCACCCTGACCGGACGCTGAGAATGCGCAAAGACATGCGTTGACTCTTGCCACGCGAAGCGGGGAATCGCACGGTTGAACAGTCGTGCCCGCGCCCTCCCCTTGCATCGAATCGGCGCCGGCTTCCGAAAGGGGAACGATCGTGTCCGCGGATCATCTGGCTCTTGTCGTTGCGGTCGGCGTGCTCTCCTGCGGCGTGCACGCCCTGCTGACGCCGTATCTCTGGAACCCGTTCCGGCTGCGCTGCTGGTGGGCGCTGCACCGCGTGCCGGCGGCGGCGCGGATGGCGCTGCCCCGGGTCGTGGGCGCCGCCCTGGTCGTGGTGGGCGTGTGGCTGTTCGCGGACCGGTTTCGGGCGGTGGCAGGGGCGAGGGCCTTGCCCGCGTCGGCGAGCGCCGCGGTCAGCGCGGCGCCGGCTCACCGGCCGGGGCCTTCGGCCGCACGATGAAGGTCACCATCGCGTCGGGCTTGGCGTACTTGCGGAAGCACTCCAGGATGAGCGCGGGGGTCATGGACTCGATATAGACGCGGGCGTTCACGACGTCGTCGAGGTTGCGGTTGCGGTACGCGAGGTCGGAGAGCGTGCTGTTCCAGAACCCGGGCTCGCGCATCTGCTCCTCGAGGGTGGTCAGCACCTGCGTGCGGGCGACGGCGACCTCGTCCTCGGTCGGCCCGTCCTTGGCGAACTCGGCGAACATCTCGGGAATCTTCCTGGAGAGCGCCGGGGCCTTCTGGGGGTCGGTGGGGCTAGCGGCGTAGAAGAGTCCGAAGCCCGGGTACGCCTCGGCCGGCGAGGAGCGGGTCGAGATCGAGTAGACCAGTTGCGCCTCCTCGCGGACCTGGCGGATCATGCGGGTGGACATGATCTGGGCCGCCATGCCCATGATGCGAACATCGCGGACGTTCTCGCCGTCGACGCCGTAGAACCCCGAGTAGACGAAGGCCTGGGGGGTGCGGGTCTCGAGTTCCACATCGCGGAGGATGGGCCCCGGGGTGCGGACGATCGCGCGCCTGTTGTCGAGGGTCTTCTCGTTCATGTCGTCGCGCTTGGGGAGCGACCCGAAGTACCGCAGGGCCAGGTCCATCGCCTGGGTCTTCTCGATGTCGCCGACGATGCTGATCTCCATCGGGGCCCGGGCGATCAGCGAGTCCAGCCATGCCTGCACCGGGCCGATCGTCATCCTCTGCACTTCTTCTGCCGTCAGCGGTCTCGCGCGCGGCTCGTCCTTGGGATAGAGCGCATCGGCGACGATCTCGGTCATGACGCCCTGGGGCTGGGTCTTGCGCGCGGCGATGGCCTGGAGCTGGCCCTGCTTCCACTGCTCGAACGCCGCCGGTTCGATCCGGGGCTCCCTGAGCAGGAGGTGGGCGAGTTGCAGGCCGGCCTCGAGGTCGGAGGGGCTGCCGGAAATGGCGAGGGTGACGGCGTCGCGTCCGGCGTTGCCGATGACGCGTGCGTCCTTGCCGGTCATGATGTCGCGGATGTTGGTCGCGGAGAGGGACCTGGTCGCGGGGCGAGAGAAGGCGACGGCGGCGGCCTGGGTGAAGCCGCGGGTCGCGGCGGTCTCCTCGATCTGCCCCCCGGCGAGGGTGACGGTGACGGTGACCGAGTTCTTGCGCTCATCCATGAATCTGTGGTGGACCACGCCGCCGTTCTCGAGGCGGGCCGAGAGCACCTTCGAGGCCGGATGGATGGCCATGGTGAGGGTCTTGCCGGCGTCCGGCGCCTTGGCCATGAGCGAGTTGGGCCGATCGCTCTCCGCCTCGGCGGACACCGTTGTCTGGAGCGCTTCCTTGAGCGCGGCGAGCGCCTCGGCGTCGCTCGGGGCGCCGCCGGAGGAGGGCAGGGCGACCGCGAGAGCGGCGCGGTCGGTGTCGAAATCCTGCTTGAATCGGGCGGAGACGGCCTCCGCGCTGATGGTCGGGAGGAGCTCGGCGAGCAGGTCGGCGCGCTGGGCCGCGGACATCACGGGCTCGCCGCGGTTGACCGCGCGGACCATCATGCGCGCGACCATGGGCGAGGGCATGGTGGACTCGCGCTTGGCGAAGTTCTGGGCCTGGTTGAGGAGTTCGCGGCGTGCGTCGTCGACCTCGCGCTCGGTGAAGCCGAAGGCGCGGGCGCGGACGACCTCGCGGACGATGTCGGTCAGCATGGCCTTCCAGTCGGCGGGCTCGCCCAGCGCGTCGGCGGAGGCCATGCGGGCGGCGGAGAGGTAGTCGTCGTTGACCGAGGCGTTGCCGCCCCGGAACTTGACGGCGCCGGCGTCGACCTTGGCGCGGACGCGGCGGTTGAAGGCCCACGTGCCGATCTGGTCGAGGAGGTCGTCGCGCAGGCCGCCGACGGTGGTGGAGGGCTTGTCGCGCAACCCGATGACCATGACCTGGACCGAGGCGCGGGTCAGTTCCGGGTCGGTGACGACGAAGGCGCGCTGGGCGGTGGCGGTCTTGACGCCGGGGTTCTGCGGCGCCGGCCTGGGCGAGGCCTTGAGACCGGAGAAATGCTCGCGGATGAGCGTGGCGACCATCTCGGGCTCGAAGTCGCCCACGGCCATGAGCGTCATGTTCGAGGGCACGTACCACTTGGTGTAGTAGTCGACGAAGTCCTGGCGCTTGAGGGCGAGAATGGTCTCCTCGACGCCGATGGGCAGGCGCTGCGCGACGAGCGAGCCTTCCAGCGTCCTGGGCAGGCTCTGGTCGAAGACGCGCTGCTCCGCGGAGAGGCGGGCGCGCTTCTCTTCGAGGATGATCTGGCGCTCGTCGTCGATCTCCTTGTCGAGCAGCGTGAGGCGGCCGGCGACGTCGCTGAAGAAGAGGAGGCCCTTGCCCACCGTGTCGCGGTCGGTCCCGGGCAGGTCGAGGATGTAGTTGGTCGCGTCGAAGTTGGTTGACGCGTTCTGGTGGCGACCGAAGGTCAGGCCCATGTGCTCGAAGGCGGGGATGAGCGTGCCCGGGGGGAAGTTGTCCGAGCCGTTGAAGGCCATGTGCTCGAGGTAGTGGGCGATGCCGCGCTGCTTGTCGGTCTCGTTGGTCGAGCCGCTGGCGATGTGGAGGTTGAGGTAGGTCTTGCCGGCCGGGTTGGCCTGCTTCTTGATCATGAAGGTCAGGCCGTTGTCGAGGGTCCCTCGGATGATCTCGGGGTGTGTGGGCAGGGGCTGGGCGAGGCGCTCCGGGGCGATGGCGGCTGCCTGCGCTCGGGGGGCCGGCGCCTGCCGGGCGCTGGCGCGGACGCAAAGACCGCCGAGCGCAAGCACAACGGCGGCGGGGATCGCGGCATGACGGGTCGACATGACGATGCCTTTCGAGACCACCGGCCGGCACAGCGCATCCCGACGGGGACGCCGGCGCCAGCCAAGACCGGGAATGCTACCGGGGAGCCCTCGACGCAGTTGCCCTTGTTCGGAGGGTGCTCGGGCGTGCATAGGTTGTCGCGGCCCCGTCGGCCGGCGTCGCACCGCTAGGATGGGATCTCGTCGCCACGACCGCTTGTGCCGAGCGACCGCGCATGGCCATGAAACCCCAAGATGTAGGGCATCCGACACCGCTCCCACGCGAGCAGCAGTTCGTCCATCTGCACCTGCACAGCGAGTACTCGCTGCTCGACGGCGCCAACCGGATCGATCGGCTCATCGCCCGGGTCAGGGAACTCGGGATGACGGCGGTGGCCGTGACCGACCACGGCAACCTCTTCGGCGCCATGGATTTCTACGCCCAGGCGAAGGAAGCGGGGATCAAGCCGATCCTGGGGTGCGAGGCGTACGTGGCGCCCGGCGACCGCCGGGATCGCACGTACACCGGCGTGATGGACGGCGGGTATCACCTGGTGCTCCTGGCCGAGAACGAGGCGGGCTGGCGGAACCTCCTCGCGCTGGCGAGCGAGGCGTACCTCAGCGGGTTCTACTTCAAGCCGCGGGTCGACCGGGCGCTGCTGGAGCGGCACGCCGAGGGGCTGATCGCGATCAACGGGCACCTGGGCTCGGAGATCGCGGTGCACCTTGTTGAGTTCGAGAAGACGCGCGACGACGCCCACTGGCAGAAGGCGGTGGAGACGGCGCAGTGGCACGCGCGCACGTTCAGGCCGGGGCCGGCCGGGCCGCGCTTCTATGTCGAGCTCCAGCGTCACGTGCCCGAGCAGGAGGCGATCAACCCCCACCTGATCCGCCTGGCGCGGGAACTGGGCCTGCCGCTGGTCTGCGACAACGACTCGCACTTCCTGCTCGAGAGCGACTGGGACGCGCACGACACGCTGGTGTGCATCTCGACGGGCAAGCAGAAATCCGACGAGAGCCGCATGAGGTACCCGCCGATGCTCTACGTGAAGAGCCCGGCGGAGATGCGCGACCTCTTCAGGGACATCCCCGAGGCGCTCGACAACACCGTGGCGATCGCGGAGCGGTGCAACGTCGACCTGAAGTTCGAGAGCCACGCGCCTGCGGTTCGGGTGCGCCGCCCGGCCTCTCCCCGGCCCTACGGCGGGGGGGACCCGACCGAGTGGTTCAAGGCGTTCTGCGCCGAGTACTCGATCGAACCGTTCGAGAACACGGCCGAGGTCGGCGACGCCGAGCGGGCGCGGGTCAAGGCGGACGCCGACCGGGCGCTGCGCGAACTCGCCGAGGCCGGGCTGATCTGGCGCTACGGCGCCGGCGCCGCCGACCGGCCCGAGGAGGAGCGGGCCGCCATCCGGGCCCGCCTCGATCGGGAACTCACCATCCTCGCCGACAAGAACATCTCTGCGTACTTCCTGATCGTGTGGGACTTCGTCAACTGGGGCCGCCAGCGCGGCATCCCGGCGATGGCCCGCGGCTCGGGCGTGGGAACCATGGTGGGGTACTGCCTCGGCCTCTCCAACGCCTGCCCGGTGCGCTACGGGCTGCTCTTCGAGCGCTTCACCGACCCCAACCGCTCGGAGTACCCCGATATCGACGTCGACATGTGCCAGGACCGGCGCGCCGACGTCATCGACTACGTCCGCCGCAAGTACGGGCACGTGGCCCAGATCATCACCTTCGGGACGCTCAAGGCCCGGGCCGCGGTGCGCGACGTTGGCCGCGTCCTGGGCATCCCGCTGGCCGAGGTGGACCGCGTCGCCAAGATGGTGCCGGAGACGCTCAACATCACGCTTGATCAGGCGATCGAGCAGGAGCCGGCGCTCCGCGATGTCTACCAGCGCGACGACCAGATCCGGCGGCTGCTCGACACCGCGATGCGGCTCGAGGGCCAGGCCAGGCACGCCTCGGTGCACGCCGCCGGGGTCATCGTCGCGACCCGCCCCCTGCACACCATCGTCCCGCTCTACAAGCAGACCGGGAGCGACGACGTTGTCACGCAATGGGATGGCCCGACGTGCGAGAAGGTCGGCCTGCTCAAGATGGACTTCCTGGGGCTGCGGACGCTCAGCGTGATCGAGCGGGCCAAGGATCTCATCCGGGCCACGCTCCCGGAGGAGGAGATCCGCCGCGCCTCGGGCCGTGCCGGAGGCGATCCGCTCGACCTCGACCGCCTGACCTTCGACGACCCCCGCGTCTTCGACCTCTTCCAGCGCGCCGACGCGGCGGGCGTCTTCCAGTTCGAGTCCGGGGGCATGCGTCGCCTGCTCGCCGAGATGAAGCCCGACAGGCTCGAGGACCTCATCGCGGCCAACGCCCTGTTCCGCCCCGGGCCGATGGACCTGATCCCGGAGTACTGCCGCCGCAAGCACGGGCTCGAGGAGATCCCGAAGGTCCACGAGATCGTGGACCGCCACACCCGCGAGACGTACGGCGTGATGGTGTACCAGGAGCAGGTGATGCTCATCTGCCACGAGCTCGGCGGCATCGCGCTGCGCGAGGCGTACTCGCTCATCAAGGCCATCAGCAAGAAGAAGCAGAAGGCCATCGACGCGGCGCGGGGGGATTTCGTCAAGGGCGCGGAGAAGAACGGGCTCAGGCCCAGGGAGGCCGAGGAGTTCTTCGAGCTGATCCTGAAGTTCGCGGGGTACGGCTTCAACAAGAGCCACTCCACCGGCTACGCCATCCTCGCGTACCAGACGGCGTGGCTCAAGACCTACTTCCCTAACCAGTACATGGCGGCGTTCCTCACCTTCGAATCGCAGGCGATGAAGGTGGACGAATGGATCAAGTACGTCCACGAGTGCAAGACCACGCGGTTCCTGTCGGGCAAGGTGGGCGTCGAGGTGCGCCCCCCGGACGTCAACCGCTCGGACGAGGACTTCACCGTGGTCTTCGAGCCGGGCGAGCCGCGCGACGCTGAGCACGGGCACGTGCGCTTCGGGCTCAAGGCGATCAAGGGCGCGGGGGAGAGGGCCATCCGCGCCATCGTCGCCGAGCGCGAGAAGAGCGGGCCCTACACCAGCCTCCACGAGTTCTGCGAGCGGGCGCTCGGGCCTTCGGGCGGCTCGCTGAACAAGACCACCATCGAGTCGCTGATCGCCTGCGGCGCCTTCGACAGCGTGCACGGCCGCGAGAAGCGCGCAGCCATGACCGCCGCGGGCGAATCCGCCCTCGCCGCGGGCCAATCGGTTGCGAAGGACATCGCTTCGGGCCAGTCCTCGCTGTTCGGGTTCGGCGCTCCGGCCGCACCCCTGCCGAGCAAGCCCTCGCTGCCTTCGGTCGCGCCGTGGAGCGAGCCGGAATCGCTCAAGCGCGAGAAGGATGTGCTGGGCTTCTACGTCACCAGCCACCCCATGGAGCAGTGGAGGGGCGACCTCGAATCGCTCTCGACGACCGACACCGTGCGGTTCAGGGAACTGGCCTCCGAGAAGCCGGTGCGCATCGGGGGGATGATCCGCTCCGTCCGCGCCATCAGCACGCGCAGCGGCGGGAAGATGGCGGTGGTGACCTTCGAGGACTTCGCGGGCGCCGCCGAGGGCGTGCTGTTCCCCGAGGCCTACGCCGAGGTCAGCGCGAGGCTCAACGGCCGCCTGGCGGCGGACTCGATCGTGTTCTTCGAGGGATCGGTGGACAAGGCCAGGGGTGAGCCGCAGATCATCGTCGAGGACGTCTTCGCCGTCGAAGACGCCGCGACCCGCCTGGCGCCCCGCGTCGAGGTGGAGATCGACGAGAACCGGCTCAACGGCGGGGCGGTGGCGGCGGTGGAGCGCGTCGCGAAGGCGATCGACGACGCGGCCGGCGAGGGCGGCGCGTCGGGCGTCACCATCGCGATCCGGACCGGCACGGGGCGGGTGCTCCTGGACGCCACGGGGAAGCGCGTTGCGGCGGGGAATCCGATGATCCGCTCCCTCGACGACGCCGCCGAGGGCGTCCGCGTGCGGCTGGTCGCGCCGCCGCCGAAGATCAGGAAGCGAGAGCCGGCGTGGAAGCAGCGGCGCGGAGGGGAGGAGGGGTAATCCCCCGCATCCGGGGGATTCTGGCGGAGCAGTCGGATTTCCTGCTCCGCAACAATACGATGCATTCTTGCCCGGCCTGCACAGGGACATTCGAGTTCGGCGCGCGGTCGCCGCGATGTTGGTCGTGGTGGTCGTCGTGCTGTCGATCGGGGTGTTGCCTTCGCCGCGATCTCTGTCGGCCTGGCTGGGGATGGGGGGCGGCGAGCGGTACCCCTGCGAGGAGTGCGGGTGCGGCTGCGCGTCCGCACGCGAATGCTGGACCAACTGCTGCTGCCACAGCGAGGTGGAACGCCTCGCGTGGGCGATCGCCAACGGAATCGCGCCGCCGGAAGGCGTCACGTTCGACGACGAGGTGTGGATCGCCGCGGCGAACGCCGTTGTCCCGGGCAGCGCCTCGTGCGGCGTGTGCGCTGCCCGCGTCAGGCGCGAGACCGCCGAGGGAGTGGCGAAGCGGCCGCGGTCCGATGCGATCAGCGCGGCTTCAACCGACCAGTCCTGCGGGGCGCCGGCGCCTGCCGATACTGCCGGCCTGCCCGCCGCGGGCCGCTCCGCGCTTGCGTGCAAGTCGCTCCATCAACTGCTCAGCGTCTCGCTCCCGCCGGCGTTTCCGCCGGCCATCGCGGACCTGCTCCCCCCGGCGCCGCGGGCCCCGGAGCCGCCCCGGCTCTGTGACGAGGCGCGGGCGCCAACCCGGGCTTTGGACGTGCCGACGCCGCCGCCTCGCGGCGTGATGCCCGCCTGATCCTCCATCCATGCCCTCTCCATGCGCGGCGCTGTCGGCGCGCGCGCAGCTCGATGTCTCCACGGAGATCATGCCGTGCGCGTTCTCACGCCCCCCGCGGCGTCTCGGTCAGGCATCACGCTGATCGAGGCGCTGGCGACGATCAGCGTCATCGCCCTCCTGCTCGCCCTGCTCGTTCCCGGTCTGGGGGGCGCGCACAAGGCGGCCAAGGGGGCGGTCTGCCTGTCGAATCTTCGCTCCTTCGGCGCGGCCGTCGCGCTCTACGCAAATGATCACGACGATCGCTACCCATCCTCCAGCCATTCGGCGGGATCGCTGGTCGCCCAGGGCGCGTGGCTCTCGAGCCTCCAGCCGTACGGCATCGACGCCCCGCCCCGCAAGTGCCCCGTGGACCCCTTCGCCGACTCCAGGCTCACGTCCTACGCCAGCAACGAGCACTTCGAGGCGCTCACCCCGGGCATCGACTACAGCCCCATCACCCACCAACCTCTGCCGGGCGGCCGGACCAGGGCGTTCACGCGTCGGACGCTCGTCCCCCGACCGGCGGCCGCCATCTACGCCTTCGAGCCCGAGGGAGATGGAACGGCAGACCACCTGAACACCCACGCCTTCGCCGCCGCCGACGACGTCCGCGCCGCGGTCGCCGTCACGCGGCACGTCGGCGCGGGCCACTTCCTCTTTGCAGACGGCCGCACGGCGGCATGGCCATGGACGGATCTCGCCGCCAGGTTCAGCCCGTCGACCAGCCCCTTCGACCCGGAGGTGGCGCGCTAGCGCCGACTCCGGGATCGTCTCACCGAGAATAACCCCGTTCTGATCAAGCACCGAAAGGCTCTCATCATGCACAGGAACGTGTTCACCATCGTCGTCCTCAGCGCCGCGCTCGCCGGCGCCGCCAGCGCCCACAACCACGTCACGGTCGACACGACCGGCGGCGCGGCGGGCGACCGCATCACCATCCGCGCCGGCTACTACCCGGCCGAGTCCGCGTACTCGATCGATTCCGGGGGGCGGTTGCTCCTCAACGGCGCCCCGGCCGTGTACTCCGTCACCGAGCCGCTGTCGCAATCCGGCCCGCTCAGCGGCTGGATCGCCGGGGACGAGATCCTGCTGACCAGCGACTTCTATTTCGCCACCGGGAGGCTCGACGGGGGCGAATTCAAGTACGAGCTGGCGGGGATCGCCGCGCTCTCCGGTGGGCCGGGCGTGATCGCGTGGGGCGAGTTCGGGACGGGGGGCTTCGTCGCCGCGGCGACGAGTGACGCCTCGACGCGCGCGCTCCGCTCCTTCGACGTCGGCGTCGCCGGGCACAATCACGAGCAGGGCTGCGCGTTCAGCGCGCCCGGCCTCTACGACGTCACGCTGATCGCGTGGGACGGCAACGGCCGGTACGCCGACTCGAACCCGATCACCGTGCGGTTCGACGTGGTCCCCGCGCCCCCGGCCGCCGCCCTCGCGCTCGCGGCGATCCCCGCGTCGCTGTCCCGTCGGCGCCGCTGATCGCGCGGAGTGTCCGCTTCACGGCGCGATCGGCGAAAGCCGGTCGCGCCGCTTGGCCGGTTCACGGCCCCTGAGCCGGCGGCGGACTACGCCGGGCGTCACACGCCGACAGGAACGCCGGCGCCGCCCGACTCGTCCTCCTCCGGGCCGGGTCCCGACGGCGGGGCGTCGCCGTAGTCCATCTCGCCGGAGAAGTACATGGCGAGCACGCGCAGCGCCCCGTTCATGACGGCGCGCTCGCCGGCGGAGAGCTGGCGCGGCGGGATGGCCACGTCGCTCTGGTTGGTGATGTAACTGCAGTAACTCAGATACGACAGCGCCGCCTGCACGCGCGGCGGGAGCACGATCTCGGTTGAACGCGAACGGAACGACATGACCTCGCGAGGCCTCCTCACGGCGACAGCGGGCCGACGCGGATCGCAATGAGCGCAGCGCTCAGCCCTCGACAGAGCGGCGGAACGTTGGGGTGTGCAGGAGCGCCGTGAAGGCGCGGCGACGGCTCAGGCCGCGAGAGCGGCCGAACGATCGGATCTGGATGTCCCGCAAGCCAATTGCATGGAACACCTCCTCGGGGGGAGCCGAGTGTACTGCAGAACAGCGAGAAGTCAACGGTTTGGGCAGAACTTTCGCGGTCACTGCTTCAGCGGCACGTGCTTCGCCGCCATCTCGTCCACGTACGCCTTGCCGCGCGACGCGAGCGCCGCGTTGATGTCGACCGGCTGAGGCGTGTCGTGCCCGCCCCATTCGTGCACGATCCGCCCGCCGCTGACCAGGAGCACCGTCGGCGAGGCCGGCCAGGCCCAATCGGGGATGTCGAATTTCTCCAGGTCCGCCTTGTCGAGAAGGACGACGCGCAGCGGCTTGGACGCCGCGTCGGGCGCCTTGGCGAAGGATTCCATGAACGGCAGGTACTGGCGGCAGACATCGCAGTGCGGGCTGTAGACGAACAGGAGCGCGGCCTTCGCATCGTCCTTCTCGGCGATCGCAACGGTCAGCGCGTCGAGCCAGGCTGGGGCCGGGGCGCCCTTGAGATACGCGGGCGAGGCCTTGGGGAGGAGCAGCAGCGCCTGCTGGGCGGTCATCGAGATGCCCGCGTCGAGTCTCGCCGGGGGTGTGGGTTCGCCCGTGGGCAGCGCGCCCGCGACGGGGGGCGCGGACGGCGCTGGCGCCGGCGCCTGCGGGGCGATGGCGGGGGCCCCGGCGTCCTTGATGGCGTCGGCGAGCGCGCCGCCGGCGCGCCACGTCGCGGCCTCGGGCGGGAGGATGCGCTTGGCGTACATGGCCCCGCCGGCGCTCATCGGGAGCAGCGCCGACGCGAGCAGCGAGAGCCACATCGACCCGGCGCCCGCGAGCCGCGCCAACGCCAGGGACACGCCGACGACCGTCGCGTCGAGCGTCAGCGTGACGGCCGGCGGCACGTGCAGGGCGCCGAAGCACCCGCACGACTTGGCGTTGTTCACGAGCCCGAAGAGCGCGACGCCCCCGAACATGGCGAAGACCAGCGCCGCCGCGGACCACGCCCACGGCCTGCGTCGTTGGCCGACGATCAGCCCGGCCGCCGCCACCTGCCCGACGACGAGGGCCCAGTGGCCGGCCGCTTCGGCCTCCTTGGGGGGCTTGCCCGCGAGCTTCATCACGGTGGAGAAGAGCAGCAGCGCGGCGACCAGGGATGCGGCCGCAAGAAACACGGCCCCCGGGACCGAGGGGCGCCGGGGGCCGGGGCTGTGGTCGTGGAGGGCCATGGGGTTGCCGGGGCCGGGCGGTTCGGCCATTCAGCGCGACGCGTCGGCCTTGGGGCCGCCGATCACGCGGCCGAACATCCAGATCTTGCCGTCGTTGTCCTTCCACTTGATGTCGGCCCGCTCCATCACCAGGCCGGGCTTGATGGATTCCTTCGCGGTCACCTTCATCTTGATGTGGATCCCGTCGCTCTGCTCATCCACCCCGATGGCCTCGAACTTCAGGTTGCCCGACTCGGTGGTGAGTTCCGGCTTGGTCCCCGCCCACTTGGGGTCTTCCGGGGCGGCGGCGTTGCGGTGCAGGGTGAAGATGAACTCCTTGGCCTCGCCCGCCTTCATCGCGCCGATGAGCACGCGATCCTCCATCATCGTCCACGGAGCGGCCGGCTTGGCCGCCTGCTGCTCGATGATGGCCGGATGGATCAGCCGGAGATCGACGACCGGGGCCTTGGGGTGGTCGGTCTCCACGAGCCACCACTTGGGCAGCCTGGTGGGGTCTTCCTTGATCTGGTCGGAGTAGTCGTAGGTCAGCGCGTACTTGGTCGCGGGTTCGTCCTTCGCCGGGTCGAACCCGTCGAACTTCGGCGCCTCGCCGTTGACGCTCAGGATGCTGAACTTCTGGCCGTCGGTCGCCTCGATCTCGATGCGGCCCTTGGTGGTCTGGAAGCAATCGACGAACGTCGGCATGGCCCGCACGCCGTAGGACACATCGGCGTTGACCCACACCTGGATCGGCACCCCGTAGCCGTCCACGAACACGCGCACGGCGCGCTGCATCGGCCCGGGGAACTTGCCGGCCTTCAGCGACGCCTCGAGATCGACCGTCTCGCCGGGCTTCAGGATCGTGCCCGACAGATCCTTCGGGATGGTGCAGGAGCAGGACGAACTCACCGAGCGGATGGTCAGCGGCTCGGCGCCGGTGTTCTTCAGCGTCGTCTTCCCGACCTTGGTGGTCTCGGGCTCGAGGAAGCCGAGGTTCATGATGTTCGGATCGGCGTTGAGCGGCGGGGGCTCGCGCTTGACATCGGGCCCCACAGGAGTGCCCGGGGCCTGGGCGGCGCCCGGATCCACCTTCATCGGCTGCGCCGGTTGGCCGGGCTGCGGCGCCGTGGCCGGGGTCTGCATCTGCGCGGTGGCAACGCCGGCGAGAGCGAGCAGCATCGCTGCGGACATCATGCGTCGCGTGGACATGGGCTGTCTCCGTAAGGAAGCGGGCGGGAGCAGGGCGAGTATAGAAGCCCGCCGACACCTCCCTTGTTCGCGCCTCCCGGGGTTCGCGCTCGGTCGGCCCCGGCACAAATTCGCGGCAGCGCCGCGTATAGTCGCCGTTCCGCCCTCCGCGACCACCCGGGCCGAGCACGCCCTCCACCCCCGAGCGAACCATGCTGCGAGTATTCCCCTTCGCCGCCCTCCGACCGAAGCCCGAACTCGCGGCCGAAGTCGCCTGCCCTCCCTACGACGTGGTCGACAGGGCCGAGGCGAGGGCCATCGCCTCGGCAAGCCACCGCTCGTTCATGCACGTCGTGCGCCCCGACGCCGACCTGCCCGACTCGGTCGATCCCTATGACAAATCGGTCTACCTCAGGGGCCGCGACAACCTCGACGGCCTGGTGAGCGCCGGCGCGATGTTCCGGGACGATCAGCCGCGGATGTACCTCTACCGCCAGAGCGCCGTCATTGCCGGCCGCCTGCAGACCCAGACCGGTGTCGTCTGCTGCTGCCACGTCAGCGACTACAACCACGACCTGATCAAGAAGCACGAGAAGACCCGCAAGGACAAGGAGGACGACCGCGTCCGCCACATCCTGGCCCTCAACGGCCACATCGAGCCCGTGTTCCTCGCCTACAAGGGTCGCCGCGACATCGACGAGTTCGTCGCCCGCGCCTGCGAAGCCGCGCCGCTCTACGACTTCACGGCGGACGACGGCGTGCGGCACACGGTGTGGGTGGCGGACAACGCCGGCTTCCTCGCCGACGCGTTCTCGAGCGTGCCGTGCGCCTATGTCGCCGACGGGCACCACCGCTCCGCCGCCGCCAGCCGGGCCGCGATGGAGCGCCGCGCTCTGGCGCCGACCGCCCCCCGCGACGCCGAGTTCATGCGCTACCTCGCGGTGCTCTTCCCCGCGGATCAACTCCGCATCCTCCCCTACCACCGCGCCGTCGCCGACCTGCACGGCCTGTCCGCCGACGAGTTCGTCGGGCGGCTTGGCGCTGTCTGCGAGGTCGCCCCCGGAGGGCCCGAGCCGGCGCGGCACGGCGAGTTCGCGCTCTACCTGGGCAAGGGCCGCGGCTGGCTCCGCTGCGCCTTCAACCCCGGCCTTCTCGCCGAGAAGGACCCGGTCAGGAGCCTCGACGTCAGCCTGCTCAGCGACCACGTCCTGGGGCCGATCCTGGGCATCGCCGACCTGCGGACGGACAAGCGGATCGACTTTGTCGGCGGCATCCGGGGGACGGGTGACCTGGAGCGCCGCGTTGATTCGGGCCGCGCCGCCGCCGCTTTCAGCATGCACCCGACAACCATGGGCCAGCTCCTCGCCGTCGCCGACGCCGGCCAGATGATGCCCCCCAAGAGCACGTGGTTCGAGCCCAAACTCCGGTCGGGCCTGCTCGTCCATATGCTGGACTGACGCCCCACAGCTCCCGCACCGCACGCCCCCCACGACCATGCGCAAGGCCAAAGTTCTCATCGCCGACAAGTTCGAGAAGAGCGGCGTCGACGCCATCAAGGCTATGGGGTGCGAGGCCGTCTCGCTTCCCGAGGCCGGCGCCGACGGCCTCCCTGAGGCGGTCGCCGAGCACGACCCCGACGTGCTCATCGTCCGCTCGACCAAGGTCAAGCCCGCGGTGTTCGAGAAGGCCGGGCGCCTGAGCATGGTCATCCGCGCCGGCGCGGGGGTCGACAACATCGACGTGCCCGCCGCCTCCGCCCGCGGCGTGTGGGTCGCCAACTGCCCCGGCAAGAACTCGCTGGCCGTCGCCGAACTCGCCTGGGGGCTCATCCTCGCCGCCGACCGCCGCATCGCCGACAACGCCGCCGACCTCCGCGCCGGCAGGTGGAACAAGAAGGAGTACACCAAGGCCCGCGGCCTCGCGGGGCGGACGCTCGCGGTCATCGGGCTCGGGCAGATCGGCCGCGCCGTTGCCGATCGGGGCCTCGCCTTCGGCATGAAGGTGGTCGTCCACTCCCTCCACCTCACCGACGAGCAGTGCGCCGAGATCGGCTTCGCGCACGCCCACTCGCTCCTCGAGACCGCTTCGGCGGACGTCATCAGCCTCAACGTCTCGGGCGCGGAGCGCCTCCTCCACGCCGACTTCTTCGATGCGCTCAGGCCCGGGACCATCTTCGTCAACACCTCGCGCGGCAGCGTGATCGACGAGCCCGCCCTGCTCCGCGCCCTCGACCGCGGCGTGCGCGCCGGCCTCGACGTCTTCGAGAATGAGCCCGGCCAGGCCCAGGGCGAGTTCCACTCCGCCGTCGCCAGGCACCCCAACACCGTCGGCACGCACCACATCGGCGCCTCCACCGATCAGGCCCAGCAGGCCATCGCCGACGAGACCGTGCGCATCCTCCGCGAGTTCCTCGAGGGCCGCCCGGCGCCCAACGTCATCAACCGCGAGAGCAAGACCCCGGCCGTCCGTCTGCTCACCGTCACCCACCTCAACCGGCCGGGGGTGCTGGCCCGCGTGCTCGGCGCCCTGGCCGAGGAGCGCGTGAACATCGAGGAGATGGAGAACACGATCTTCAAGGGGGGGGTCGCGGCGTGCGCCCGCATGCGCATGAACTCCGAGCCCTCCGCCGCCGCCCTCAGCGAGATCCGCAAGCGCTGCCCGGAGATCCTCTCCATGCACGTCACCCCCATCGATTGACCCCCCCACTCCCTTCGCCGCAACCCGAGCGAGAGACACCATGAGCGAGCGCATCTACAACTTTTCCGCAGGCCCCGGCGTCCTCCCCGAGCCCGTGCTGAAGCAGGCGCAGAAGGACCTCTGGAACCTCGGCGGCTCGGGGATCGGCGTCCTTGAGCACAGCCACCGCGGCAAGGCGATCGACAAGGTCTGGGCCGAGGCCGAGGCCGACTGCCGCGAGGTCGGCTCCATCCCCGACACCCACAAGGTGCTCTGGCTCACCGGCGGCGCCTCGCAACAGTTCTGGCAGATACCCATGAACTTCCTGCGCAAGGGCGAGACCGCCGACTACATCAACACCGGGGTCTGGGCGACCAAGGCCATCCAGGACGCCAAACTCTTCGGCACGGTCCACCTCGCCGCCACCAGCGAGGACCGGAACTTCTGCTACATCCCGAAGCAGGACGCGATCAAGCACTCGGCCTCCCCGAGGTACGTCCACTACACCAGCAACAACACCATCTTCGGCACGGAATGGAAGTCCGAGCCGCGGGTTCCCGCCGGAGCGCCGCTGATCGGCGACAACTCCTCCGACATCTACAGCAAGCCGATCGACTTCTCGCGCTACGCGCTGATGTACGCCGGGGCCCAGAAGAATCTCGGCGCCGCGGGAGTCACCCTCGTCGTCGCCCGCAAGGATTTCCTCGAGACCGGCGCCAGGGACCTGCCGCCCCTGCTCCAGTACCGCACCTTCGCCAACGAGGACAACCGTCCCAACACGCCGCCGGTGTTCGCCGTGTACCTCGTCGGCCAGGTCCTCAAGTGGATCAAGAGCGAAGGCGGCGTCGCCGCGATGGCGGAGCGCAACCAAGCCAAGGCCCGGCTCATCTACGACTACCTCGACGCCTCCAGCCTCTTCAGGCCCTTCGCCGACAAGGACAGCCGGAGCCTCATGAACATCACCTTCCGGACACCCAACGAGGACACGAACGCGAAGTTCATCAAGGAAGCGGCGGCGGCCGGCCTCGACGGCCTGAAGGCCCACCGCTCCACCGGGGGCATGCGCGCCAGCATCTACAACGCCTTCCCCATCGATGGGTGCCGCGCCCTCGTGCAGTTCATGGAGAAGTTCGAGAAGGCCAACCGCTGAGCGCTCCTCGGACACGCCCGTTACTCACCGCGCGGTGGGCTCGCCTCTGCATCGTCACCTACGCCGCCCCGCGCGAGGTTCTCGAGGGAAGGCTCACGCCGGACCTCGCGCTTGATCTCGGCGCGCCGGGCGCGCTCGGCGGCTCCGCGTATGTCAGTCTCGTCGCCTTTGATTTCCTCGGCACGCGCGTGAAGGGCCTCCGCGTGCCCGGCCTTGCCGACTTCCCCGAGGTCAACCTCCGCTTCTACGTGCGCCAGCCGGGGGCGGGCCGCCGGGGCGTCATGTTCATCCGTGAACTCGTCCCCAGCAGGATCACCTCGCTCGTCGCCCGCTTGGCGTACAACGAGCCGTACA
This sequence comes from Phycisphaerales bacterium, assembly GCA_947476675.1. Lineage (GTDB taxonomy): Bacteria > Planctomycetota > Phycisphaerae > Phycisphaerales > UBA1924 > CANJRL01. The sequence continues at coordinate 17,550 of CANJRL010000026.1, forward strand.
GCCCCGCGGCCATGCGGAGCCGCCACGCCTTCGGTTCGGGGCGCGTCTCGATCGAACACGCCTGGCGCTGCCGCGGCGTCACGCACACGCTTCGAGCGTCCGCCGACGCCGCGACCGAGACTCGCCCCGACACCAGCGCCGAGCACTTCTTCAAGGAGCACGAATGGGGCTACGGCGTCACTCGGCGCGGGCGCACGCTCCGGTATCGCGTGGAGCACCCTGTCTGGGCGGTGTACCCGAACCCGACGGTCACGATGAACGTCGATTTCGGCGCGCTCTACGGCGCGGAGTGGGGATTCCTGCGCACCGCGGCGCCCGCCAACGTGGCGATCGCAGAGGGGTCGAGTGTCACGGTGTTTCCACCGGAGTGACCCCCCCCTCCGGCTGCGCAGACGCCGCCCTCGATGAGGCCAACTCGACGGCCTCGGGCGACATATCAACCCCGATGCCGGCCCTCCCCGCCCGAGCCGCCGCCACCAGCGTGGTGCCCGAGCCGCAGCACGGGTCGAAGACCACCCCGTCGGGAGGGCAGCACGCCCGCACGAGCAGGTCGAGCAGGGCCAGGGGCTTCTGCGTCGGCCAGCCGGTCCGCTCCGCCGCCATGTTGTTGATGGACGGGATGTCGATCACATCCGTCGCCTTCTTCATCCGCCCCTTCATGCGGTTGCTGGTCGCGGGGACCATGGGCGGGTCGAAATAGCAGTCGCCGGGATCGAGAGAATAGAAAAGGATGTCGTCGTGCTTGCGCGCGAAGCGGCGGGGTGACGAGCCGCCGAGGCCGTAGGACCAGATCAGGTGGTTGACGAAGCGGTCCTCGCCCAGGAGGTCGTCGAGCAGAAGGCGCACGCGGTGGCTCGCCCGCCAATCGCAATGGATGAGCACGTTCGCGGCGGGCGCGAGCGCCGGGAGCGTCGCCGCGAGGCGCTCCCCCAGCCACTGGATATAGGCCGCCGTCGTCGGCCATGCGTCCTCGAAGGCCCCCGCGCGGTCGGAGCGACGCGCACCGGTGTTGAAGGGCGGGTCGGCGTACAGCAGGCGCACCGAGCCGGGGTCGAGCGTGCGCGCCGCGTCGAGCCAGTCGGCGCGGGCGATGCGGATGCGCGGCGTCGGCGTGTGCCACTCCACGATCGCGAGCCTACCGCGCCCCAACGGACTGCCGAGAAGTCTCTACACTCGGCCCATGAGCAGAGCGGCAATCTCGCGTGCGACCAACGAGGCCAACCCCGAGCGCGCGGTGCGCGTCAGCAGGCCGCCGGCCAACGGCAAGGACGTGATCGCCACCATCGCGCCCGACACCGCGGCGCCCGGGCGCGGCAAGCGCAAGGCAGCCGCGCGGCAAGCCAAGGCCCCGCCCATCGCCGCCCGAATGGACCGCCACCGCCTCTACGAACTCTCCGTCCAGAGCGTCGACGCCGAGATCGACTTCGTCGACGAGACGTACTTCGACCTCCGCGGCCGGCGCGCGAAGGTGCTCCGCGAGGATTTCTGCGGCACCGCGAACACCTCCTGTGAATGGGTCCGGCGGCGCCCCTCCAACATCGCCATCGGTGTCGACCTCGACCCCGAGGTCCTGGCCTGGGGCCGCGGGAACCGGGTGTCGAAACTCAAGCCCGCCGCGAGGAGCCGCGTCAACCTCGTCCAGCACGACGTGATGACGGTCAAGACCGAGCCTCTGGACGTGGTGCTCGCGATGAACTTCTCGTACTGGCTGTTCATGAGCCGCGAACGCCTGCGCGACTACTTCTGCAGCGTCCGCGAGCACCTCGCGCCCGGGGGGGTCTTCTTCCTCGATTGCTACGGCGGGTACGAATCGTGCCAGGAGATCCGCGATAAGCGCGAGATCAAGGCTCGCGGCCCGTGGGGCAAGGGCTTCACGTACATCTGGGATCAATCGTGGTTCGACCCCATCTCCAGCCAGATGGTCTGCCACATCCACTTCAAGTTCGAGGACGGCTCGAAACTCAACCGCGCGTTCTCCTACCGGTGGCGCCTGTGGACCCTCCCGGAGATCCGCGAGGTGCTGGCCGAGGCCGGGTTCGCGCGATCGACCGTCTACTGGGAGGGGTGGGACGAGGACGAGAACGAGGGCGACGGCGACTTCCAGCCCGCCGACGTGGGCGAGGCCGACCCGGCCTGGATCTGCTACGTCGTGGCCGAAAAGTGACCCGAGGCCACGGTGGCCGTTTCACCTACGATCCGCCGGCGTGACCACCGCCTCTGACATGCCGACCCGACCGAAGCCCGCCCCCTTCGCCGGCGTCGAAGCGGCCCTCGGCCCCGAGCACGCCGGCGTGATGGCCGCGCTCGCCGAGGGGCTCGCCGCCGTCGACGCCCGCTTCGACGCCCACCTGCGCAGCGACCTGCCCCCCGTCCGCGCCCTCGTCGAGCACAGCGAGCGCTACCGCGGCAAGATGCTCCGCCCCACCATGGTCCTGCTCTCCGGCCTCGCGGCGCAGAGCGAGAGCGGCGGATCCATGCCCGGCATCACCCCCGAGCACGTCCTCGTCGGCGCGGTGGTCGAGATGATCCACGTCGCCACCCTCGTTCACGACGACGTGCTCGACGAGGCCGCAACCCGCCGCCGGAGCCCCACCGTCAACTTCCTCCGCGGCAACGAGACCGCCGTCATCCTCGGTGATTACCTCATCTCCGCCGCCTTCCACCTGTGCAGCCAACTGCCCACCCAGGAGACCGCGCTGCTCATCGGCGCCGTCACCACCCGGCTCTGCGAGGGCGAACTCCTCCAACTCCACCACCGCGAAGACTATTCGCTGGACGACGCGACGTACTACGAGATCGTCGAGCGCAAGACCGCCGAACTCGTCGGAGCGGCATGCGAGCTCGGGGCGGCATGGTCCGGCGCGGGGCCCGCCACCCGCGAACGCTTCCGCGCCTTCGGCGTCAGGCTCGGCGTCGCCTTCCAGATCCAGGACGACCTGCTCGACCTCACAGGACAGGAAGCCGTCGTCGGCAAGTCCGTCGGCAAGGATCTCGAGAAGGGCAAACTCACCCTGCCCATCATCCACCACCTCCGATCCGCCGACCCCGTGGCCCGCGGCCGCACCCTGCGACTCCTCGGCGCGGGGGCCGGCGCCGCCCGCGACGCCCGGGGGGTGCTGAAAGCCCTCGAGCACACCGGCTCGATCGAGCACGCCCGGCGCGAGGCCGACCGCCTCGCCCGCGAGGCCGCCGCGCTCATGGCCGGCGACTCGCCCGCCCTCTCGCTGATGAGGGCGGCGGCGGACGCGGTCGTCCGACGGTCGTTCTGAGGCGCGGACCTTCCGCATTGCCCCCGGCGGGGAGACGGGCTACGCTTCCCACCCCCCGTCGCCCGGGCGGGTTGATTGCCCGGGCCGAATGACCACGACGGAGATGCCGATGAGCCGAACGATGACTGCCCCCGGCGGCCGCTTTGGATCCGCCCCCCAGGTGAAGGTCGCCCGCACGTCGGGGACCGGCGAGTCGTATGTCGATTACAAGGACATCGAGACCCTGCGCCGCCTGCTCAGCCCCAACGGCAAGATCCTGAGCCGCAAGCGCCTGGGCACCACCGCCCGCGAGCAGCGCATGGTTTCCCAGGCCATCAAGCGGGCCCGCTACATGGGACTGCTGCCCTACACCAGCGCGACGATCTGATTCCCGCTCCGCGGCGCCCCGAGGTGGGCCCGCCGCGACGACCCGACAAACGACAACGCCCGGCGCTGGGGGAAGCGCCGGGCGTTGTTGCTTTGCATCGGGATGCCCGAATCAGCAGACGTTGCCGAAGTTGCTGAGCACGATGTTGAGGTCGTTGAAGTTCACGACGCCGTCGCCGTTGAGGTCGCCCAGCGTGTTCGCGGGGACGCTCGCGCCGAAGTTGCTGAGGATAGTGTTGAGATCGGCGAAGGTGACCTGGCCGTCGCCGTTGACATCGCCCGGGCACACGCCCGCCGCGACGGCGAAGGCGATGTTGAGCGTCGAGGCGCCGTCCGCCGTGGTGACGGTGACGTTGCGCCCCCCGACCGTCGCGTTGCCCGCGATGACGAAGGAAAGGCCGGTGACGCTGGTGCCCAGGGGGTTGGACACCGGCGCGCCGCTGACGCTGACGCCGGTTCCCGAGACGGTCACCTGCGCCGCGCTGGTGAGATTCTTGAGGTTGTTGCCCGTGAGCGTGACGGGGATCGTCTGCCCCTGCGTGCCGTTGGCCGGCGCGACCTGCTGAAGGGTCGTCGTCCCGCCGAAGACGGTAAGGGTGATGGTGTCGGTGTCCTGCATGCCGTTGGAGTCTGTGACGAGGAGGCTGATGGGGTAGGTCCCGTTGGAGGGGTACTGCCGGTTGACCTTGGCCCCGCTGGTTTCGAAGGTCCCGTCGCCGTCGAGGTCCCAGGCGAAGGCGGTGAGCGTCGCCCCGGCCTCGGTGGCCTGCGACGTCAGGTCGCCGAGGAAGAAGCAGTTGGTGTTGACCGCGATCCGCTTGTTGATTCCCGCGATGGCCAGAGGCCGAGCGAAGGCGGCGCCCACCCGGATGGTCAGGTCGTAGAGTTGCACGATCTGGTTGGCCCCCCCGTTGGGCCCCAGGTCGATCACGCGGGCCAGGTACGTCCCCGCCGGACGGCCCGCGAACGTCACTGAGGCATTCGACCCCGCGGCCGCGGCGGTCACGCCGCCGATGAGCGTGGTTCCCGTGCTGTCGTACAACTCGATGCGAAGCAAGCCGGCCTGCGAGGCCGCGACGCTCGCGGTGGTCCCGCTGCACGACGACGACTGCTGGCCGGTGGTGTATGTGCCGCCGGTGGGCGCCGCGGTCAGCGTCAGATTCTGTGCGGAATCGATGGTGAACTTGAACCAGTCCTGATTCGTGTTGCCGAAGCCTCCAGCCCCGTTGGTCGAGAGGTCACGCTCGATGACCGAGCGCAGCGCCGGAGTGGTGAGGTTGCCGAAGTCAAACGCGGTGGCGGCGGACTGATTCCCCGAGAAGCGGTCGCCGTAGTTCCGGCCCGCGGCGCGCTTGTCGTCCACCGGGATGATGTCGTAGTTGTTCGCCGTGGTGATCGTCGGCTCCATCAGTTTCGTGCTGGAGCAGGGGACCTGGTGGATGAAGCCCAGCCCGTGGCCGTGCTCGTGGCTGGCGGTGCGGCGGAGATAGCGGTAGTTGTTGCTGGAGTCGGGGAACGTGCCGGCAACGCTGAAATACGAGGTGTTCAGCAACATGTCCGCCCCGCCGACACCCGCGAAGGCGGCGGAGGGGAAGGCGTTGTAGGCGAGCGTGCCGGTGGTCCCCAGCGGGATGCCGCCGATTCTGATATCCCCGCCGCCGTTGCCCGGCGAGGTGAGCACCTGATTCTCCGCGATGTTGAGGTCGGCGACCTCGGTGTAGGTCAGGCCGCCCGCGACGCGCCACTGCGCCAGGCAATGGCGGAGGTACTCGCGGCCCTGGTCGAGGTTGCCGGCGCCGAACGTGGCGATGAGCGACGCGTTGAGCGCGTTGGGCGCCGTGCTCGACACCGCGGTCAGGCCCCAGGTCACGCCGTCGTTCGGGAACGAGTACGTCAGGCTGGCCCGCTGCGCCCGGCCGGCGGTCCCCTGCGCGCTGTTGCCCTGCCAGGAGTTGGTCGTGTCGATCGTGAACCGCCCGCGGTCGATGATCGCCGGGGGCAGCAGGTCGTAGGTCCGGAGCACGTACTCCCACTGCTCCCGGGTCATGAACTCCTCGAAGCACCGGGGGGAGCGCTCCAGCGCCCCGAGCAGCGCGGCGCGGGCCGCCGTCGGGCTGAACGCGTCCGCGCTGACCGCGCGCAGCGCAGCGTCGAGTTCCGCGATCCCGGTCAACGGGATCGACGCGGGGCTGGGCGACGACATCGGCCGAACCAGGGCGAGCGAGGATGGCGCCGCGGCGCCGACAAGGGCAAGGATCGCGAGCGAACGGGCACACCTGGGCATGACGCACTCCTGAGCGGACAATCGGCGAAGAGGAAAACGCCGAATCCTGACCACCGAGGAGCCATGCGCGGAGCCCGGCGTCGGCGACGGCGCCAACAGACCACTCGGCCTTCGCGCAGGTTCTCCCCTTCTGGCAGATGCAATGGACACCCGAAAACCGCGCCGGGCAAGCCCCGTCGCAGGAAAGGTGAAGACCTCGTGAAAGGAGCCGGGCGAGCGCCGCCTCCCGGGCCGGACACCAAGGGTTTTCCCGGCCCCGTCAGCCGACCGACGCGACCCGGTCGACCTCGTCGAGCGAGGTCACTCCCCGGGCCACGAGCTGCCACCCGCTCTGGGTCAGGTTCGTGAACAGGCCCTGCTCGATCACCTTGCGCATCGCCTGGATGCTCGGCTCCTTGAGCACCACGTCGCGCAGGTCGTCGGTGAACTCCAGCATCTCGAAGATCGCGTACCGGCCACGGAACCCCGTCCGCAGGCACTTGGCGCACCCCGTGGGCGAGAAGATCTCGTGCTTCCCCTCGAGATAGCGGCCCATCCGCGTCGCCTGCGCCGGGGTCACCCTCACCGGGCGCTTGCAGTGGTCGCACAGCACCCGCACGAGCCGCTGGGCAACGATCACGTCCAGCGAGTTCGCCACCAGGTAGGGCTCCACCCCGAGGTCCAGCAGGCGGAAGACCGCGCCGATCGTGTCCTTGGAGTGCACCGTCGAGAAGACCAGGTGGCCGGTCATGGCGGCCTGCATCGCGACGCGCGCCGTCTCCTCGTCGCGGATCTCGCCGACCAGGATCACGTCGGGGTCCTGCCGGAGCACCGAGCGGAGCAGCGAGCCGAAGGTCGCGCCCTGGTCGTGGTTGACCGGGATCTGGGTGACGTGATCGAGATGGTGCTCGACCGGGTCTTCGATGGTCACGACGTTGCGGTGCTCGCGGTCGATCTCGCGCAGCGCGTTGTAGAGCGTGGTTGTCTTGCCGCAGCCCGTCGGGCCCGCGACCAGCAGGAGCCCGGCGTCCTTCTCGATGCCCTTGCGGATGCGCTGGTGCATCCAGGGGTTCAGCCCCATGTCGGAGAGCCGCTCCGGCGCGTCGATCGAGTTGAGCACGCGGAGAACCAGCTTCTGCCCGTGCACCGAGGGCGTGAGCGAGGCGCGGAAGTCGAGCCTCCGATCGCCGACGAACGCGGAGAAGTGCCCGTCCAGCACCGCGTCGCGCCCCGCGACCTTCATCTGGCACGCCGATTTCACCAGCCCCACCGCCAGCTCGCCCACCGTGTTGGGCAGGTCGACCAGCGACAGCATCTGGCCGTCGACGCGCAGGCGGGCGTTGAACACCTCCCCCTTGGGCTCGACGTGGATGTCCGTCGCCCGGGAGCGCGAGGCGAGCAGGAGCAGCAGGCGCACCGGCGTCGCGCCGCCGCCGGCCGCGGACGAGAGCGCCTCGGACTTCTTCCCCCGCGCGTCGATCATCGCCACCGTCTCGTTGCCGACCGCGCCCAGCGACGAGGCCAGGGAGCGAAGTTCGGTCGCCCACTGGCCGGCCGCCTCGCCATCCTCGCCCACGGTCCGCTCGCGGCGAAGCAGCCGCGCCATCCCCCCGACCCCCGCGTCGCGCCCCGGGCGAGCCGCCACCACCGCCTCCTCGATCGTGGTGGGGTCGTCGGAGACCAGCGAGGGGATCTCCGCGTCGAGACGGAAGAACTGCGACCCGATGCGCACCGTGTCGCCGGGCGAGAACGGGGCGTCGGTGATCCGCTCGTTGTTGAGCCGCGTGCCGTTGCGCGAGCCGAGGTCCCGCACCCGCCACCCTCCGGACCCGTCGGGCTCGATGGTGCAGTGGAACCTCGACGCCAGCTCGTCCTTGATGGGCACGTCGTTGTCGGAGTGCCTGCCGATGGTCACGGGGCGATCCGCCAGCGGGATGTGCCGTTCGACCTGCCCCAGTTTGTCGAGCACCGCGAGTTGGTACACGGCCAAGCCGACCCTTCACGCCTGCAGGGACCCGGAATCGGCGACGCGCGCTCGAGGCGTGCAGGACGCGACGCGCGACGGCCGGCGGGCCGCCCGGCGCTGCGTCCCACAGCCCGAACGCTCGCCGCACGGAGACCGTGTCAGCGTATGTCGCGGAGGGGGGCAATTCAAGGTGCGAGCCTCCGCGCCGGGGATCACCGGCCCGCGAATCAACTCCCCGCCAACCGAGAGCAGGCTACCGGGATCGAACCGGCGATCTTCCGCCCTCGGAACCGCCCGGATCGCTCTCGACCGCCGCGAAGCAGCCGCCGATCTCGACTCGAACCGAGAGGATTCGCGCGGTCGACCCCGGGGCGATGCACCGCCGCGCCGGCGCAATCGAATCGCCCGCGGCCGGCGCGCTCCGACTGATAGCGGCCGCAGGCAGCGAGATGCGCCGGCGCCTCCCGCCTCGCTGTCCGAGAGAGGGACGCCCATGCACGTTCGTCCGGGTCCGCTCGCCGTTGCCGCCGCCGCCGTGCTGCCCTTGTCGGCGCTCCGGAAGGCGGGCGCGTGCAGCCGCGCCGTGTACTTCGGCAAGGAATGCCAGACCGTCACCGGTCGCACGATGGACTGGATGGAGGACATCAAGCCCAACCTCTCCTTGCTCCCGCGCGGCCTGCAGGAGAGCAGCAACACAAGGACGCCCTTCACCTGGAAGAGCGCGTACGGCAGCGTCATCCAGATGCAGGCCGGCCCGGAGCGGAGGCCGGCGCCACACCCGCGGCGCCATCGGCGACAGACGAAGCGGGCGACCGTCATCGAACCGGCGAGCGATCACTATCAGTCTCCTTTCGGGCCGCCCCGTCCAAGACCGTCTCCTTGATCTTGGAGCGCTTCTCAGATCGCTGATGCTCCAATGCTCGTGCGATCTCAACCCGCACGCTCCTGGATTGACCCCTTGCTCTCGAAACCGAGCCCGCGCTCTGCTCACTCGAACAGCGCCGAGCGGCCGCGATCAGCGGCGCAAGGGAACAGGGAGGAGTATGAGGGGACCGAGCCGGTCAGCCCGGCGAGCCGATCGGAGCCGGGCTATCGCAGGGCGTGCAGGCCGTGGGTGATGGCGGCGCCGGCGCGGAGCGCGGCGGCGATCAGGGTGGCTTCGGCGATCTCCCGCTCGGACGCGCCCGCCTGGGCGGCACGCTCGGCGTGGATCTCGATGCAGTAGGGGCACTGGGTGGTGAGCGCGACCGCCACCGCCATGAGCTCCTTGTACTTCAGAGGGATCACCCCGCCTTCGAACGCGGCGCGATCGAAGGCGACGAATCCTTTGAACGCTTCGGGCGCCAAGCCCCCGAGCGCCTCGAGATTCGCGAGCCTCTTCATGTCGTACATCGCTGGCTCCTTGGTCAGGAATCGGCCTCCAGGGCCGCCGTAACATCACAGCGTCCCCCGATCGGCGTACGCGATGTTCGCGGGCCGCCGGGGTCTTGAACAGTGCACTCCCGGTGCACCCCGGGGTGCACCGGCGGTCAACCCCCGAGGTGGAGCGTGACGAGCACGTCCGGAAAGCACGTCGCGGAGCTCTTTGGTCTTCCGCCGCGGCCCAGAGCGGGCAGGGAGCGGCTGGTGGCGGTGGCCGTCGAGTTGTTCTACCGGCGGGGGTTCGGCGCGGTGGGCATCGACCTCGTCATCGCGACCGACGGGGTGACCAAGACGACGTTCTACAAGCACTTCAAGGGGAAGGACGAACTGATGCTGGCGGCGGTCCAGCGGCGGGACGAATGGGAATCGCTCGCCTGGGCCCGCGCGGTCCGGAAGATCGCGGGGGACGACCCCGCAGCGCAGCTCCATGCCATGATCGACGTGCTGGACCTCTGGTTCAACGACCCCGACTTCCACGAGTGCATGTTCCTCAACACCGCCATCGAGTTCCCGAATCCGCACGACCCGGTGCACCAGGCGGCGGCGGCCCACAAGCGAAAGACCCGCGATTCGTTCCGGGACCTCGCGCGAGCGGCCGGCGCGGATTCAAAGAGCGCGGAAGGATTCGCCGACTGCTACGCCGCGCTGATCGAGGGGGCGCTCGTCATGCGGCA
>CANJRL010000027.1 GCA_947476675.1 Phycisphaerales bacterium
CCTCGCCCGCATCATCCAGGTCTCGCCCTCCGGGTACGAGACCATCCAGGCCAACGGCGACGTGTTCATCAACGCGGCGTCGGCGCCGAACGGGACAACGGCGTGATCGACGCCGGCGATGTCGCGATGCAACTCAACGCCATCAGCACCATCGGTAACGAGTGAGCCGGCGCTGAATGCTGCAAGCCAGGCATTGTTCTCACCCCGTGCGCCGCCGCCGGGGTGTTTGCGTGGGCCCCCTCACCGACTCCCCATCAACCGCCGCGCCACCCCATCCGCGAAGTGGAACCCCGCATCCGTGAGCCGCGCCCGGCCCTCCTCGACAACCATCCACCCACGCTCCACCTCCCGCCGCGCCGCCGTCGCATCCAGCAGCCCGGCATCAATCCCCTCCCGCAGCCGCAGACCTGTCATGATCCGCTCCGCCCGCGCCCTCCCCGCCTGCGGCGGCTCCACATCCTGCGCCGGCGACCACCCGCCGCTCGACGCGACGCCCTCCATCCAGTCCGTCAGCCGCGGCACGTTCTTCCACCGCCATCCCCCCGCCTCCCCCACGCCCAGATGCCCCGACGCCGAGGGCCCCGCCGCCAGCCACGATTCCTGCCTCCAGTACGCAAGGTTGTGGCGGCACTCGGCCCCCGGGCGCGCGAAGTTGCTCACCTCGTACCGCTCCATCCCCGCGTCGCGCAGCCGCGCCACCAGCAGGTCGTACATATCGACTTCCAGGTCCTCGTCGGCGCGCGCGAAATCGCCGCGCTCCAGCCGCGCCGTCATCGCCGTGTTGGGCTCGTAGGTCAGCGCGTACGCCGACAGGTGCTCCACGCCCGGCGCGAGCCCCAGCGCCCGCTCCAGGTCCGCGCGCCATTCCTCCAGCGTCTGCCCCGGCGTCGCGTAGATCAGGTCGAGGCTCCGCCGCGCGATCCCCGCGTCCGCAGCCAGCCCCAGCGCCCGCTCCACGTTCGCCGGGTCGTGCCACCGCTCCAGCGTCTTCAGGTGCGCGGCGTTGAACGACTGGGCCCCCACGCTCACCCGCGTCACCCCGCCGGCCGCCAGCACGCCCATCAACTCCGCCGTCACCGTCTCGGGGTTGCACTCGACCGTGAACTCCCCGCCCTCGCCCGCGCGCGCCACATCGAACATCCGGTGCAAGCCATCGAGCACCCGCCGCCACTGGTCGACGGCCAGCAGGCTCGGCGTGCCCCCGCCGACGAAGACCGTCTCGAGCCGCGGCCGCGCCGCGCCACCGGCGCACGCCGCCGATCGCCGCAACTCCTCGAGCAGCCGGTCCACGAACACGCCCTGCCGGTCCTGGGTGTCCACGAAGGAGTAGAAGTCGCAGTAGTGGCACTTGTGGAAGCAGAATGGGACGTGGACGTACAGCGAACGGACGGGTCCGTGCGCCCCGGCCAGCGCCTCGCGCAACCTCCGCGCGTCACCCACCTCGGTCCCCCGAACGTCCGCCGGCGGCAATGTGGGCAAAGCCTGAGGAAGCATGCCGGTCAGAAACCAAATGGAGTCGCTCCCCTCGCTTCGGGAGGGTCAACCGTTTCCCCCTTCCGTGCGTACGATAGGTGCCGGTGAACGTGATCCTCATCGCATTCCGCCCCGACGGCTCCCGACGCGAGGCCCGCGTCAAGGGGAACCGCATGATTGTCGGACGTCTCCAGGACGCCGACCTGCAAATCCCCGTCAGCGCCGTTTCCAGGAAGCACTGCGAGATCACCCTCTCGGCCGACGGCGTCAGCGTCCGCGATCTGGGCTCCAGCAACGGCACGTTCCTCAACGGCGCCCGCGTCGTCGAGTCCCCCCTCAAGCCTGGCGACACCCTCACCGTCGGCCCCGCCACGTTCGTCATTCAGATCGATGGCAACCCCATGTCCGTCACCCCGGACATGGCCGTGCCCAAGGCCAAGGCCGCCTCCGGCGCACCGGTCGCCCGCTCCCCCTCCGGCCAGCCTTCCAAGCCCTTCCCGGAGCCCACAGCGTCGTCGGATGCCTCGTCGATGATGGCCGGTCTGCCGGTGTTCAATGACGATTCCGGCGACATCACCACCGCCGTCAAGGGCGCCGGCACGCCCAAGCCGGCCAAGGTGGCGGCCGCCAAGGCGGACAAGCCCGCTGCTCCCTCGCAGGGCAAGGATGGCGGCGACGCCGACCCGCTCTCCAAGATGATCTCCAAGTCGAAGACCGACGACGACAGCAGCGTCTTCGAGTTCGACTTCTTCGACGAAGACGACGACGAGAAGCGCTGAGCCGGCGCCCGGCCCGCGCCGCGTTTCGCCGCGGTCAGGCCACGTCTTTGTCGGGCTTGTGCGACTCCGGCGCCTGCTTTTGCGGCACCTTGATGGTCGTGCCGCAGCCCTTGCACCGGACCGTCCTGCCGCGCGCCGCCGGGGGCACGGCGAGCACCTTGCGGCACGTCAGCCGCGGGCACATGATCCGGATAACATCCTCGGGCATGCCGGCAGTCCCTCCGCGCGGTTGTCGCGCTGATTCTCGGTGTGCATCGGACCTTCCGCCGCCGCGCTTGACCGGGCCGTGACCCGATCAGGCCGTTTCTCGGGACCGCATGCCCAACTCCCCCTCCACCAGACCCAGCCCCTCGGGCCGTCCGTTGCGGCGGGCCCCGGTCACCCCGGCCTGCACCGCCGTCGTCGGCCTCCAATGGGGTGATGAGGGCAAGGGCAAGATCGTCGACCTGCTCACACCCTCCCACGATGCGGTGGTGCGCTACAACGGCGGCGCGAACGCCGGCCACACCGTCGTTGTCGCGGGAAAGCGGTACGCCTTGCACCTCGTGCCCTCGGGCATCCTGACCGCCGGCAAAAAGGCGGTTATCGGCAACGGCGTCGTCGTCGACCCCGAGGCCCTACTCGACGAGATCGCGGGCCTCGAAGCCCGCGGCGTCGATATGTCGGGCCTGGTCATCTCCGACCGCGCCCACGTCGTTTTCGGCTACCACAAGGAGGAAGACAGCCTGCGCGAGGCGCTGCTTGCCGCCACCGGCGAGGACGAGACCGACCCCCCGGCTCGCTCGAACGAGGCCGCCATCGCCCGGGCGACGAGCAAGGGCTTGGGCACCACGAGGCGGGGCATCGGCCCGGCGTATGCCGACAAGCATCAGAGGGCCACCGCGGTTCGTGTGGGCGACCTGCTGCGCCCGGCCCGCCTGCGCGAGACGCTCGATTTCGCCTGCAATGTCAAGAGCCGCACCCTCCCCCGCCTCGCCCACGCGCCCACCGAGGGCCTGCACGCGCACGTCGACCCGGAGCGGCTGCTCATCCAGGCCGCCGACTGGGGCCGGCGCCTCCGCCCCTATGTCGCCGACACCTTCTACCTCCTGCACGAGATGCTGGGCCGCGGTGAGCGCCTGCTGTTCGAGGGCGCCAACGCGACGCTCCTCGACGTCGACCACGGCACCTTCCCGTTCGTCACCTCGTCCTCGTGCTCGGCGCTGGGCGTCGGTCCCGGAACGGGGGTGTCGGAGCGCTACCTTGGCCGGGTCATCGGCGTCATGAAGGCTTACTCGACGCGCGTCGGCGCCGGGCCGTTCCCCACCGAACTCGCGAACCCTGTCGGGGAGCGCATCCGCGAGCGGGGCCGGGAGTACGGCACCACCACGGGGCGCCCCCGCCGCTGCGGGTGGCTGGATCTTGTCGCCGTCCGTTACGCCGCCACCGTCAATGCGGCCACCGCCCTGGCGCTCACTCTGCTCGACGTCCTGGGCGGGTTCGACGAGATCAGCGTGTGCACCGCGTACGTGTCGGACGCCGACACCGCGGGCAGCGAGCGGTTCCTGCCCGACGGCCATTCTCTGGCAACCGCCGCGCCGATCTATCAGACCCTGCCGGGCTTCCCCGACTTCTCCTCCAATCCCCGCCAGCCGGCTTCGCGCCAGGAACTCCCGGACAACGCCCGCCGATACCTCGATTTCATCGAGGATTTCGTCGGCCTCCCGATCGAACTCGTGGGAATCGGGCCCGAGCGGAGCCAGACGCTGGGCGCTTGAGAGGCCTCCGAATGATGCTCAAGATCGCCCTCATCGGCCTCGGCGGGGCGCTCGGCTCGCTCCTGCGGTACGCCCTTGCCTCCGCGCTCGCCGGCCCGGCGGGCCCTCGCTTCCCGCTCTCGACGCTGCTGGTCAACGTCTCGGGGTGCTTCGCCATCGGCGTGCTGGCAACCGCGCTCGCGCCCGGCGGGGCGTGGCCGGTGCGCGAAGACCTGCGCCTCGGGATCCTTGTCGGGGTGCTCGGCGGGTACACCACGTTCTCGTCCTTCGGGCTCGAGACGGTCAACCTGCTGCGCGCCGGCATGACCGCGGAGGCGATCGCCTATGTCGCGCTCTCGAACTTCCTCGGGCTCGCGGCGGTGTGGCTGGGGTGGCGCGTCGGCGTCGCGCTGGCGGCGGCGCCCGCCCCTGGGGGCTGAGGTCAGATCACGGACACATCGTCGAAGGCCTCGGCGAAGTCGAACACATCGTCGAAGTCCTCGATCGAGTCGTCGGCGGTCTTGGCGAGCAGGCCGGCGTCGATCAAGCCGTAGACCATGCGGCCGAAATCCTCGGTCCGGTGGACGTTCCACTGCTCGAAGACGAGCCGCGCCAGCCGGCCATATTGGCGCAGCGCGTAGTCGCGCATGCCCAGGCACAGCTGCTGGCCGGTGACGTGGCGGTCCTGCGCGACGCCGTCCTCATCCGAGTTGACCCGGTGGACGGTGTAGTCGAGCGCATCGCGGACGAACTGGTACGCCTCGGGCGGGTACCGGCCGGAATGGCCTGGGTTGTCGCGGCGCGCGGGCTTGGGCACGGTGGCTCCTCCGACCGGGAAGCACCATAACACGTTTTTCACCGACTGCCGGTGAAACCGTCCATCTATCGGCCGGGTCGGGGGTTCCTCAGCAGGGCCGCGGGGGGAAGAGGCCCGACCGCGTGCCGCGCACGCGACCGGGCGCGCAGCACGAATCGGAGCGGGGCGGCGGCCCATTCCCCGGCGTACGCCACGCCGATCCGGGGGGTGCGCTCGATCTCCCCCTCCGGCTTCTCTCGCGGCGCGCGCTCCTCGATCCACATGTCGCTGCTCGATGCGAGGTCGATGCCGTTGAGTTTCCGGTCGACCGCGAGCGCTTGGCAGAGTTTCCCGGGGCCGTCGCACAGCCGAAGGTCCGGCGGGCCGATCCCGGTCCGGGGGTTCTTCCGCCGCCGGCGCATGACCGCGACGCCCTCCTCCGGAGCGATGGCGCGAAGGAGGACGGCCAGCGGATGGCCCACCTCGCCGCAGACCACGTTCATGCAATGGTGCATCCCGTAGGTGAAGTAGACGTAGAGCGTTCCGGCGCCGGCGTACATGGCCTCGTTGCGGGGGGTCCGCAGACCGCGGCGGGCGTGCGATGCGAGGTCGGCGGCGCCCAAGTAGGCCTCGGTCTCGACGATCAGCCCGGACACTCGGGCCCCGGAGCGCGTGGGCCTCACCAGCCGTTGCCCCAGCAGGGCCACGGCAAGGGCCACGGGGTCGCCTTGGAAGTCGGGCGTTTGCCAGCGCCGGGCGCTCACGCCGTGATCCATGGGCTCGCGCGGGGGAACCTCGCGTCGAACGGTTCGGCGAAGGAGAACCCGTTGGCGAACAGAAGCCTGGGCGGGGCGGACGAGGCCATGACGGCGCGCGCCGCGTCGCCGGAACCTTCCGCCTCGACGACCCCGAGGCCGGCGAGAGGGCCCGGCGCGAGGTCGAACGCGCGGGGGTCGAGGCCGAGCGCCCGGGCGGGGTTGGCGGTGATCATCCGCAGCAGCGCGCCCGGGTCGGCCGCCTCGTCGCGGAAGAGCAGGCGGGCGTCGTCGAGGGGCGAGAGGCGGGAGGCGTCCTGCGGCGGGAGGTTGATGATCGAATCGGTGCCCAGCGACACGTTCACGCCGGCGGCGAGCATGTCGCGCCAGCGGTGCGGGCCGACGCTCTCGGGCCGGCCGAAGTATCGGTGGCCGCGCGGGCACCAGACGACGTGCGCCCCGGCGCGGGCCAGTGCCGCGATGTCGGCATCGTCGACGTCGTTGACGTGGGCGAGCAGCATCGGCGTCGTGGCGAGCAGATCCGCGATGTGGGCGACCCCGCTGCGCCCGGCGATGGATTCTGAGATCGAATCGTCCCAGACGCCGAGGCCGACGAGGAGGTCGTGGAGTTGGCCGGACCTGCCCCGCGTTGCGATGAACTCTCGCTCTTCCCGGCTCTCCGCGAGGTGGGTGCACATCGGCGCTCCCGTCGCGGCGAGACCCTCGTACAGCCCCCGCCCGGCGGAGTAGGGCGCGTGGGGCGACAGCCCGATCGCGACGCGACTCCCCCGCGATGCGTGGGCGGCGAGGGCGGTCCTGGCGCGCGCAACAGCGGAGGGGATGCGCGCGCCGTGCCCGAAGCATTCGAGGTAGCACACACCTGACAGAGGCGACCCGCGCAACGCTTCGAGCGGCTCGGCGCGCCCGGCTCCGGCGATGTCCCCGACGGCGATGACCCCTCCGGCCAGGCTGAGCCGGGCGCCGAGGACGACCGACGCGCGGACCTTCTCGGCGGATGTGGCGCGATTTTTCTTGACCATCGCCAGCCAGGGACCGAAGCCGAGCGCCGGGTCGTGCGGCAGGGGGCCGATGTGGGAGAGATCAAGGTGGGTGTGCGCGTTGACCAGGCCGGGGATCAGCACCCCGGGCAATCGGATGCGCTCGGCGAGGTTTGCGTCGGGGTGGGCGTCGATCTGGTCGGGGCCTCCGGACGCAAGGACGAACGCGCTGTCGGGGGTGAAGCGGAGGAGCAACGATCGGCCCCCGCCTGGCGCAGCGGAGGGATCGGCGAGGCCTTCGGCGTCGATCCGCAGGAGGGTTTGGCGGGCGTGGGAACTCATGAGGGGGGGTGATTCGGCCCGATATTGTCGGGATGGCGGAGCCCGGGCGGGGGTCCCGGATGGGGCCCTGACGGTATGCTCCCGCGCGATCAGACGACAGAAACGGCCGCGGCGCGGAGCGCCGCCCGACTTCCAGACACGGAGGCTCAACGATGACCCGACTGCTGACCGTTCTCGCCCTGGCCGCCGCGGGCGCCGGCTTCCTCGGCGGCTGCGCCCCGACGCAGAAGTACGCCGAGCTGGACGCCGCCTACCGGACGCAGGTCGCCCGCAACCAGGAACTGGAGCAGCAGCTCGACTCGCTGCGCAAGGAGATCGACCTGCTGCAGGCCCGTCTGGGCGAGGCGGATGCGGCCGCCGGCGAGGGCGGCCAGACGAACGCGGCGCTGCGGGCGCAGTTGGCCCGTCTTCGCGACCAGTACCGGCAGCTCGAGGAGCGGTTGAACACGCTCGGCCCGGTCCTCAATCCCGAGACCGACGCGGCGCTGCGGGCCCTGGCGTCGGAGTTCCCCGGGGTGATCGAGTACGACGCGCGGCGGGGCATGCTCCGCTTCGCGTCCGACCTGACCTTCGCGCTCGGCTCGGTGGAGATCCAGCAGCAGGCCAAGGCGACGCTGGCCAAACTGGCGAGCGTGATGACCTCCTCCTCGGCTTCGAACTACGACCTTCGCATCGTGGGGCATACCGACGACGTGCGTATCTCCTCGGCGACGGCGAAGCAGCACCCGACCAACACGCACCTCTCGGTCCACCGCGCCATCTCGGTGCGCGACGCGCTGGCCTCGGGCGGCGTGTCGAACGCCCGCATGGAGGTTGCCGGGTGGGGCGAGTTCCGCCCGGCGGTTGCCAACCGCTCGGGGCGTCAGGGCACGGTGGAGAACCGCCGCGTCGAGATCTTCGTGCTGCCCTCGAGCGTGGGCAACGCCGCAGCCCCTGCCTCCACCAACGCGATGCCGGCGGTGAATCGCCCGGCGCCGCAGCCCGCGGCTATCGAGCCGATGAAGTAAGCCGGATGGACCCGCGGTCGATCCCGAAGCCCGGCGGCGCCGGGCTTTTTCGTGCGCGGTAGGGTTCGCAAGATGCGCGACGGCCTGCTGACGCTGGCGATCGAAACCAGCAATCCTTCGGCCGGCGGGGCCGGGGAGGTGGCCATCGGCACGATCGTGCCTGGCCCCAGGGGGGCGGTGCGCGTGCTGGCCTGCGAGCGGCTCCGGCCCGGGGGCCGGCACGATGATGCGCTCTGCCCGGCAATCGCCGCGGCGTGCGCGGCGGCGGGGGTCGGGCCGATGGCTCTCGAGCGGATCGCGGTGTCGGCGGGGCCCGGGGGCTTCACGGCGCTGCGCATCGCGATCGCGACCGCGAAGATGATCGCGGAGGCGACGGGCGCCGCGACTCTGGCGGTCCCGACGGTGGAGGTTGCGGCGCGGGGTTTCGGTGAGGTTGGTCGCTTCGCGGTGGCGCTGTCGAGCAAGCGTGGGACGGCGTGGACGGGGCTGTTCGATCGCTCGGGGGCTGGGGGCGAGGCGGTCGCGGGCCGGGCGGGATTGATGGATGCGGCGGCCTTTCGCGCCGAGCATGCGGCGCGGCCGCTGGTCGCGATCGTCGCCGATGAGCACCTCGAGCCGGCGATACGGTCCTGGGCGGAGGGCGAGCGTGTGCCGGTGGTTACCCCTGTCCTGCGCGCGGAGGCGGTGCTGGCCGGCTGCGCGGGGGCGGGTGCGGTGGACCGGCTGCTGCTCGCGCCGATCTATCCACGCGAGCCCGAGGCGGTGACGAAGTGGAGGGAGATCGGGAGGTCGGCGGGGTAGCGAGGCTGCGCGGAAGCCGCGGCGGGATATGCTCAGCCCATGCCCGTGGAAACCGTCGGCGCGCAGGTCTCGGAGCGGATCGTCCGGTTCGGCCAGTTCGCGGAGTTTTTCGCGCAGACGGCGCGCGCGGTCTTCACCGGCGCGCGGGAGTGGGCCCGCTGGGAGCGGCTCGCGCCGCAACTGTTCTTCATCGGAACCACGTCGATCCCTGTGATCGCGCTGACCGGCGGGTTCATCGGCGCGATCCTGGCGATCGAAGGGTGGGCCCAGTTCGCTGCGATCGGCCAGCAGAACCGCCTGGGAGGGGTGATCAACATCTCGGTGGTGAAGCAGATCGGGCCGGTGCTGGCCGCGGTGATGCTGGCCGGGCGCGTGGGCTGCTCGCTGGCGGCGGAACTGGGCTCGATGCGTGTGACGGAGCAGATCGACGCGATGCGGGCGATGGCGAGCGACCCGATCCGGGTGCTGGTCGCGCCGCGGGTGGTGGCGTGCGTGGTGATGATCCCGATCCTGACGGTGGCGTCGAACCTGTGCGGCGTGTTCGGGGGGTGGGTGATCACGACGCGGCTCTACGACGCGAACCCTCAGCAATACTGGCGGTTCACCGAGGCGTTCATCTCGTGGTTCGATGTGCTGAACGGGCTGACCAAGAGCCTGTTCTTCGGGCTCGCGATCGGGGTGATCGCGTGCTACAAGGGCTTCTCGTGCCGCCCGGGGGCGGAGGGCGTTGGCCGGGCGACCACCGAGGCGTTCGTGAGCAGTTTCATCGCGCTGATCCTCCTAAACTTCGTGCTCGCCAAGGCGCTGAACGACTTCGACGTCATCGTCGTGCAGGGCGGCGTTTTTCGTTCCATCGCCGGCTGAGCGGCTCAGGCCAGCGCGTTGCCGAAGTGCTTCTCCTGCACCGGCGCGAGCACCGCGAGCACGTGCCCTAGAACGGAGGCGGGGGACCCCATCGCGTCGACCATGTGGATCACGCCTCGCGGGTAGCACTCGAGGACGGGCCTGGTCTCCTGGTCGTAGACCTGGAGGCGGCGGCGGATGACCTCCTCCTTGGCGTCGTCGCCACGCTTTTCCTTCTCGGCGCGCCTCTTGAGGCGGAGGATCATCTCGGCGCGGTCGGCGGCGTCGAGGTGGACGACCGCGAGCACGTCGATGAGGGGCTCCATGAGCCTGGCCTGGGCGGCGTTGCGTGGGATGCCGTCGAGCACCAGCATGTCGGTGTCGGGCCGGTACCTGCCCTGGGCCTTGAGTTGTTCGACGTACTGCGTCCAGAGCCGGATGGTGAAGGAGTCGGGGACGAGTTCGCCCTTGAGGGAGTATTCGCGGAAGACCTTCCCGAGTTCGGAGAGCGGATCGAGGGCGCGGAACATGTCGCCGGTGGAGAGGTGGACGAAGCCGGGAATGACGCCGAGGACCTTGCCCTGGGTTCCCTTGCCGACACCGGGGGCGCCGAAGAGCAGGCAGACATTGGAGCGTTCTGTGGTGGTCATGCGGTGGGGTGCTCGTGGGCCGGAACGTCGGAGGACGGGAGAGGGTATCGGCGGTTTGCGGGGCCGCCAACGCGTCCGGGGTCGGGTACATTCACGGCGTGAGACGAGGGCTGACGCACCGATGGGACGGACCCCACGGCGCAGGGGGCGCTGGGCTTGCCGGCGAGTTGCAGGGAGGCGGCGGGCTGACGGCGTTGGCGGCCCGGCTTCTGGCCGCGCGCGGGCTTGGCGACGCCGCCGCGATGGCCGCCTTCTGCGAGCCTCGGCTGACGCAGTTGCACGATCCGAGGATGCTGCCCGGCGCCGATGAGGCCTCCGGGAGGCTGTTGGACGCGCTGCGCGGCGGCCGGCGGGTGGTGATCTACACGGACTACGACGTGGATGGGGTTGCCGGGGGGGCGATCCTGTTCCACGTCTTCCGGGCTCTGGCGCCGGGCGCTTCGGTCTCGACGTACATCCCGCACCGCCTCGAGGAGGGCTACGGCCTGAACGAGGAGGCGCTGCGCCGCCTGCGCGGGGACGGCGCTGAGGTCGTTGTCACGGTCGATTGCGGGATCACGGCGGTCGGCGCGGCGTCGGTTGCGCGGCGCTTGGGGCTCGGCCTCATCATCACCGATCACCACACGATCCCCGACGGGCCCCTGCCCGAGGCCGCGGTGCTCGCCCACCCGAGGTTGCCGGGCTCGGCGTACCCCTTCGGCGACCTGTGCGGCGCGGCGGTGGCGTACAAGGTGGCGTGGCGGATGGCGACGATGGCGTGCGGGTCGGAGCGTGTGGGCGAGAGCCTTCGGGGGCTGCTGCTCGACATGTTGGCGCTGGCGGCGCTGGGGACGGTGGCGGATGTCGTGCCTCTGGCCGGCGAGAACCGGGTGATCGCAAAGTTCGGGCTGGCGCGGATGCGGTCGACGCGGATCGAGGGGCTGGGCGCGCTGGTCGAGGCGTCGCGTCTGAACACGGAGAAGACCAGCGCCGAGGATGTGGGCTTCCGGCTCGGGCCGCGGCTCAACGCCGCCGGGCGGATGGGCCACGCCCGGGAGGCGATGGAGCTGCTCACCGTCGCGACCTCCGAGCGTGCGCGGGAACTGGCGGAACTCTTGAGCAGCCGGAACGACGCGCGGCGGGCGACCGAGCGGGCGATGTTCGAGCAAGCGCTGGAGCGGGCCGAGCAGGCGGGGATGACCGCCGAGGGATGCCGGGCCGTGGTGCTGGCGGACGAGCGGTGGCACGCCGGGGTGCTGGGCATCGTGTGCTCTCGGATGGTGGAGAGGCACCGCCGGCCGACGGTGCTGATGAGGGCTGAGGATGGCGAGTGCCACGGCTCGGGGCGGTCTGTCGACGGGGTGAACCTGCACGAGGCGCTGGCCTCGTGCGCCGACCTGCTGGAGAAGTTCGGGGGCCACGACATGGCGGCGGGGCTGACGCTGCGGTCGGACCGGTTGCCGGAGTTCTCCCGGCGGTTCACCGAGCACGTGAACCAGCGGCTGGCGGCGTCGGACCTCGCGCCGCGGCTGGCGATCGATTGCGAGGCCTCGATCGCCGAGATGACGCCGCGGACCATCGAGCAGATCGAGCGGATGGCGCCCTTCGGTCGGGGGAATCCTTCGCCGGTCGTGGTGCTGCGCGGGCTGCGGCTGGCGGCGGATGCGCGTCCCCTGGGGGCGAACGGGCGGCACCTCGAGTTGCACGTGCGGCAGGGGGAGCGGGCGGCGCGGATGGTGGCGTGGAACTGGGGCGAGCACCGCGAGTCGCTCCGCGCCGGGATGGGCCTGGACGCGGCGGTGGAGCCGAAGATCTCGACCTGGAACGGCGGGGCCTCGCCCGAGCCGGTGGTGCGCGACATCGCCCCGGTGCGCTGAGCGCGCTCAGTGGGCCATGACGTTGCCGATGGTGAAGATGGGCAGGAGGAGGGCGATGGCGATGCCGCCGATCATGACGCCCATGAAGGCGACCATGAGCGGCTCGATGAGTTGCGTGCCCGTGCGGACGGCCTCGTCGAGGTCGTTCTCGGCTGATTCGGCGATGCGCTCGAAGGCGTCGGGGAGGCGGCCGGTGCGCTCTCCGGCGGCGATCATGGCGGCGACCGTGGGCGGGATCAGTCTCGAGCGGGTGATGATCTCTCCGAGGGTTGCGCCCCCGTTGATCGCGTGCACGACGCGGTCCCAGAGGTCCTGCCAGTGGGCGTTGCCGGTGACGCCGCGAACGATGCGGACGGCGTCGACCAGCGGCACGCCGGAGGAGAGCAGGGTGCCGAGAGTGCGCGTGGCCCGGGCGAGGTAATACTGCGTGTACATCGGGCCGAGCACCGGCAGCCTGAGGCGCACGGTGTCGGCGGCGCGGCGTCCGGTCCTGGTCCGGAGGAAGATGGCGAGGAAGACGGTCGTCCCGGCGATTGCCGCGAGCAGGGCGATCCAGTTGGCTCCGACGAAATCGCTGAACGCCATGACCACCCGTGTCGGCGTGGGGAGTTTCGCGGAGCGCGACTCGTAGATCTTGGCGAACTTGGGCAGGACGAAGATGATCAGGAACGAGGTGACGACCACGGCGGTTCCGACCATGATCGCGGGGTAGGTCAGGGCGCCCTTGACCTGGCGCGCGGTGCGGCGCTCCTTTCCAAGGTAATCGCTGACGCGGCGGAGCATGAGTGGCAAGGCGCCGGTGGCTTCGGACGCGCGGACCAGGCTGATCATGAGAACGGGGAAGACCTTCGGGAAGGCGGCGAGCGCCTGCGAGAACGTCCCGCCGGCCTGCACGGAATCGTGGACCAGGGCGAGGACGCGCTTCATGCCGCCGTTGCGGGCCGACGCGATCAGGGCGCGCAGCGCCTCGGCGATGGGCACGCCGGTCTCGAGCATGACGGAGAGCTGGGCCGCGAAGCCGATGACCTCTTCGCGCTTGATCGGCTGCCCGCCCCGGGCGGCGCGGGCCTTGACGGGGTCGACGGGGGCGGCGCCCTCGCGGATCTCGAGGACGGTCTTGCGGTCGGCGCGGAGGCGGGTGAGCGCCTCGGAGCGTGTCTCGGCCTCGATGACCCCGACGGCGTGGCCCCCGGACTCGATGCGCGCGCGGTAGGAGAACGTCGTCACGACGCCGCTCCCGCCGTCGCGGCGGAGGAGGCGGCGACGTTGGCGGGATCCCCGTGCCCGCCCAGGCCGAGGACGCGGATGACCTCCTCGATGGTCGTCTGCCCGGCGAGCGCCTTGGCGATCCCGTCGTCTCGGAGGCATCGGAAGCCGGTGCGCTCGACGGCGGCGCGGAGTTCCTGGAGGCTCCAGTTCGAGGCGATGGCTTCGAGGGCGGAATCGGTGGGGATGTAGAGCTCGAAGACGCCGATGCGTCCGGCGTAGCCCTTGCCGCGGCACCTGGAGCAGCCCGCCCCTCGGAAGAGTTCGGCGACCTCGCCGACGACGCGCTCGACGGCGGCGCGGGTCGCGGCGTCGGGGGTGAAGGACTCCTTGCAGTGGGGGCAGATCTTGCGGACGAGGCGCTGGGCGAGCACGCCGCGCAGGATGGCGGCGACCAGGTAGGGCTCGACGCCCATGTTGATGAGGCGCGTGCTCGCCGAGATGGCGTCGTTGGTGTGGAGGGTGGAGAAGACGAGGTGGCCGGTGAGGGCGGCCTGGGTGGCGATCTGGGCGGTCTCGGCGTCGCGGATCTCGCCGACCATGAGGATGTCGGGGTCCTGGCGGAGCAGGGAGCGGAGGGCCGCGGCGAAGTTGAAGCCGACCTTTTCGTTGACCTGGAACTGGTTCACCCCGGCGAGGTGGGCCTCGACGGGGTTCTCGACGGTGGAGATGTTCAGTTCTTCGGACGCGAGTTCGGCGAGGACCGAGTAGAGGGTGGTCGACTTGCCCGAGCCGGTGGGGCCGGTGACGAGGACGACGCCGTTGGAGGAGCGGACGATGCGCCGCCACGCCGCGAGCGTTTCGGGGGCGAGGCCGAGTTTCTCGAGCGTGACGATGGCGTTGCGGTTGTCGATGACGCGGATGACGACCTTCTCGCCGAACTTGCCGGGCATGGTGGAGACGCGCATGTCGATGGGGCGGCCGTCCATGACGACGTGGATGTCGCCGTCCTGGGGGAGCCTTCGCTCGGAGATGTCCATCGAGGCCATGATCTTGATGCGGGAGACGACCGCGGGGTGCATGGCGTGCGGGGGCTCGACTTTGGTGCTCAAGCGGCCGTCGATACGGAACCGGACGCGCGAGGCGAGGTCGTCGCGCTCGATGTGGATGTCCGAGGCGCGGTCCTGCACGGCGTGGTAGAGCACGTAGTTGACCAGTTTGATCACCGGGCTCTGGCCGGCGATCTCCTCGAGGTTGCTGAGGTCGTTGACCTGCCGGTCGACGACGGCGAAGGAGGAGTCGACGTCGTCGTAGATGTCGTCGATGACGAAGACATTGGCCGAGGGGAGGTGGGCCTGGAGGGTGGCGCGGATGTCGCGCTGGGTGCACGCAACGATCTGGCACCTGCACCCGCTGAGCCGCTCGACCTCCTCGACGAGGAACAGGTTCGCGGGCTCGGCGACCGCGACGGTGAGCACGCCGTCGACGAGGAAGAGCGGCAGGACGTTGTGGGAGTCGATGAACTCGCGCGGGAGGCGGTCGGTGACCCGGGGGTCGGCGATGCGGGGGGTGAGGCGGGCGAACGGCACGCCGTAGGCCGAGGCCAAGGCCTCAACGACCTGGTCCTCGGTGACGAAGCGGAGGTTGACCAGAACCTCGCCGAGGAGGCTCTTGCGCCCGGTGCGGCTCTGCTCGGCGAGGGCTTCCTGGAGCTGCTTCTCGGTGATCACGCCGCGGGCGAGCAGGAGGTCGCCGAGTTGCGCCCGCTGCCCGGGCGCGCCGGGGACGGTCGGCCGCTGGGTGCTCGCGCTCGGGTTCAGCGGCGTCACCGCAGGCTCCTGACGGCGGATTCGAGGCTCTCGTGGGATTGGAAGACCCGTCCGAGCCTGGTGATCTCGAGGATCTTTGCCACGTTGGGATCGGGCCGCACAAGGCGGACTTGGCCCATGCGCTCGGCGGCGCGGTCGCGGAGGCGGAGCATGGCCTCGAGGCCGGCGGAGTCGATGAACTCGAGGTTTTCGCAGTCGAAGACGAGGTCGCGCGCGCCGGAGGCGATGCGGTCGCCCATGTCGCGGGTGAACCGCTCGGCGTCGTCGCCGGTGAACTCGCCGGAGAGGGTGACGACGGTGACGTGGCCGAAATCCTGGTGGGAAGTCTTCACGCCGCCTCCGCGGTCGGGGGAGGCGCATCGGGGGCGGGCAGGGCGATCGGCGCCGCGGCATCGGGCGCGGCGCGCTCGCCGCTCTCGTGGCGCGCGACCATGGCGTCGAACTCGGAGAGGTCGAGGGTGAGGAAGACCGAGGCGAGCGCGGGGTCGAACTGGGCGGCGGCTCCGCGCCGGATCTCGTCGAGCACGCGCTCGCGCTGCATCGCCGGGCGGTAGGTGCGGGTGGAGGACATGGCGTCGAAGGAGTCGGCGAGCGCGATGAGGCGGGCGACCAGGGGGATCTCCTCGGCGCGGAGGCCGGAGGGGTACCCGCGGCCGTCCCATCGCTCATGGTGGTGGAGGACGCCGGGCAGGATGTCGGCGAATTGCGGGATGTCGCGGAGGATGGTGTACCCGATCTCCGGGTGCCTGCGGATGTGGGCGAACTCCTCGTCGGTGAGGCGCCCGGCCTTGCGCAGCACCGCCTCGGGGACGCCGATCTTGCCCACGTCGTGGACGAGGCCCGTGATGTGGAAGCGGTCGGCGGTCTGGTGGTCGACGCCCGTGGCCCGCGCGAGCTGGCGCGTCAGATGGGCGACGCGCTCGGAATGGCCGCGGGTGTAGCGGTCCTTGGCGTCGATCGACGCGGTGAGGGCCCTGAGGGTTCCCAGGAACATCGCGCGCTGCTCGTCGTACAGCGCCGCGTTCTCGAGGAACACCGAGAGATTCGACGCCGCGGCGGCGACCAGCTTGCTGTCGACGGACGTGACGTGGGGGTCATCGCCCCGCTTCTGCCCGGCGACGACGGCGCCGATGATCTCGCCCTTGCGCTCGACCGGATGGACGACCATCTCCGCGCCGTCCGGCGCCCCGGCCACGCGGGCTTCGAGGCCCGAGATCACCGAGGCTTCGCCCGGCGTCAGGCCGTCGAGCGTCCACTCCGCGATCGGGCCGATCTCGTCGGCGGCGGCGTCCTCGCAGGCGACGAAGACGCGGCGCTCCATCGCGCCGGCGGCGGGGCTGTTGCGCATGAAGGCCGCCGCCACCCAGCGGAACGGGAGCGTCGCGAGCAGTTCCTCGCACACGGTGCGCACGAACCTGTCGGGCTGCTCGATCTCGTGCATCGACCGCCCGATGCGGTACAGCAGGCTCAGCTCCTCGTACGTCTCGGTCATCTGGCGGCTGAACTGGTCGACCTCTTCGCGCGCCACCGCCACGGCGAGCAGGTCGTCCCACATCCAGTGCAGCAGGCGCATGGCGGCGTGGAGATCGATCTGCTGGAGCGGGGCGGCGCGGCCGAAGTGGGCGCGGGCCGCGGCGGCGTCGACCTCGGCGGATCGGCAGGCGGCGTCGAACTGCTCCGCGTCGCGGGCCTCGGGCGTGATCGACACCGCGACGACCCAGCCGGTCACCTTGCGGCGCTGGCGCTCGGGAAGAGCGATGGCGGTGAGCCCGGGCCAGATCTCCCGGGGCGTCGGCGGGTCTTCGGCGGCCCACGCCTGCCCGAGGAGTGCGAGGGCGCGTCGGGCCATCGGCGAGAGGAGCAGGGCCCGCTCGATGCCCGAGCCGGCGTCGAGCGGGGATGCTTCGCCGCCGGCGCTGAGCAGGAGCGTGGGGAGGCCCATGCGGCGGCACCGCTCCGCGATGGTCTCGCGTGCGCTCATCCCGGCCTGGAGAGCGGTCGTGCTCACGCGGCGTCGGCTCCTGCGTCGGCGCGCGGCGCTCCGCCCAGCATCGCCTCGACCTTGGCCAGCACCTCGCGCGGGCTGAAGGGCTTGCTGAGCACCTCGCGGATCGCGGTGTTGGCAAGGGCGGCCTGCGAGAGGGCGTGGCCGCGGGCGGTGAGCAGCAGCGCGGGGATGTGCGCCGTCGGGGGGTTGGCGCGCAGCCTGGCGGCGAACTCCAGGCCGGTCATGAAGGGCATCTGCAGGTCGGTGATCACCAGGTCGGGCGGGGTGGCGCAGGCGACCTCGAAGGCTTCCTCGCCGTCCGCCGCCGTCAGCACCTCGTACCCGGCGTTTCTCAGCTTGAGCGACACGACGTGGAGGATGTGCGCCTCGTCGTCGGCGACAAGAATGGTGCGGTTGCGGTGCACGGTGGTAGTCGCTTCGCTCATGCGGCGGCCCTCGCGGCGGGCTCGAAGGGGATGGTGAACCAGAAGCGGCTGCCCATCCCGACCTTGGAGGTCACGCCCACCTGCCCCCGGTGGACGGTCTCGACGATGTGCTTGACGAGGTTGAGGCCCAGGCCGGTGCCCTTGGCGACGCGCTTGTAGTTCTCGATGCGGTAGAACTTCTCGAACAGCCTCGGGATCGCGTCCGGGGGGATGCCCAGCCCGGTGTCGGCGACGGAGACCATGACGCTGCGGCTCGCGTCGTCGTTCTCGACCGCGACGGTCACGCGGCCCCCCTCGGGGGTGTACTTCACCGCGTTGGAGACGAGGTTGAGCATCACCTGGAGGACCATGTCGCGGTCGGCCTGCGCCGTGTAGACCAGCGGGCCGCTCTTGTGCAACAGGCTGATCCGCTTGAGCGCCGCCTGGGGCTGCATGAAATCGACCGCCTGCTTCGCGACGGCGACAAAGTCGACCTCCGTGCGCTCCATCGAGAAGATGCCTGCCTCGATGCGGCTGATGTTGAGCATGTTGTCGATCAGGCGCCCGAGCCGGTCCGCTTCCCCCTTGATGACGGCGTAGAACTCGGCCCGGCTCGATTCGTCCTTGGCCTCGCCGTCGACGAGCATCTCCACGTAGGCGTTGATTGACGAGAGCGGCGTGCGCAGTTCGTGCGAGACCTGGGAGACGAAGTCGGACTTCATCTGGCTGATCTCGCGCTCGCGGGTGATGTCGCGCAGGATCGTCACGACCCCCGCGGGGTCGGCGGTCATTCCCGGCAAGGGCGCGAGCGTGACCTCGAAGTGGCGCGTCTCGCCGCGCGGGGGAGACGACGCCGCGGGCGGATCGTCGGCCGCGCCGATGCTGAGGCGCGGCTCCGGGCCGGGGGCCGCGGCTTCGGGCGGTTGCGGCTCGCTCGGCTCGATGGAGTGATCGACCTGGAGGCGGTCGCCTGCCGCGATGGTGGTGCGCGCCGCGGTGATGTGCCGCACCAGCGCCGCGTCGGCGATCACCGACGCCACGGGCTTGCGCAGCGCGTCGGGGAGGCGGAAGCCCAGCAGGCGAGCCGCGGCGGCGTTGGCGCTGGTGATCTCGTCGTATGCGTTGGTCACCAGCACCGCGTCGCGGATGGTGTTCATGACCGCGGCGGTCTGGCGCAGGTCGGCCTCGGTGACGCGGGCGCGGATCTCGAGGTCGCGCACACGGGCGGCGGCGCGGGACGATTCGGCCGCGAGCCGCTCCTCCGCTTCGGCCAGCGCCGCGACGACGGGCTTGAGCCACGAGGGCGTCAGGGCGGCCGCTTCGCCGCGCTCCGCGATGAGCCGGGCGCGGAGCCGATGGACGCCTCTCTGCAGCGACAGGCCGAAGGGGGCGACGGCGCCGGCGACGCACGCCGCACCCGCGACGGCGCCGGCGATCGCCTGGGCCTGCGCATCGCCGGCGAAGAGCCGCGACACAGCGAGCGCAGCGAGGCCGCCCGCGGCGCCCGCGGCGGCGGCAATCATGCTCGCCCGCGTCCCGATGCCCACTGCCGGCTCCTTCCGCGGCGTTTCGCCGCCTATTCGCTCTCCCGCACCGCGGTCAGCATGCTCGACGCCTGAGCGTCGCCCGGTGACAGGGCCAGGGCTCTGGCCAGGCTGTCGGCGGCGTCTCCGCTGCGCCCGAGTTCCTTCAGGATCAGCCCCCGCGCCTTCCAGACCGCCGGGTCGCCCGGGTGCTCCGCGGCCGCCGCGTCGAGCAAGGCGAGCGCGCCGCCGAGGTTGCCCTGTTCGCGCTGGAGCAGCGCGAGGAGCAGCGTCGCGTCGGTCGACGCCGGCGAGAGCGCGGCGATCCGGCCCGCGGCGATGCGCACCCTGGCGGGGTCCTTGAGTTTCAGGGCGACGCGGCCGAGGTCGGACCATGCGGCGACGTCCGCCGCCCCTTCCGCGTCGCGGGTCAGGCCGAGGAGCACGTCGCGGGCCTCGAGAGGCCGGTTCAGCGCGACGAGGCACCGTGCCCTGAGGTGCTGCAGGTCTCGGCGCGCGCGGGCCTTGTCGGCGGCGATCACGCGCGAGAGGTTGAACTCGGCCTCGCCGTAGCGCTGCGCCTCGACCTGGGCCCGGGCGAGTTCCTCGAGGATGGTCAGATCGTCGGGCGCGAGGAGGCGGGCCTCGTCGAGCAGGTCGGCGGCGCGATCCGTCTCGCCTCGGAGCGTCGCGATGTGCCCGAGAGTCTGGCGGATGCCGGGGTTGTGCGGGAGGCGCGCAAGGCGCGAGCGGAGCATGCGCTCGGCGTCGTCGGGACGGCGCTGCTCGATGAGCATGTCGGCCGCGGCGATGAGGTGCTGGGGGTTGTCGCCGTCGAGGTCGGCGGCGGCGAGGTAGCGCTCGAGAGCGCCGTCGATGTCGCTGAGCCTTTCCAGGGCCACCCCTTCGTAGTAGTGCGCCTCGACGAAGGACGGGTCGATCGCGCGGGCGGTGGCGAAGGATTCCCGGGCGGCCTCGAGCCGGCCCTGCTCCATCAGGATTCGGCCTCGCAGGGTGTGGCTCCTGGCGACCGAGCCGTTGAGAGCGATCGACTTGTCGACGGTGCGCAGAGCCTTCTCGAGGTCGCCGGCGAGGAACTGCTGGCGGGCCATGTCCCACTCGACGCCGGACTTGAACGCCGCCATCCGCTCCGTCGCGGCGGTGAGCGTGGCGCTGGTGTGCTCGCCATGGCCGGAGCATCCGGAGAGCGCCGCGCCCACGATCGCGAGCACGCCGAGGACCGCGCGGCTGTCCCGCTTCATGGCTCACCCCCGTCGCCGGCGGCGTGGCCGTCGGCGGTCTTGTGCTGGAACCACTCCGTCATCATCGAGTCCAGGGACGCCGGCGCCGGCTCGGGCGGGGGATCCGCCGCCCCGTTGTCGCCGGGCCCCGGGGCGCGCCCGGGCTGCGTGACCGCGGGCGGGCCGGGGCGCGCCGGGGCCTTCGCCCCCTGCTCGCGCAGGATGTCGTCAAGGAGGCTTCGGCTCGGCCAGTTGTCGCGGCGGGCGGTCAGCGCCGCGCGCATGCGAACGGCTTCGGGCTGGTTCGGATTGAGTTCGAGCGAGCGGCGGAGCCTCCACAGGGCGCCCTCGCTGTCTCCCTTCCGGGCGAGTTCCTCCGCCTCGACGTTGAGCCTGGCGGTCATGCTCTCCCGGCTCCAAGGCAGCAGGCCCTGGCGGGTCCCGGTGCGGACGTGCTCGGTCCACGCGGCGGCCTTCTCGCCGGCCTCGGCGAGCGAGCGGTCGGTCACGATGGTGGGCGTGATGAGAAAGATGATCTCGACGCGCTGGACCTGGTCGTCGTGGCCCCGGAAGGGAGCGCCGATGATCGGGATATCGCCGAGCACCGGGATCTGGCGCCGCGCGAGGGTGGTGGTTTCCTTGAACAGCCCGCCGAGGACGATGGTCGAGCCGTCGCGGACCAGGACGTTGGTTGTCACCTCGTTGGTCAGCTCGTCGGGGATCGAGGTCACCGTGCCGTTGGGCCCGGTGGCGTTGCGGATCGACCCGTTGGAGACCGAGGGCTTGAGTTCCATGCGGATCATGCCGTCGTTGGAGACGAAGGGGCGGAAGACCAGTTGCGTGCCGGTGTCGAGGAACTCGACGGTCTGCGTGGTGGCGGTCTCGGTGGCGGTGGTGGAGAGGTAGCCGAGGCGCTCGCCCACGAGCACCTTGGCGGGCTGGCGGTTCAGCGCAAGGATCTTGGGGTTCGAGATGACGTTGGTGTCGGCGACCGAGTCGAGGAGGCGCACGAACACCGAGACGTTGTCGTCCACGACGCCGACCTTGAGCGTCCCGTCGCCCCCGGTGTTGCCCGGGCCCCCGACGACCGCCGTGCCGGTGCGGTTGCCGGCGGTGGTCGCGGTGGGGTTGCGGATGCCGCTGAACGCGCCGAGTGGCCCGGCGGTGACGAAGTCGCTGAAGTTGAGGCTCCCGATGACGGAGAAGTCGACACCGAAGGCGTTGTTCTCCGTGACGCGTGCCTCGAGGATGGTGGCCTCGACCAGAACCTGGGCTGGGCGGGTGTCGAGTTGGCGCACCAGCCGCTCGATCTCCTGCACGTTCTCGGGGTAGTCGAAGACCACGAGCGTCGCGGAGAGGGCGAATCGCTCGTCGCCCTGCGGGGTCGCGCCCACGTTGAACGCCTCGACGTCGCCGTTGGTCTTGATCTGCCCGATCTCCGAGAGGAGGGGGACGACGAACTGGGCGGCGTCGTTGGCGTTGAGATAGTTCAGTGTGATCAGTTTCGCGATCGGGCGCCGCTCGGCCTGGCGCAACTGTTCCAGTTCCTCGAGCGTGTACACGTAGATGAAGTTGCCCCGCTCGAGGTAGCCGTACCCGTTGACGTGGAGCACGGCGTCGAGGGCCTCGTAGAGGGTCACGCCGTAGAGATTCGCCGACACCGTGGCGCTGACGTCCTTGGACGCGACGATGTTGCGCTGGCACTGCATCGCGAGCATCTGCAGGACGTTGGCCAGCGATTCGTCGGCGAGGTGCATGTCGACGGTCATCTGCTCGGAGACGCGGACGCCGGGGCTCGGGTCGTCGTCGGCCGTCGCGGGCAACACGGCCGGTCGGACGCCGGCGTCGTCTGGGCGCCGCGGCGCCGGGGGCTTGGGCACGGCGGTCTCCGCGAACCTGTCGACGACGGTGGGCGAGGGGCCCTTCCTGTCGCCGGCGCTGAAGGAGCCGGTCCGGGCCCCGCCGGAACCGCCGCCCGAGCGCGCCCCGCCGGGCGACCCCGCGTCCTTCGGCGCGGCGGTCAACGAGGCCGACTGAGCCGCGGCCCCGGCGCAGAGCAGAGCCGCAGCGACGGCGCAGAGACGCCGCGGTGCGCTGCGCTCCGGCCCGGTGCTGTTGGCGGCATGGTGCATGTCTTGCTGTCGCTCCGGTCTCGCCGGTCAGGGCTTGGTCGGGTGGGGCGCGGGGCGCAGGGTCGCGGTCACTCCGTCGCGCTCCACGACCACGCCGAGAGCGCTGACCTGGGTGACGGTGAAGCCTCGGATCACGTCCCCGGCGCGAACGACCTGGGAGCGGCGAGGGCCGGCGTCGGCGTCGGCAAAGTCGAGAATGGCGAGCGTTTTCGGACCCACCGTGATGCTCCGGACGCGCAGCCGACCGGCGTCGGCGAGCGCGCGACGCCGCGCGACTTCGCCTTCGTCCACTGTGGTGTCGGCCGCCGACGCTCCGGACTTTGGCTTCTCGGCGGGGTTGGCCTCGGGTTCCGGCTCCGGGAAATGGGCATCGCTCAGCACGAAGACGTCCCTGCTCGGTCGCCCGCGGCTCGCCGACGACGGCGGCGGAGTCAGATCGATCTGCCGCGCTCCCGCGACCGATTCGGGGCCGGTCACCCGGAGCATCGCCCCGCCCGGCGGGGGGGCCGCGGCGGAACTCGCGGGAGCGGCGGCGGGCTGCGCGGAGGCGGTTCGAGGCCCTCCCGCGCTCTGGGCCAGGGCGCGGATCCCGACGATCCCCCCGACAAGGAGCAGCACGCCCAGTACGCCCGCCTTCTTCCTGTCCGCCGTGAGGTCGGCCCAGAGCGCCTCGATCCTGGGGTTCATCTCTTGCCTCCGCGAGCGTCGGCGCCGTCCTTTGATTCCGTCGGCTCGGGCTCCGACGCCACGATCACCTCGAGCAGGATTTCGACCTTGAGGAGGTTGGATTCGAGCGCGGCGGCGGCGGCGGCCTGGCGCTGGGCGCCGCGCGCCTCGCCGGGCTTCTCCCACGCGATACGGAGCCGGCGGGCGCGGATGAGCCTCGGGAGCGCGTCGACGTGTTCGAGCACGGCGTAGGCGGACGCGAAGTCGCCGAGCATCGTCAGCGAGATCGGGAGCGACACAAGGCCTCCCGAACGTGTCGGCGCCCCGGTGGCGATCTCTCGCGAGCGCACGCCGAGACGATCGAGGTACACCGAGAGCCCGCGCACCAGGCCGGCGATGTCGCCCTGCTGGGGGATCGGCTTGATGTGCTCTCTCTCGAAAGCGACGGCTTTGGCGAGCGCTTCGCTCTGCCGCTCGAGTTGGGCGGGGCGCTCGGGCAACTGGCCGAGTTCCGAAGCGGCGGCCGCGATATCGCGGTTGGCGCTGCGCACCGCGCGGGCCGATGGCGCCACGAGCCCGCCCACGCCGGCCGCGAGCACGCCGAGGAACCCGAGCCCGAGTTTCAGGTTTCGGGGCTCGATCACGGCGCCCCCCGGGCTTCCTGGGCGCCGGCAGCCTGGCCTTGCCGCGCGCGCAGCCTGCGGGCTGTGAAATCGACGGCGCACGTGACGCCGTACTCCCTCGCCTCGACGCCGCGGACCGTCGTGGACCGCGAGTGATCGATCGACACGCGGTCGAAGAGCGGCTCGGCCTCGAGGGCGGCGATCAGCGCCGCGACGTCGAGGTCCGTCGGCGCGAGTCCGGTCAGTTCGATGGTCAGCGAAGAGGCGGTCGCGATCGCCTCCGACTGGCTGCCGGGCCTGCCTCGCTCGAACACCGGCGTCACGGTGAGCCCGGTCAGCGTCGCCCCCGGGGGGACGGCGGCGGCGATCGCGGAGACCACCCCGCTCAGCGGCTCGGGCCACGCGATGGCCTGGTGCCGCTCGATCGCGATCGCCACTCGGTCGTACTCCTTGCGCAGCGCCTCGATGCGCGCGGCCGGGTCATTGTCGAGCTCGACCTGCCTGAGCAGGCGCTCGAGCTCGGCGCGCCCGGCGGCGGCGCGGACCTGGAGGGCCGCCGCGACGAACACCGCCGCGCCGCCGGCGGCGCAATACGCCGTGATCCAGCGGCGGCGCTCGGTCTTGCGGCGCAGCCGGCGCCTGCACGCCGCGGGCATGAGATCGACCGGGCGGCTCACGCTGCGCTCCTCGGGGCGCGGCGCTCCTCGCGTGGCTTGCCGCGCGTGCGCGCCGGGGTTTCGTATCGCAGGGCCAGGCCCGCGGCGGTGGACCATTGCGCCAGCGAACCCTTCCGGTCCGCCCCCGCGAAGGTGGCGTCGGCGAGGCTCATGCCCTCGAGCGGCCTCGCCGCGGACGCGGGCACGCCCAGCGCCTCTCCGAGCCTCTCGACCAGGCGGGGCTCCTCGGCTTCGCCTCCGGCCACGATCACCGATTCGGGACGGTCGCCCCGGAACGTGACCAGCGCGTACCGCAGGCACAGCGTGACCTCGTGGGCCAGCGCGTCCAGCAGGGGCCGAACGGCGTCGAAGACCGCCCGGTCGACGCGCTCGTCGACCTCGCCCCCGGTGCGGCGCTGGCGGCGAAGATCACGCACGGTGGCGGCATCGAGCCCGAGCGCGGCGGAGGCGGCGGCGTCGAGCGTGTCCCCCCCCCACTCGATCTGCTTGTAGAACGCCACGCGATCCCCGCGGATCAGGGCGACGCCCGACGCCCGGGAGCCGACGTCGACCAGCAGGTGGGTCTGCTCGCGCTCGCCCTTGCGGCGGCGCTGGCGACCGATGGCCCGTGCGCAGGCCTGGAACCCGGGCTCGATCGCCAGCGGCACGAGCCCGACCGCCGAGACCGACTCTATGACCCGCTCCACGTGCTCGCGCGAGGCTCCCACCAGGATGATCTCCTCCTTCGCCTCGTCGCCCTGACGGACCTCGCCCGCGCGGATCCAGCCGATCTCGGCCTGTTCCGGCGCGAACCCGAGCCGCTCGGCCCCGTCCACGCGCACCGCCTGGTCCGTCTCCTCGTCGCTCATCGCGGGGAGGCGCATGGACTTGACCCGGAGAGCGCGGTCGTCGAGCGACACCACGCAGCGCCTTCCTCGGAACGCGCCGGTGTCGAGCCGGCGCGCGATCTGCTGAGCCAGAGCGCCGAGCCTCGCCTCGTCGTCGGCCTCGCCCCCGGCGTCGGCGCGGGCCGCGGCGATCACCGCGCTCCGCCCCGTCGCGCAGCGCAGCTGAAGCAGCCGCGCCCCGCTGGCGCCGAGGTCGACGCCGATAGGCGTCACCGCGTTGTGGAGGATCGAGCCGATCACGCCGTTCGCGCCCTCCGGTGGTTCATTCGTGCGCCGGCTTTGCCGCCGGCATCTTCGCGACCTCAACGGTGAGCGGCTTCTCGAGCCTGGCGCGGATGGCGTCGCACGCCTGGTTCAGGCGCTCGAAGGCCTGAAGCATGCGCGCCCGGTCGTCGGCGGGGTTGGGGATGCCGCCGGACCCGTTCCCCGACGGGGGACGGGCGATGGCGGCGCTCTCCGCCGCTCCGCCTCCGTCGCGCAGCAACAGGGCGAGCAGCATCGCCGCCATGACGCAGAGCAGGGCGTTGGTCCGGCGGTGCGTCTTCTCGGCGGCAGCGCAGCGCGGGCAGGCGCACGCGGCGCAGGTGTCTTGCATGGCCGGGTCTCCGTGTCGGGGGCGATCCCCGGATTCATCGGGCCTTGCGGGGCTCCGGTTCAGCGCCGGGCCGGCGCACCGCTCGGGGCGGGTTGCGCGCCCGTCGCGCGACGCGCTGGCCAGGCAAGGGCGCTCCAGGAGCCGCGCGGCGCCCAAGCGAGAGATCGGCCCGGCTCACGGCTCGTGCGAGAACTTGCCGTTGGGGTAGGTGGTCGTCTGCGTCGGGTCGAAGCCGACGGCCCAGACGAGCCCCGCGTTGTCCGTGGCCCAACCGGCGGTCGCCGCGGCCTTGAGGGTCGCCATCGCCGCCGACGTGCCCACGATGATGTTGCCCTTGGCCACGTACGAGTTGTACGGCTGGGTCTTGAGGTAGCCCTGCGAGATCATCTGGCCCCATCCGCTGTTGTTGGGATCCGGCGCGGAGGCGCCGAGGACCGGGTACGCGCCGGCGCTCTGGCTCTTGAAGAGCTCGAGCTGGCTGCTGACCGTGCGGAGCTGGCTCGAGAGCGCCGATTTGGTCGCCTGATCGCTCGCGCTTGAGAACTGCGGCACCACGACGGCGGCCAGGATGCCCAGAACCACGATGACGATCAGCAATTCCACCAGCGTGAATCCGGGCTCGTGACGCCTGCGCATTGCCGCGCTCCTCTCTTCCGGCGTTCGGCCGGAGAATCAGCAAGGTGCCCCCGCATCGGGGGCGCCTGAAGATCGGCCGCGGCGCTGCCACGCTTCATCCCGCGAGCCGACCAGCGATTCCCCGCCGGCGTCACCATCGGCACAATCCCTCTCCGCGCCACGGGGGAGCGCCGCGCCCCCGTCGCGTTCAGCATCACGGCTCGTGCGCGAACTTGCCGTTGGGGTAGGTGGCGGTCTGGGTCGGGTCGAAGCCGACCGCCCAGACGAGGCCGGCGTTATCCGTCGCCCACCCGCTTGTCGCCGCGGCCTTGAGGGTCGCCATCGCCGCGGAGGTGCCGACGATGATGTTGCCCTTGCCGACGTACGAGTTGAATGGCATCGACTTCAGGTAGCCCTGGGACATCATCTGGCCCCAGCCGTTGTTGCTCGGGCTCGGCGCGCTCGCGCCGAGCACCGGGTAGGCGCCGGCGTTCTGGGCCTTGAAGAGCTCGAGCTGGCTGCTCACCGTGCGGAGCTGGCTCGAGAGGGCCGACTTGGTCGCCTGATCGCTCGCGCTCGAGAACTGCGGCACCACAACGGCGGCCAGGATGCCCAGGACCACGATGACGATCAGCAACTCGACGAGCGTAAAGCCCGTGTCACGATTCGAAGACATGCGTCGCTCCTGGCCCGGCGGGCTTCGGGGGGTTTGCTCGGGCTGCCCCTCCTCACGCGAGGGGATTCAGCCGCGGAGCATCGGCCGCGGGGCAATCGGGCTTCACGCGGCGGAACCCTTGGCGACCACGCGCGCATGCCGAACCCTCGCGACCCGCACGACCGGCGCCGCCCGCGCCCCGCATCGCCGGATGCGGATGTCGCCTATCGCGCAGTCTTTACCGTCTGCGGCTCCCCGAGAATCAGCGGAGTCAAACGGCTGCCCGGCAGGTTGAGCGCGCCCATCAAGGCAGCGGCGGCGGTCGCCTCCGCGGGGTCTTGGCTCGACG
>CANJRL010000028.1 GCA_947476675.1 Phycisphaerales bacterium
CCGGCTCACTGTTATCGTGGAGCGATGAACACCCCACGTCGCTCGGTCTCGATCGCGGCGCTGACGCTCGCCGGCGCGATCGCGGGCTGCACCCAGCCCGTGAGCATGCTGGTGATGGTCCGAGATCGCGACTCCCTCGCCCCGGTCGCCGGGGCCCGGGTCGAGATCGAGAACACCTCGCTGTTCAACCCGCTCAAGCCCAAGGGAGCCGACGGCGAGACCGACGATCGCGGCGAGGTCGCCCTGAGCGCGGCGCCCTACAACCGACTGCTGGTGCGCGTGACGCCCAAGGGCGGCATCGCGAGCGTGGTCAACGCAGATCACCCGGCGCAGGCCGGCGACACCGGCTGGATCGGCGCGAAGACCGATGAGTCGGGGGGCCGATCGAAGGTCGAGGTGCGACTCGCGCCCTGAGCAGACCGCGGGGCGCCGATCAGCCGGCCTTCTTGCCGGCATCGGACGCCGCGGGTTTGACGTCGCCGGCGGGCCTCATGCCCGCGGGCTTCGCGGCAGGCGCGGCCGCGGCGTCCGCGGCGGGCCCGCTTCCCGGCTTCTCCCCGCTGCCGCCCGCGCCGGCCTGGGCGCTGCGCCGGGGATCGGCCCCGGGCCCGCCGGGCGCTCTCGGCGCATCGGGGGCGGCCTTGTCGAGGGCCGCCAGAACCTCCGTGCTGAACTCGCCCGCGATGACCTGGCTCGCCGCGGGCTCGCGGAGCAGCACGCGGGCGCCGGGCTCGAGCCCGGCCCTGACCTCCCACATGGTGTCCGACCGCCGACCCACCTTCACCGGCGTGCGCACGTACTTCGAGCCCTGCTGGGTATAGACGAAGCGCACCTGCCCGTCGCTGAACACCGACTGCACCGGCGTCGCGACGACGTCGCTCACCTTCCCCAGCGTGATCTCCGCCTCGGCGCGCATCGAGGGCTTGAGCCCGGTCATGTCGTTGGACTCGTCGAGTGTGATGCGGACGGTGTACTCGCGGAGATTCGGGTCGCGCCAGCCGCCCGACTCGGCCAGCACGCCGATCGACATCACCTCGCCGGTGTACATCCTGCCCTGCTGGGCGTCGACCTTGATGGTGGCCTTCTGCCCGGGCTTGATCCTCCCGGCGAAGGCCTCGTTGACCTTGACCGCGGCGACCATCTCACGGGTGTCCGGGAGGACGATGAGCAGCTGGTTGGGGTACACCTGCTTGCCGATCTGCAGCCCGCCGTCGCCGCCCCCGAAGCCGTTGCGGGAGCGCTCCGACGTGCTGCCGTAGACCACCAGCCCGTCCTTGGGCGCCACCAGCACGGTGGCCTCGAGCTGCTCCTTCAGGCGGTTGAGCTTCTCCTCGCGGAGCTGGAGCTGCGAGCGCTTGTTGGTCCGGTCGGCCTCCTTGGAGGCGATCTGGCTGTCGTTCTTGCGCTGGACGCGCTCGAGCTCGGCCCTGGCCTCGTCGATGTCCGAGGTGAGCTTCTTGATCTGCTTGGGCCGCTCGTAGCTCTCGTACGTCTCGCGGGCCAGCAGCGCCGTGCGGTGCGCCGCGTCGGCCTCGATGGACGCCACCTCGTCGCGGTCGCGCTCGTCCTTGCTCAGGAAGTCGCGTTCGAAGAGCATCTTCGAGCGGTCGAACTTCTCCTTGAGACGCGTCTTCTCGCGGTCGTTCTTCTCGATCTCGAGCGAGTTCTTCTGCCGCTCCTTGACGTCGTCGCCCTCGAGCCACTTCCGATACTCGATGTCGGCCAGCTCGAGCTTGAGTTTGACCTGGCGCAGCGCCGAGTCGTTCTCGTTGACCTGGATCTCGTAGGCGTTCTCGGCGTTGATCAGGTCCGCCCGGGCGGTCTCGACGGCGAGTTTCTCCGAGTCGAACTGGGTCTGGATCTCGTCGGAGTTGAGCCGCACCAGCACCTGGCCGGCGGTCGCCCTCGTGCCCTCATCGATGATCTCGGTGATGGTGGTCTGCTTCTCGAGACGGTTGCGCAGCTCCGTCTGGTTGCGGGCCTCGAGTTCGCCGTTCGCCGTCACGGCGATGTCGAACGAGACCTTCTCGACCGCGAACATCTCCCGGGTCCCCTCCTGACGGTCGGTCGTCTTGGCGCTGGCGAGGTACACCGCGCCCCCGAGGCCGACCACGCACACCACCACCCCGATCAGCACGCCGCGGAGGCCGATCCCCCGGCGATGGCGGCCAGAGCGGGGCGATTCCGGGCGACGGTCGGAGGGGGTGGTCGTGCGCACGCGGGGGCTCCGAAGGCAATCGGGAATGACAGCCCGGACGCGGGCCGCCCACTCTCAAACCGGCGAGCCCGGCGTGGGTTTCGACCGGACCAGAGGTCGCATGCTAGGCCCAGCCCGCCCGACACACCCCGGGGAGCCCCGGAGCCTGATCACGGGGGCGGGCGTCGCGGCGGGGTTTCCCGAGGGTCCGTCGGCGCGGGCGGCGCTGACGGGTCTGCCGGAACGGACGGCGGCTGATCCGCGCCCTCTTCCCGCTTCTGCAGCGTGGCCGGCGGGATCTCCGGGGCCGCGGGCGCCGGCGCCTGCGCCGGATCGGTGACCGGGGGAGGCACATCCGGCGGCGCCATCGGCGTGCGGCTCGCCGGGTCGTCCTCCACCAGCATGCCCTGGAGCGGGCGGAACCGCCCGTCGGGCCCGACCCGCATCTGGCCGGTCACCTGCAGATAGTTCAGGATCGAGATGCGCAGGTCGCGGTCGGCCGCGTCGCGCGCCAGCCGCGCCGAGAGCAGGTCGTTCTGGGCGTCGATGCGCTGCTGCGTGGTCGTGGTGTCCGACTTGAGCTCGAGTTCCTCCTGGCGCAGGAGGTTGATCTGCACCGCCTGCTCCGCGAGGTCCAGCTGGAACCTGGCCCGGTCGATCTCGCGCACCGCGGCCCGGGCGTCGACCAGGATGCCGTCCTCGAACACCCGGAGGTCCCGCTCCGCGCGCTGCCAGCTGATCAGCGCCGAGCGCAGGTTGGCGGTCTCGATCTGACGGTCCAGAGGCAGCGAGAGCGTCGCCGAGCCCGAGTAGGTGTTCTGATCGCGGCGGAAGTCGACGCCCGGCGCGGTGTTGGTGTTGTTGGTGTTGAAGCCGACCGAACCCGTGAGGTTCAGGTCCGGGAGCGTCTGGTTCCGGGCGTTGTCGACCTGGCGCCTCGAGTCCAGCGCCTGGTCGCGCCGGTTCTGCAGGTCCAGCCGCAGCCGCGAGGCGATCTCGGCGGCGGCGTTGGGCGTGATCTCGGGCTCGGGCAGGACGAGCGTCGCGGCGGCCAGGCGCAGCGGCTCGGTGGTCGGGATTCCCAGGCGGATCTTGAAGCGGTCCAGCGCCACCAGGAAGCGCTCGCGCTCGTTGATCAGGGCGATCTCGCCGTTGAGCACGCTCTGCTGGACGTTGCGGGCGTCGAACGCCGACTGCCGCCCGGCGTCGACCTTCGCGACCGTCTCCTCCTGCTGGCGCCTCAGCGACTTCAGCCGGTTCGCCTGGCTCTCGACCGCGCGCTGCGAGCGCACCAGGTCGAAGTAATCGCGCGAGATGCCCACTAGGAACGAGCGGCGGAAATCC
Organism: Phycisphaerales bacterium; assembly: GCA_947476675.1. Taxonomy (GTDB): domain Bacteria; phylum Planctomycetota; class Phycisphaerae; order Phycisphaerales; family UBA1924; genus CANJRL01. The sequence goes on from CANJRL010000028.1 coordinate 3,542, forward strand.
TCGAAGGTCCGCGAGGCGTACACCAGGTTTCGCTCGGCCTGGATCAGGTCCTCCTGCGCGATCAGCCCGGCCCCCCGGAGCAGGGGCAGGTTGCCCGAGAGCACGATCTGCGAGGATTGGACGTAGTCCTCCGTCGCGACGCTGCGCAGCTGCTGGGTCGCGTTGAAGACGCCCTTCGCCTCGACAGCGCCCCCGTAGGGAAGGCGCTGCGTCGCCCGCAGCTGATTGATCACGCCGAGCGCGTTCTGGTAGTTGCCCCCGTTGGGATCGAGGGGATTGGAGTTGTACGCAACGGTCGTGTCGTTGAAGAACCGCGGGCCCCACAGGTGGCGCTGGATGAGCACCTGGATCGCCGAGAGGATGTACGCCTCCTCCGCCGACAGGTATTCGGGCGCCGACCTCTGCGCCGTCAGGAACGCGTCCTCCAGCCCGAGCACCCTCGAGTCCTCCGGCGTCACCGTGTAGGCGTCCAGCCGCTTGAGCCGATCCTGCACCGTCAGCGCCGAGCCGGGCCGAAAGGGCAGGTTCTCCGCCGGCGGGTTCACCGTCGTGGGCTTCTTCTCGGTCACGATGGACCGCGGCGTCGCGTCTTCTTCGCCGCGGCGGCTCCCGGGCGTGATCGTCCCCCCGTCCAGCCTCTCGGCGTCCCGGGCGATCAGTTCCTCGACCCGGCGGTCGATGTCCGACAGGCTCGAGCAGCCCAGAGGCGAGCCGGCCAAGGCGGCGATCAGGCCGAGCCGCGCACGCCGCGCGGCGCGCGACCTCGCCGGGCGTGAGCCGGCGCGCGATCGTCGGGCGGGGCAATCGGGCATCGCGGGCGAAGTCTACCGGGAGCCCTCCGCACCGTTGCGGCCGGGCCGCCGACGCAGTACCTTGGCCCCTTCCGGACGCGTCACACCAGCGCCCGGCGACCGCACCGCCGCGCGCGTCCCATCGAATTCGGCGGAGCGCGGCGCACGACGCTCCGCAGGAGGGTGGCGCCCGCGCATGGCATCGATCTCGTTCGACGGCAAAGGCATCCTCATCGACGGCAGGCGCGAGTGGCTCGTCGCCGCCACCATCCACCCGGCGCGATGCGCCCGCGAGCAGTGGGCGGCGCGCCTCCGCCTCGCGGCCCAGGCGGGGTTCAACTGCGTCGTCGCCCCGGTCGTGTGGGCCCACCACGAGACCAAGAAGGGCTCGGTCGACTTCACCGGCGAACGCGACATCCGCGCCTTCGTCCAGATCATCGGCCAGATGGGAATGCGCTGCATCCTCCGGCCCGGGCCGTTCTTGGGCGCGATGCAGGACCTGGGCGGCATGCCGGCCTACGTCGCCGGCGCTGTCGAAAAGGGCGCGGACGTCATCGCCAGGGCCGATGAGGAGGACGAGAAGCCCGTCCGCCTGCGCCTGGGCATCCGGTCCACCTCCGCGGATTTCCTCGAGGGCGCGGCGCGATGGCTCAACGCCATCGCCGAAGAGATCAAGGATCTGCAGGTCAGCGGCACGACCGCGCGAGGCGGGGGAGGACCGATCATCGCCGTCCAAGTCGAGCACGAGTGGTTCTGCGGCCACGAGCAGGTCGGCCGCGTCTACCTGGGCGAACTCGGCCGCTTCCTGCGCGAGGGCGGGATCAACGTCCCCCTCCTGAACGCCAACAACATGTTCGCCTCGGGTGAGGGCGAGATCGAGGGCTGGTCGGGCGCTGATGACGCCGCCGCCATCATCCGCCAGCTCCGCGTCGTCAAGCCCAGCCAGCCGCCGATGCTGCTCGAGATGAACGCGTTCCCGGCGCCGATGTGGGGGGCCCCCGCGCCCGCCGCGAGCGTCCACGCGCCGGCCGAACTCCAGCGGCGCATCGCCGAGGCCCTCGCGTCGGGCGGCCAGTTCAACGTGTCGTCGTTCCACGAGGGCACCCGCTTCGGATTTCTCGGGGGGCGCTCGCCGGCCGGCCGCGACCTCTTCGCGTCGTCCTGCGCTTCCGCGGAAGGCGCCGCGGTGCTGACCGAGGCCGGCGCCAAGGGCCCGTCGTACGCGCTCGTCAAGCGCATCGCCACCTTCGCCTCCTCCTTCGGGCGCGTCTTCGCCCATGCGGATGCCGATTTCCGCCCCGCCGCCATCGCCGTCGGCTCGGGCTCGCCCTCGGTCCTCCACGTCCGCGGCGAGCGCGGCTCCGCGGTCATCGCCTTCTTCGAACCCGCCGAGCCCGGCAGCCGCAGGCGAAGGGCCGTCGATGTCCTCACCCCCGATGGCGCCCGGCTGACGCTCCAGCCCGGCTCCCAGCACTGCGCCTGGACCCTCCTCGACACCCACCTCGTCTCGCGCTCGGTGCTCGACTTCACCACCTTCCGCCCCTTCGCGCTGGTCGGCCGCACGCTCGTGCTCTTCGGCGCCGCGGGAGAGCGGGGCCGCGTCTCGATCAACGGCGCCGAGTTCGAGGCCGAGGCTCCCGCCGGCAAGACCCCGGTCATCCAGGATCACGAGGGCGTGCTGGTGGTCATCTGCGACGAGGCGATGATCGACGCCTCGGTCGTCTCCGCCGCCAACGCCCCCGGAGGCCAGGCGGTGCACATCGGGGTCTTGGGCCTCGACGCCGCCGGCGAGCCGATCGCCCACCCGGACTACAGCGCCCGCCACCGCATCACCGGCGACGGCGCGGTCGAGAAGGTCAAGGCCGCCGTCGCATCGGCGCGGACGCCCCGCGCCCCCTCGCTGGGAGAATGGCGCTTCGCCGACACCGCCGCACTCACCTCGGGCGAGAGCCCCCGCTACGCCCCTATCCCCGGCCCGGCGCCGCTCGACACGCTCGGCGCGCCCTACGGCTATGGCTGGCACCGCATCCGCCTTTCTTCCGAGGGCGGCGCCCGCGCCAAGGCCTGCTTCTTCGAGATGTCCGACCGCGCCCACGTCTACGCCGATGGCGAGTTCCTCGGCGTCGCCGGCGTCGGCCCCGGCGCCGACCCGGGGCCGGTCGCACTTCCCGGCGCCAAGGGCGAGCACACCCTCGTCGTTCTGGTCGACAACCTCGGCCGGGCCTCGGGGGGCTCCCCCATGGACCACCGCAAGGGGCTCTATGGCCACCTGTGGCAGGCCGCGCCGCTCAAGCCGGGCAAGCCGACCATCGAGACCGGCCCGCCCATCTCGCCCTTGTCATGGCGGGCCCCGCTGATGGGCATCCGAGAGAGCGACCGCACCGACCCCCGCCGCCTCTCGTGGTCGTTCCAGCATCGGCGCAAGACGCCGATCTTCATGACCGTCGACGCCCACGCCGCGCCGGGCATCGTGCTGCTCAACGAGGAGCCGATCTGGTGGCTCGAGCCCGCCGACTGGACGCGGGTGCGCATCGACCACGACGCGCTCAAGAGCGGCAAGAACACCGTGCAGATCGCGCTGCTCGCCGATCACCTCCCGCCCGATGAAGATCCCAAGGCCTTCGAGCACGCGATGGCCGCCCTGGGCGCCGCGACCCACTTCCACGAGGGCGAGGAGGCCATCACCGCCAAATCCGAGTGGGCCTTCGCCCCGTGGGAAGCGCCCAAGCGCGACGCGCTGGCCCCGTTCAAGCCCGGCGCCTCAAGGCCCGCCGGCCCGGCCTGGTGGGCCTCCGCGTTCAAGCCGCACGAGTCCGACCGCCCCCTCTTCCTCGATTGCGCGGGGCTCACCAAGGGCCAGATCTTCCTCAACGGCCGCAACCTCTGCCGATACTTCGTCGCCACCTCCTCGGGCAAGGCCGTCCCGCCCCAGCGCCGGCACTACCTGCCCGAAGGCTGGCTCAAGATCGATCAGCCCAACGAACTCGCCATCTTCGATGAGCACGGCGCCGCACCGACCAAGGTGCGGCTCGAATACGGCGAAGACTGATCACGCGCCGCCCCGCTCGCCGCGCTCCGCGGCACGCCGGCGCCTCTCCACCATCCACCCCAGCGCCGCGTCCGTCGCCCCAGGAAACATCGCCGCGAACTCGAAGGCCAGCCGCGCCGCGTGGCTCGTCCATACCTCGGGCCGAGGCCGACGCAGGCACCGCACCACCGCCTTCGCCACCCGCTCGGGCGGCTGCAGGAAACGGTCCGACGCGCCGACCCTCATCAGCCCGGCGCGCTTCGGGCTCCTCCTGTCCGCGGTGTCGAAGAACTCCGTCCGCGTCCCCACGGGGTGCACCGACGAGACCCACACCCCGCTCCCGCGCAACTCGACCCCCATCGCCCGCGACACGTGGTGCTGCGCCGCCTTGGTCGCGCAGTACGCCCCGTAGTACGGCAGCGGCAGCAGCGCGAGGCACGAGGAGCACACCAGCAGGTGCCCGCGGCCCGCCGCCCGCATCACCGGCAGCGCGGGGCGGAGCACGTTCAGCGTCCCGAAGAAGTTGGTCTCGAAGATCGCCCGCATGTCGGCGTCGCTCATCTCGTGCGCGGCGCACTCGACGCCGTACCCGGCGTTGGCGAACACCGCGTAGATCGACCCGAACCGCTCCACGCACAGCGCCACCGCGGCGCCGCAATGAACCCGGTCCGTCACATCCCCCGCCAGCGCCGCGGCCCGGCCCCCGACGGCCTCGATCTCGCGCGCCGCCGCTTCCAGCGGCTCGCGCCGCCGACCCGTCAGCACCACCGGCATCCCCGCCCCGGCGCACGCCAGCGCCGCCGCCCTCCCGATCCCCGACCCCGCGCCCGTGATCACGATCGGTTTGCCCGCCAGAGAGATCGGCATGGCCGGATCGTAGAGGCCCGCCGGCGCTACACCAGCAGGCTCCGCCCCGTCATCTCCGGCGGCTGCCCCAGCCCCACCATCTCGAACGCCGTCGGCAGGATGTCCGCCAGGCGCCCGCCGGTCCGGAGAGAACGGCCGCGCAGCGCGTCGTCCACCACGATCAGCGGCACGTCGTACGTCGTGTGCGCCGTGTGCGGCGAGTTCGTCTCCGGGTCCCACATCTGCTCCGCGTTCCCGTGGTCCGCCGTCACGATCGCGCACCCGCCACGGGCCGTCACCGCCGCGAGGATCGCCCCGACGCACCCGTCCACCGTCTCGCAGGCCTTGATCGCGGCGTCCAGTTTCCCCGTGTGCCCGACCATGTCGGCGTTCGCGAAGTTCACCACGATGAACGGCTCGCCCTCCGGCGCGCCAAGCCTGGCCAGCACCGCGTCGCGAACCCCCGCCGCCGACATCTCGGGCGCCAGGTCGTACGTCGCGACTTTGGGGCTCTGGATGATCTCCCGCCGCTCGCCCGGGAACGGCTCGTCCCGGTAGTCGTTGAAGAAGAACGTGACGTGAGGGAACTTCTCCGTTTCGGCGCAGCGGAACTGCCCCACCCCGCGCTTCGAGAGCCACTCCCCCCCGATGTTCGCCATCTTCGGCGGCTTCGGGAACGCCACCGCGACGTAGGGCGACAGCGCCTCCCAATACGCCGCCATGGTCACGAACGCCAGGTCCATCTTGGCCCCCCTGTCAAAGCCTCGCTCGCCGGAATCGGGCGAGGGCTTCACGGAGGCCCACTGCTCGTCGGGAAACACGAACGCCGCGCACAGTTCCCTGGGACGATCGCCCCGGTAGTTGTAGAAAATCACGCTGTCGCCCGAGCCGATGCGCGACGCCGCGCTCGACGCGCCGTCGCCGATCATGGTGGGGGGAATGAACTCATCGCCCGACTGCGAGGGGTTGTCCGGCGCCGCGTAATACGCCTCGAACGCCCGCGCCGCCGACTCCGCCGTGCGCACGCCGAGCGCCGACGCGCCGCGCCCCGTCAGGCACGCGTACGCCCGGCGCACGCGCTCCCACCGGTAGTCGCGGTCCATCGCGTAGTACCGCCCGATCACCGAGGCGACCGCGCCGACCCCGATCGCGCGGCACTTCGCCTCCACCTGCGCCGCGAACCCCCTGCCCGTCTCCGGCCCGGTGTCCCTCCCGTCGCTGAACAGGTGCACGAACACCCGGCTCTGCCCCAGCGCGGCGCAGGCCCTCAGCATCGCGTACAGGTGCTCCAGCTGCCCGTGCACCCCGGCGTCCGACGCGATCCCCATCAGGTGCACCGCCGCACCGCGCTCCTTCGCCCGCGCAACCGCCGCCCGGATCGCCCCGTTCGTGTGAAGCCCGGCCTCGCACGCCCTGGTCATCAGCAGGCTCTCCTGAGGCACAACGCGCCCGGCCCCGATGTTCTGGTGCCCCACCTCGCTGTTGCCCATCACCCCCGGCGGCAGCCCCACGTCCTCCCCGCACGTCCGGATGAGCACCCACGGATACTCCGCCATCACCCGGTCTGCGACCGGCGTCTTCGCGAGTTTGACCGCGTTGAACGCGTCGTGCTCGGGGTGCGGATTCTGCCCCCACCCGTCGCGGATGATGAGCACAAAGGGCGAGCGGCGGAGATTCGAAGCCATAGCGCGCTCCCAAGGAGGGTTCCAGCCGGGGTACAGTGCGCTCAGCGTAGGAAACAGCGGCCGACGACGATCCGCTCCAAACCCATGCCCAACCATCAAACCCCGCCGAGCACGATCTTCCCCCCATCGGTCCTCGCGGCGCTCAGCCTGGCCTTAGCCTCGTGTTCCTCTGCCCCGCCGGCCATGCCCGGCGCTTCCGCCCAGGACGCCGACGCCGCATGGATCGAGGCCGCCACCCCGGGGCCGATGCACGCCCTCCTCGCCGGGCTCGCCGGAGATTGGCGACCTGTCTCGGCCGAGGATGGCGGCGCCCCGTCGCCCGGGATCCTCGCGGCCCGCATGGCCATGGGAGGCCGCTACCTGGAGATGGAGTACCGCGCCGGCGAGGGCGCGGAGGTTCGGGGGCGCGGGACCATCGGATACAACAATCTCGCCGCACGCTTCGAGAGCGTCTGGCACGAGGCCACCGCCAGCCACATCGACATGAACACCGGGACCGTGGACGCCTCGGGCAGCGTGTTCACCTTCGTCGGCGTGCAGATCGACGCGGCGACCCGGCGCCGAATGGCGACACGCGAGGTCATGACCCTCACGCCCCCGGACCGGCTCTCCATCGCCTTCTTCTGGACCCCCGCCGACGAACCGGGAGCGCGCGAAGAGAAGCAGGCCGAACTCGAGTTCATCAGGGTCCCGCCGCCCAGGTGAGCCTCAGGAGATCGCCGCCAGAATGTCCTCGTTGTTGATGGCGTCCTTGAGTTCGCGGCTGTTCACCCACGCCACCCTCCCCGCCCCGGGCCCGGCGCCCCCCTTGATCACCACCGTCCCCCGCGCCGACACGTTCAGCGGCGCAAAGTAGAAGCCGTACGCCCTGCACACCGCGCGGTGCATGTCCGCGAGCAGCGTCTGCTTCAGCCCCAGGGAATCCGCCCACGCCTTGTGGCAGAAGAACGAATCCGCCGAAATCCCCACCACCGTCGCCCCCTTCCCCTCGAACTTCGCGATGTCCGAGGTGAAGCACTTCATCTCCGTCGTGCACACCGGGCTGAAGTCCATGGGGTAGAACGACAGCACAACGTCCCCCTTGGGGAGAAGGTCCCTGAACAGGCTCACCTCCTTGCGATCCTGGTCGGTGAGGGTGAAGTCCGGGGCCATCTCGCCGACGGCGATCGGCTTGTCGCGGGGGGTCAGGTGCTCGTTCGCCATGAGTCTCTCCGGAGTCCATGAGGGGACGGGGGTCGCAGAATACTCCGCCGCCGCTCCTCGCGGCGCGCACGCCCCCGGGCTGGTATCCTCAACATCGGAATCTCCCTCGTCCACCTGCCGGGCAGGACGCCCGGACACCACAGCGCGAAGGATCAGCGCGATGCACACTGCCATGACCCTGCGGGAGCGGTACACCGAGGTGATGGACCGCGTGGCCCGCGCGGCAAGGCGGGCCGGGCGATCCCCCTCCGACATCCTCGTCGTCGCCGTCACCAAGTACGCCGAGCCCGACCAGATCCGCGACCTCATGGCCGCCGGCCACCGCGACTTCGGCGAGAACAAGGTCCAGCAGCTCGTCCAGCGCTCCGCCATGGTCGGCGAGTTCGCCGAGAGGGGCCGCCGCTTCCGCGAGGCCGGCGCAACCGACCTGCTCTTCAGCCCCGGCGCCGCCGCCATGGCCCGCTGGCACATGATCGGCCGTCTCCAGCGAAACAAGGTCAAGAAGTGCGTCGAGACCGCCCGCCTCATCCACTCGGTTGACTCCCTCCGCCTCGCCGAGGAGATCCAGACCGTCGCCCTCAAGCGCGAGCACCCCGTCGACATCCTGCTCCAGATCAACTGCTCCGGCGAGCCCTCCAAGGCCGGCCTGGCCATCCCCGCCGCCCCGCACGTCGCCGACCTCCTCGGAACCATGATCAACGTCCGGCTCCGCGGCGTGATGACCATGGCGCCCCACGGCGCCTCCGAATCCGAATCCCGGGCCGTCTTCGAGCGATGCCGCGACTGCTTCGAAGAGATGAAGCGCATGGGCATCGGCGAGGACCAGCACTACGAGAACGCCGGCCCCGGAGGCTTCAACATCCTCTCCATGGGCATGTCGGGCGACTTCGAGGCGGCGATCGCCGAGGGAGCCAACGTCGTCCGCGTCGGCTCCGCCCTCTTCGGCGAGCCCGCCCCCGACATGGACGTCAGCGACGACCCCGAGGAGCGAGAGGACGACTGACGCCGCGGGACCCCCCGCGCCGGAAAAGACAGACGCCCGGCGTCGCGGCCGGGCGTCCATGGGCGTGGAGATGGTGACGCCGATCAGCAGGTCGTGCCGTAGGCGCTCAGCACGATGTTCAGGTCCAGGAAGTTCACGACGTTGTCGCCGTTGACGTCGCCGGGCAGTCCGAAGCCGCTCTGCCCGTAGCCCGAGAGCACGTTGTTGAGGTCGGCGAAGTCGACATCGCCGTCACGATCGGTGTCGCCGACGCAGGGCGGCACGTATTCGTACGCGCCGCGGTCGACGTAGGGCGCCGGGCCCGAGCCCGTCGGGGCGACGGCCGCCGCCACCACGCGGCGGGGGTTGCCGTCAAGGTCGATCGGCAGCTGCTCGCCGGTTACGCCGTTGCCGTTCACGTCGAAGAAGTCGTTGATCAGCAACCCGACGCTGCCCGCGTTGATCATCGGCGAGTTGCTCTTGAGCCGAAGGTTGTCGTCGAAGTTCCCGGCGACGCCGTCCGGCCCCGCGGCGTTCACGAACTGCGGGGCCAGGCCGTTGCACGCCGTCCCGACCAGGCTCGAGAAGCCCTCGATCGTGGAGTACTGCAGGCTGTAGGTGGTCCCCGATCCCACGCCCTCGATCGTGACGTTGCGCCCCTCGGCCGTCGCGGAGAACGAGTCGTTGTTGCTGAAGACGATCGAGTTCCGCAGGGTCAGGCTCCCCCCGTTGCGGCAGACCATCCCCCCGCCGTACTGCGACGAGCCGTTGTTCGCGAACGTCGAGTTGATCACCAGGGCGTTGGCGCTGGCGCCCGAGGCGTACAGCCCGCCCCCGGGGAACGACGAGGTGTTCCCCGAGAACACGCAGTTCACCACCCGCCCCGAGGTGTTGAGCAGCTCCACGCCGCCGCCGGGGCCCGCCGAGTAGTTGCCCAGGAACGTGCAGTTCCACAGGTCGAAGATGCTGTTCGCGTTGGCGTAGTGCACCGCCCCGCCCTCGCCGTTGTTGTTGTTGTTGTAGAAGATGCAGTCGACGAACGTCGGCCCGCCGCCCGAGGCGTACACCCCCGCGCCCGCGAAGGACGCAGTGTTGTTGATGATGTTGCAGGAACGGAAGTTGGCGAAGCCGTTCACCATCTTCACGCCCGCGCCCTTCCCGTCGTTCCCGCCCACCTGGTTCCCGTAGCCCGAGGTGATGTAGAACCCCTCGACCAGCGTCGAGAACGAGGTGTTGCTCGCGTCGACCACGGTGAAGGAGTTGTCGGTGTTCGAGGCCCCGCCGATCCCGCCCGAGAGGTAGGTCGGGTTCGCCCGGGGGTTCGTGCGCTGCGCCAGCGAGGTCTCCGAGCCGGCGAACCCGCCGCGGAAGATCACCCCGGACGGGACGACGAACGACACCGTGCGGGTGGTCCCCGCCGTGGGGGTGTAGATCCCGTTGGCGGTCCAGATGTCGAAGTTCCCGCCCCACGCCATCGAAGCGATCTGCAGCGCCTGCTGAGGGTCCCGGTAGGCGGCGCCCCACGACGAGCCCGTCTCCGCCGTCGCCGGCGTGTTCTTGTCCACGTAGATGCGGGCCCGGACGCCGTCGATCTTCCGCAACTGGAAGCCCGCGACGTAGCAGTCGGCGTCGAACGCGCTGTTCGACACCACCACCGTCAGCGAGCCGCCGGCCGCCACCGTCTTCCCGTGGATCGTGAACGACCGCCCGGGGAACAGGCTGTTCGAGTTGTCGCCGTCCACACTCTGGATATCCACACCCATGCTGCCCGTCACCGTCACGCGCGTCGCCGCGCCGTAGGACACCTCGCCGCCGTACGTGTAGAGCAGGTACGTCCCGGCCGCCAGATTATTGAACGTGTAGGTGAGCGTCTCGTTCCCCTGCGCCACCTGCACATCGTCCAGCAGCCGCTCGGTGTCGCCGCTCGTCAGGCTGTGCGGCTTGTTCGCGAAGAAGCCGTTGGACGCGCGGCTCAGCGTCGCGGCAGACAGGTTGCCGTTCAGGTCCAGCAGCCCCACCGCGAGGGGGCTGGCGGAGGTGACGCTGTTCCACACCCCGGGCTGAGCCGCCGCGCCGCCGAAGGCGCTGGTCGGCGCCCCCGCCCCGGCCCCCGAGCCGACGTTGAGGTCGATGTTGAACGACTGCGCCGTCGCGCCGGCCGAGACGGCCAGCCCCGCGGTCGCGATGATGATCCGAGTGAGACGCATGCTCTGCTCCGTGTCGAGGGGGCGGATCGCCGCCGTCGGAGCGCGTGCGCTCCGCCGACCCGTCGCCCAGGGTTTCTGGTGAGTCCCGCCCGGGCTTCACGATGAGGCGGGCGCCTCGGTCATGCGCCGTCCGCGCTCCGAGCGGCTAATCCACGGTGCGAGAAAAATGCCCCCGCGGCCCTAGCCGGGCTTCGCCCAACGCGAATCCTTGTCCTTCACCAACGCCCCCGCCGCCTGACTCACGCACCGGGCGCACACCGCCTGGTCCTCGTACACCGGCGACACCCACCGCGGATCCTGCCGCCTCTCCAGGCACATCACGCAGTTGGGCCCCTCCCCGACCCCGGCGTCAATCACCCCGGCCTTGTGCACCACCACCTCGGTGTACGCCAGGGTCACGCACCCGCCGCAGATCAGGTTCCCTTGGTGCCCCTCGATCATGGGACGGTCATCCGTCCAAGGCTTGCGGCAGAAGTTGCACAGGAAATCCGCGGGCCCCAGGTTCTCAGGATCGGCGCCGGCGCGGAGCATCAGCCCGCCACCTTGCGCAGCGTCGCCGCGTGGAACGGCCTTCCCTCGCGGGCGTACTTGCGTTCGAAGTTCGTTCCCACCACCTCGCCCTCCCGGGCTGAACCCGGCCGCTCGAACCCCAGCCGCTCGAATCCCGCCCGGCCCCCGAACTCCTCCCGAGGCGCCACCCAGCGCGCAAAGTGCTCCTCCATCCACGCCCAATACCCGGGGTGATCGGTCACCACCCGCAGTTCACCCCCAGGCGCGAGCACCCGCCAAGCGTCGGCAAGGAAACGGTCGCTCACCATCCTCCGCTTGTGGTGCCGCGACTTGGGCCACGGGTCGGGAAAATACAGATGCACCACCCGGCACACCCCGCCCGGCATCCTCCAGCGCACGAACTCCGCGGCGTCGGCGTGCAGCACGCGGACATTCGCCAGGCCCCGCCGCCGAAGCCGGTCCGCCGCATACGCCCAGAACTCCCGCGCCCACTCGATCCCGAGGAAGTTCGTCCCCGGCCGCCGCTCCGCCTCCTGCACCAGGAACGTGCCCTTGCCCGATCCGATCTCCAACTCAAGCGGCAGCGAGGGATCGGGGAACCACCGCCGGGGATCGAGCCGCGCGCTCTCCGCATCGATCAACGCGTTGTCGGGCAACGGCGGCAGGTCAGAGCCAGCCAGCCCGGCGTCGGCGGTGATCAGCATCCTGCCCTTGGAAAGCCCGAATCCCATGACGTGGGATGCTAGCGGTCAGCGAGGACTGCAAACCGACGCAGCCGGGGCGTGTTCGGGTGCGTATGGCGGTGTTCGCGGCCGCGCGCAATGCCGCGGGCATACGCCCTCGCCGCGTTGACGTCGACCCGCCAGTTGGGATGATGTTCGCATGCTGAGCCTCGCCGATCCCTCGTCCGTTCCGGGCCTGCTCGCCGCCGAGCCGCTGACGCTGCTCGCGTGGTGGAAGGCTGTGGTCGTCCTGCTGGTGTTCCTGGGGTGGGCGTGGGTGGTTTCGGCGGTCTTCGACAAGGACTCGGCCCGCTTCTATCTCAAGCGGCAGCAGTGGAACGTCATGCACGCCGCGATGGGCGCCCTGGCCGTCGCCGCCGCCGTCCTCTCCCCGAGTTTCTTCATCGGCCTGCCGGCGATGATCGTCCTGCTCGCGATCGACCTCTTCGTGTACTTCTCTAAGCGCAACGCCGATCCCCGCGTGGGCGAAGCCAACAAATGGTCGCTCAACCCCTCCGCCTGGGTCGCCAGCGCCGGCGCGGGCAAGAAGGAGAGGAAGGGCAAGGTCGACAAGGCCATCCGGCTGACGATCCGCGGGCCCAAGGGAGTCGTCGAGGCCCCGGCCCCCGAGACGCCCGAGTTCGCCCTCCGCCTCAAGGCCGAAGAGGTCTTCCTCACCGCGATGGACAAGCGCGGCTCGCGCTTCGACATCGCCCCCGGGCCCGATGGAAAGGCGTACACCTCCTCCTACCTGGTCGACGGCGTTCGCGGGAACGCCGCGTCGCTGACCCCCACTGACGCGGTCGCGATCATCGACTTCTGGAAATCCGCCGCCGGCCTCGACGTCCAGGACCGCCGCCGCCGCCAGCAGGCCGACCTCAACTTCGAACGCACCAACGTGAAGTACAAGGTCCGCCTCACCACCATGGGCTCCCAGGGCGGGATGTCGCTCAGCGGCCTGTTCGACCCCGAGAAGCAGACGCAGCGCAAACTCGAGGAACTCGGCCTCTTCCCCCCTCAGCAGGAGGCGCTCGAAGCGATCATCAAGGACGAGACCGGGGTCGTGCTGCTCGCGGCGCCCGGGGGCCAGGGCCGCACCAGCCTCATGTACGCCGTCCTTCGCCGCCACGACGCCTACACCAACAACGTCCAGACCCTCGAGACCGAGGTGCAGGGCTCGATGGAGGGCGTGCGGCAGAACGTGTTCAACCCGCTCGAGGACGGCGCCGAGTACGCCACCACCGCCCGCTCGCTCCTCCGCCGCGACCCCGATGTGCTGGCCCTCGCCGACATGCCGGACGCCCAGACGGCGCAGGAGGTGGCCCGCGCCGATCTCGCGCGCACCCGCGTGTACCTCGGCATCAGGGCGGACGGCGCCCTGATGGCCGTGCAGATGTACGTCAAGGCGGTGGGGGACGCCGACAAGGCCGCCAAGGGCCTCCACGGCGCCGTGGCCGGGAAACTGCTCCGCAGGCTCTGCCCCAACTGCAAGCAGGCCTACGCCGCCTCGCCCGACATGCTCAAGAAACTCGGCCTGCCCGGCGACAAGGCCGTGCAACTCTTCAAGAAGGGCGGCCAGGTGCTCGTCAAGAACAAGCCCGAGGAGTGCCCGATGTGTCAGGGCGGCGGGTACCTGCTGCAGGAAGGGTGCTACGAGGTCTACCCCATCGGCGACGAGGAGCGGAAGATGGTCGCGGCCCAGGACTGGGCCGCCCTCCGCGCTTCGTTCCGCAAGAACCGCCTCATGAGCATCCAGGAGAGCGCCCTGCGCAAGGCCCTCGACGGGACCACCAGCGTCGAGGAAGTCGTGCGCATCACCGCGGCGCAGCCCCCCGCGGCCCCGGCCCCGGCGCCCGCCGGCGCCAAGCCCCCGGCGCCGGCCGCGCCCAAGCCCGCCAAGCCCGGGTGATGTTGGCGGCCGGACGACTCGGCGGCGCGGCGGACACGACCAGCGATCTCGAAGTGGAGCACCCAGCATGATTCTCAGCATCGTGGTGATCGGCATCGTCGGGCTCACGGCGTACCTGTGGTCCGCGCGCGGGCTCTTCTCCGCCCTGATCCACTTCGTCTGCACCCTCGTCGCCGGAGCGATCGCGTTCGGCCTCTGGGAGCCGCTGGCCTACGGCGTGTTCATGGGCGTGCGCGAGGATATGGCCTTCGCCCTCGGACTCGCCGTGCCCTTCATCGTTGCGCTGCTGGTGCTGCGGCTCGGGGCCGACGCGCTCCTGCGCAAGAATATGGCCTTCGACGACGTGACCAACTTCGTCGGGGGCCTGCTGTTCGGCGCGCTCTCGGCGGTGATCGCGACGGGCATCGTCGTCACAGCCGGTGGCTACCTGCGCCTGCCCCCCTCGGTCTTCGGCTATGAGGCGGCGCAGTACGACGCCAAGGGCAGCGTGGTCCGCAAGACGGGGCTCCTGCTGCCGGTCGACCGCATCACGGTCGGGCTCTATGAGATGATGAGCACGGGATCGATGGCGTCGGAGACGCCGCTGGCCCTGCGCGTGCCGGAGGCCTACGAGGGCGCCGCCGCCGCGCGGCTCACGTACGGCGGCAAGGGCCGCACCAGCATCTCCCCCGGCGACGCCGAGGTGGTCGGTCGGTACGTCGTCGGCGGAGACCTCGACCTGACCGACGCCTCGAACCCGCAGCCGCAGGACGTTCTCGGCGTCGATGGCAAGCCGTTCCCCCCCGGTTCCCGCCTCGAGGGGTACGTCGTGCGGCTCAAGGCCGGCGCCAAGGAGAAGGACGGCCAGTTCGCGGTAAGCCCCGGGATGTTCCGGCTGGTTGCGCGCACCGGCGACGGCGCGGTGGCGCTGCACCCGATCGCGGTCATCTCGCGCTCGGCCCCCTCGACGCTCGAGATCAAGCGGTGGCGGTTCGATGCCCGCGACGTGGTGATCTCCTCGGTGGGCGGCGCGTCGGACGCGACCTTCGCGTTCGAGTTCGTTGTGCCCAAGGACGCGACCGACCGCGACCTGTACGTGCGGAGCGTGCGCGTCGACGCGCCCGGCGCGCCGGCGGAGTTCGCCTCGCGGGCGGCGCGCGACGAGGCGATCGCCTCCCGCTCGGGCATCTTCGAGAAGGTCGCCACCGGGGCCAAGGTCGACGCCCCGGCGCCGGCCCCCGGGGCCCAGGCCGCATCGCCCGAGCCCGAGGGCGCGGCCATCCGCGTCTCCGACCGTTTCGGGGGCGTGCTGAACAAGTCGAACCGCGGAAGCCTGGAGATCGACTCCGACAACCGCATCATCGACGGCGACCACAGCTTCGAGAAGAAGGAGTTCAACGCCCAGGGCATCGACGTGAACCTGCGCATGGAGTCCTTCGCGACCAGCGCCGACGTCAACATCGTGCAGGTCGACGTCTCCTGGGGGCGACGCACGAGCCTCTTCGGCAAGGCCTTCGACAGGGCGCTCGAGGTGCTGCCCCCGGTGCTGGTGGACAACCTCGGGCAGCAGTACCAGGCGGTCGGCTTCATCTACGACACCGGCGCCACGGTGCGCATGCGCTTCACCCCGGGCAGCCCGATCCGGGCCCTCAAGGAGATCCCGCAACTGAGCGCGAGCAAGGCCGGGGAGCGGCTGATCCTGCTCTTCCGCCCCAGCGCCGGGGTGGACATCGTGAAGTTCCAGTTGGGGGGGCAGGTGATCGAGCAGCTCAACCCGCCGATCAACGTCCGCCCGGGCCGGAACCTCCGCCGCTGAGCGATCGTCCGGCGGCCCGCGCAACAAACAAGCCCACGGTCGCGGGACCGTGGGCCATTCGCGCCGGGGGGAGTGCCGAGTAGGCCTTACTTGCGCTTGTTCTTGCGGTCGCCGCGGTCGGCCTTGTCCTCGCGGCCGGGCTTGGCGGCGTCGGGGGCCGGCCCTTCGGGCTTGGGATCGCGCTTGGCCCACTTGCCGGGAGCGGACTCCTTCTCAGCCTCTGGCGTCGCGACACCGCCCTTCTTGCCCTTCTTGGCCTGCTTCTCCGGCTGTTCGCCGGGGGCGGGCTCGCCGTCCTCGGTGGGCGTCGGGGCCGGGGCCGGGGCGGGCTCGGGCTCGCGGCGGAGGTCGAGTTCGCGATCGGGCTGGATCTTGAGCGTGACGTCGGTCTCGAGGTCCGAATCCACCTTGACGGTGATGTGGTAGGTGTCGACGCGCTTGATGGTCTGGCCGAGGCGCACGTCGCGCGGCTTGAGGTGGTAGCCCTGCTCCGCGAGCACATCGCACACGTCCTGCTGGGTGATCGAGCCGTAGAGCATGCCCTGGTCGTTGCACGACCGGACGAGCGTGACCTCGAGCCCCTCCATCTTCTGGATCATCTGCTCGCGCTGGGCGCGGAGTTCGCGCTGGGCGCGCTCGGCGTCGGCGCGGCGGGCGGCGAGGGCGGCGATCTTCTCCTGCGTCGGCGTCGTGGCGAGGCTGTTGGGCAGGAGGAAGTTGCGGGCGTACCCGGTGCGGACCTTCACGACATCGCCGACGATGCCGAGGTTGTCGACGGATTCGGTGAGCAGGAGTTCGAGGGTTCGGGCCATGGTGAACGCTGTCCTTTCGGTTGGTCAGGAAAGTTGAGGAGCACGGCGCCGTGCCCCAACGCCCCCGGGAGGGGTCGGTTGGTCGTGGGTCAGAACGGGATGTCGTCGTCGGTCATGGGCTCGTAGCCGCCGTCGGGCTGGGGCCTGGTGGGGCCGGCCGCCGGACGCCGCTGGGCTGCGCCCCCGGCCGGGGCGCCCTGCGGGGGTGCTCCCTCGCCTCCCCTGGAGTCGATGAACTGGAACGACTCGACGACGACCTTGAGCTTGGTGCGCTTGGTCCCGTCCTGCTTGTCGGTCCACTCGTCGAGCTTGAGGCGGCCCTCGATGAAGACCGGGCGGCCCTTGGTGAGGTACTGGCAGAGGACCTCGGCGGTGCGCCCCCACGCGTCGCAATCGACGAACACCGTCTCCTCGCGCATCTCGCCGGTCTTGTCCTTGAACTTGTTGTTGACCGCGAGGCCGATGGTGGTCACGGCGAGGCTGGACTGCGTGTGGCGCAGTTCGGGATCGCGGGTGAGGTTCCCCATCAGCAGGACCTTGTTGTACGAGCCGGCCATGAGAGGGTCTCCGGGTGGCGTGCGGCGAGCGGGCGGAACGCGTTGGGGGGAGGATCAGGCCTCGGTGAGTTCGGGGACGTCGGCGTCCTCGGCGCCGTCGGACTGGCGGAGGCGGGCCTCGTCCTCGATCTGCTGGCGCGAGTCGGCGGCGATCATCTCCTCCTGGGTGAGGTGGTCGGCGCGGAGGATCATGCAGCGCATGATCTTCTCGGAGAGGTTGACGTCGCGGTGGATGCCCTCGATGGCGGAGGTGGGGCAGGTGAAATAGGAGAGCAGGTACACGCCGCGCTTCTGCTTGTCGATCTCGAAGGCGAGTCGGCGCTCGTCCCACTTCTTGAGGGCGATGACCTCGGCGTTCGCGCGGCGGAAGATCTCGCGGAGGTGCTCGGTGGCGGCGTTGAGGTCGGCGGCGACGGCCTGGCTGATGAGGAACATGCCCTCGTAGGGCTGGATCCGGTTGTCTGCGGTCATGTGTCTTTTCCTTGCTGTCCGGGACTCGTGGGCTGGAGGCGGGCGGGAACAACCCGCCCGCGAGTTCGGAGGATTCTGGATGGCGCGGCCTAGGAGCGCGCCGCGGCGTCCTTGGCGTTGAAGCGATTCATGGCGGCGTCGATGCCCCTGGCGGCCCAGAGTTCGGCGGCGTCGGCGGCCCTGGCGAGGGCGGGCTCGGCGAGCGCCCACTGCTCGGGGGTGAATCGGCCGAGCACGTAGTCCGCCTGGTTGACGATGCCCGGCGGGTCGACGCCGATGCGCACGCGGGAGTAGCGGTCGGACCCCAGCGACCGTTCGATGGAGGCGAGGCCGTTGTGACCCCCGGCGCCCCCGTCGGGGCGCAGGCGAAGCGAGCCGCAGGGCAGGTAGATGTCGTCCACCAGGATGAGGACATCGCGCTCGGGCATGAGTTTGTAGAAGCGGACGGCCTCGGCGACGGCCTGGCCCGAGAGGTTCATGTAGGTGAGGGGCTTCATGAGGAGGCACTTCTCGTCCTCGGCCGGGGGCGCCGGGATGGCGGCGTCGACGGTGAGCGACTGGAATCGGGAGCGCGCGATCGCGCCGCGGGCGCGCCGGTCGGCGAGCCGGTCGATCACGAGGAAGCCGGCGTTGTGGCGCGTCTTCTCGTACTGGGGGCCGGGGTTGCCGAGGCCGACGATCAATTTCACTTCTTGCCCTTCTCCGCGGGCTTGGCGGCGGGCTTGGCGCCGGGCTTGGCGTCCTTGGCGCCCTTGGCGTCCTTCTTGTCGCCGGCCTTGGCGTCCTCGGCGTCGGGCTTCTTCTCGCGGATGACCTCGGGCTCGGCGGCGCCCTCGGCGGCGGCTGCTTCGGCGACGGCCTCCTCCTTCTTCATGTGGATGGTGGCGACGACGGCCTCGGGGTCTGTGAGGATGGTGACGCCCTCGGGGACGCTGATCTCGCGGACGTGGATCGAGTGGTCGACCTCGAGGTTGCTGATGTCGACCTCGAACTCCTCGGGGATCCCGGTGACGCGGCACTTGATGGTGAGTTCGGAGGCCGGGTGCAGGAGGACCGCGCCGGCGCTCTTGAGGCCGACTGCCTCGCCCACCAGTTTGACGTGGACCTTCACTTCGACCTGCTCGTTGAGATCGACGCGGGCGAAGTCGGCGTGGATGATGGTGTCGCCCAGGTAGTCGAACTGCAGGTCCTTGAGCAGGGCGATCTGCTCGGCGCCGTTGATGGCCAGGGAGAAGACGCGGCCTCCCGAGTTGATGTGCCGGGTGGCCTCCTTGGCGTCGAGGGTGATGGCGAGGGGGGCTTCGCCGTGGCCGTAGAGCACGGCGGGGAGGCCGCCGGAGGCGCGGACGCGGGAGGAGTACCGCGAGCCGAGCCGGTCGCGCGTGGTGGCGGCGAGGTTGACGGTCTTCTTCATGGTCTGCTTCTCCGAATCTGGTCGAGGGGCGGGGCCCCGTCGCGGGTGAGCGTGGCGGGCGTGCGTTCGGTCAGCGCTTGGTCCCGCCGCTGGCGCGGAAGAGGGCGCTGACCGACTGGTTGTGGTGGATGCGGTGGATGGCGTCGCCGAGGAGGCGGCTGACGCAGAGCTCGAGGAGTTTGGGCTTGAGCAGGTCGAGGCGGTGATCGGCGGGGATGGTGTTGGTGATGACGAAGCGGTCGATGGGGGCCTCGGCGAGGCGCTGGGGGGCCAGGCCGCAGAGCACGCCGTGGGTGGCGGCGGCGAGCACGCGGGTCGCGCCGAGATCGCGGACGAGGCGGGAGGCCTCGACCATGGTTCCGCCGGTGGCGATCATGTCGTCGACCATGAGCACGGTGCGGTTCTTGACGTTGCCGATGAGGTGGGCGACGGCGACCTCGGAGCCGGACTTGCGGCGCTTGTCGATGATGGCGATGTCGGCGGAGAGGACCTGTGAATATGCGTTGGCGACCTTGACGTTCCCGATGTCGGGGCTGACCAGGACCAGGTCGTTGAGTTCGGCGCGGATCGATTGGAAGTGGTCGAGGAGGACGGGCGCGGCGGAGAGGTGGTCGACGGGGATGTCGAAGAAGCCCTGGATCTGGGCCGCGTGCAGGTCGAGGGCGAGGACGCGGTGGGCCCCGGCGGTGGCGATGAGGTTGGCGACCAGTTTCGCGGTGATGGGCGTGCGGCCCTCGTCCTTGCGGTCCTGTCGGGCGTAGCCGAAGTACGGGATGACCGCGGTGATGCGCTGGGCCGAGGCCCGGCGGAGGCAGTCCAGGTAGATCAGCAGTTCCATCAGGTTGACGTTGACGGGGTCGTGCGTGCTGAGCACCACGAAGCAGTCGCGGCCTCGGACGTCCTCGTCGAGTTTGACGAGCAGTTCGCCGTCGGGGAACTGCTCGGTGGAGGCGAGGCCCAGGGGCAGTTCGAGGTGGTCGCAGACCTTCTGCGCCAGGCCCACGGAGTGCCGGCCGGCGAAGATCTTGAGGGTGTTGGCGTCGGCGCGGCTCACGCGCGGGCTCCGGCGCCGGCGTGCGGCCTGCCCCCGCGCTGCTTCAGGAGCACCTGCTCGACGTGGGCGAGTTGCTCGGGGGTGTTGACGCCCATCGCCTCCTCGGGGGGGATGCCGGGCATGAGTTCGATGGCCTCGCCGGTGGAGGCGAGCATCTCGGGGACCTGGGTGATGTAGTACTCGCCTGAGACGACGTCGCGGGGGAGGGCGCGCAGCGCGGAGAACAGCAGCGCGGTGTCGAAGCAGCAGAGGCTGGGGTAGACCTCGGTGATCTTGAGATGGGCCGGAGCGGCGTTCTTCTGCTCGACGATGCGCTCGAAGCGGCCGCGGCTGTCGCGGACGATGCGGCCGTAGCCGGTGGGGTCGTCGAGGGTCGTGGTTCCCAGGACGGCGGCGGCGGAGGCGGAGCGGCGGAGGTCGGCGAGGCGGCGCAGGGTCTCGGCGCGGATCAGGGGACCGTCCCCGGCGAGCACCAGCGCGTCGCCGTGCATGCGCCCGGCGAAGAGCGGGGCGGCGGAGAGCACCGCGTGCCCGGTGCCGAGTTGCTCGGCCTGGACGGCGAACTCGATCGAGCGGTCGTGCTCGAAGATGGTGCGGACCACGTCCTGCTGGTAGCCGACCACGACGATGATGCGGGAGCACCCGGCGTCGCGGCAGGCGTCGGCGACCCACCGGACCATGGGGGTGCCGGCGCAGGGGAACGCGACCTTGGGCAGGTCGGCCTTCATCCGCGTGCCCTTGCCCGCGGCGAGGATGATGGCGGTGAGATCCTTCATGCCGCTGCGCACAGCGGCCGATCGCGGCGACGCCTTCCGGGGGAGGCCCGTGGGGAACGGACAACTGGCCCGCTAGGATTCGAACCTAGACAAAAGGTACCAAAAACCCTTGTGCTACCGTTACACCACGGGCCAGTAGTTTTGGACATCGCCGACGACAGGCTCGGACGCGCATTCTCCTGCGAAGGCCGGGGTGAGACCCGGCGGACCACCGAACGGAACCGCACCGTCGCGGCCTCGTCCGGCGGCGGCGCCCGGCGGTAGAGCCGGGTGCGGCGCGTCGAGCGGGAGTCCGCGGCGTCAACTCTCCGGAGCGGGACCGTCCATCAGCCGCGATGGGACGGCCCATGCCCGCGCCTCGCCCCGGCGGCATGCCGGGGTTCCGTCACGGGCGGCTCTCCACGTGGAGAGGGAGGGTAAGTGTAGAAACCCCGGCTTGCGAGTCAACCACACCGGGTCTTCATCCCTGCCGGGTTGTGATCCTGGGGCGGCGCGCGGATGATCCGGGGATGAACCTTCGACACCGAGCCGTTGCCGCCGCTCTGACCGCGCTTGCCGGGGCCCCAGCCCTCGCCTGGGACGCGCCCGGGCACCGCCTGATCACCCTGCTGGCCCTGGACGGCATGCCCGCCGAGGCGCCGTCGTTCCTCCGCGACGCGGAGACGCGGGCGATGATCGCCTCGCAGTCCTGCGAGCCCGACCGGTGGCGGGGCACGCCCTCGAATTATCTCAGGCACGAGAACGAGATGGACCACTATCTCGACGTCGACGACCTGTCGCAGTTCGGCCTGACGCTGCGCACGATGCCCAGACTCCGATACGAGTGCGTGAAGGCGATGGTCAACGCCAAGCGCGACCACCCGGAGAGGGTGGAGGCCTACGACGCGTCCAAGGATCCGGCGGCGACGCGCGAGTGGCCCGGGATGGTCGTGTACTCGATCCAGGAGAACTACGCCAAGCTCCAGGCGTCGTTCCGGACGCTGGCGATCCTGGAGAAACTGGCGGACCCGGCGCGCACGGCGCAGCAGGCGCAGGCGCGGGCCAACGTCGTCTACCACATGGGCGTGCTGAGCCACTTCGTCGGCGATTCGTCGCAGCCCCTGCACACCACGAGGCACCACCACGGCTGGGTCGGCGAGAACCCCAACGGCTACACCACCGACCGCGGCTTCCACGCCAAGATCGACGGCGGCGTGATCGCCCACCACGCGCTGACCTACGACGCGCTGCGCGGCGGGATGAAGTACGCGATCAAGGTGAACGCCTCCGACACCTGGGACGACGTCGCGGCGTACCTGGAGCGGTCCTTCGCCAAGGTCGAGCCGCTGTATCAGTTGGAGAAGACCGGCGACCTGATGACGGACGCGGGCAAGGCGTTCATCACCGAGAGGCTGGCGGACGGGGGGGCGATGCTGGCGGCGCTGTATTCGGCGGCCTGGGCGTCGTCGAAGCCCACGGAGAAGGACGTGTCGGACTTCGTGTTCTACGACAAGCTGGAGGGTGCGACGGTGATCCCGCCGAGGCCGGCGGTGAAGTGAGGGCGGGGACCCGCCGCAGAGCCTAGCGTGGCGGAGATGCGCCTCACGTTCCTCGGCACCGGCACCTCGTCCGGCATCCCGGTCATCGCCTGCGACTGCGCCACCTGCACGAGCGACGACCCGCGCGACAACCGCACCCGCACCGGCGCGGCGCTGCGGTGGACCGACGCTCAGGGCGCCGCGCGCACCATTCTCTTCGACACCACGCCCGACCTGCGGGCCCAGGCCCTGCGCTACAGGCTCACGCGGTGCGACGCGATCTTCTATACCCACAACCACGTCGACCACACCTTCGGCCTCGACGAGGTGCGCCGCTTCAACGCGGTGATGCAGGCCCCCATCGACGTCTTCGCCGAGGAATCCACGATGGACGACCTGCGCAGGGTCTACCGGCACGTCTTCGAGCGCGAGAAGAACGTCAACGATTCCTTCGTTGCGCGGCTCATCCCCCGCGTCATCCGGCCGGGCAAGCCGATCGACTTCCACGGGCTGCGCATCACGCCCTTGCGTTTGCTCCACGGCAGGCTCCCGATCCTCGGCTTCCGCGTCGAGGCCCCCGGCCTCCCCCGGGAGGGGCCGGGCGAGGGGCCTCCGACCCCCGCGTCCGATCTCCTCCCGCTGGTCTACTCGACCGATGTCTCGGCCGTCCCGACCGAGTCGTGGGGCCTGCTCTCGGGGCTGAGCACGCTGGTGACCTCGGCCCTGCGGTTCCGGCATCACCCGACGCACATGACCCTGGACCAGGCGCTGCACGTTGCCTCGGAGACCGGGGCGAAGCGGACGTGGTTTGTCCATATGAGCCACGAGATCCGGCACGCGGAGGTGGATCCCGGCCTGCCCGAGGGGGTGTCCCTGGCCTACGACGGCCTCACAATCCCCTGAGGGGTTCCGGCTATACTCTCCGCCCCCTATGGCCAGAACACGCGAGATCAAGAAGCGGATCAAGGCGGTCGGCAACATCCGCCGCATCACCAAGACGATGCAGATGATCGCCACGGCGAAGTTCGCCGCCGCCCAGGCGCGGGCCGTCGCGACCAAGCCCTACACCGAGGGCGTGTTCGACCTGGTCATGGAACTCGGCGCCAACCTGGCCAAGGGCGGGGGCGATTTCACCCACCCCCTGATCTCCGGCGCGGGCCCCGCGGCCGAGAAGGCCCCGGAACTGCTGCTGGTCATCACCTCCGACCGCGGTCTCTGCGGCGCCTACAACGGCTCGGTGCTCCGGGCCGCGATGGCGCACATCCGCAAGGCCCAGGGCGCGGGGCGCGACCTCTCGATCGAACTCGTCGGACGCAAGGGCCTCGCCTTCCTGCGATACAACAACCTGCCCATCGCCCACGCCCACTCCCTGGGCGACAAGCCGACCTTCCAGGAGGTCGAGCGGCTGGCGCAGCAGTACATGGACCGCTTCA
>CANJRL010000029.1 GCA_947476675.1 Phycisphaerales bacterium
GCGTTGGGACGGTGCTGCGTGCTGGAGAAGACCAGCCACTTGCCGTCGCGCGAGACGTCGGGGTCGAAGTCGGCGCCGTCGGCGCTGAAGGTAGCCCGGACCAGGTTGTCGGCCGTGTCCTCCTCGAGGTCGGTCGACGGCGCGCTGATGGCCGCGAGCGCGCCGGCGCTGGAGATGCGGCGGGCCTGGTCGAACATGCCCGGGGCGGGCTGCCCGGCCGGCGCCGAGACGGGAGTCGCAGCGACGGGCTCGGTCTGCACGGCGGCGCCGCAGCCCGCGAGCCCCGCGCAGGCGGCGAGCGCCGCGCTCACGAGCGAAAGGTTGCTGCGGAGGCCGCGCGAGAATCGGTCGGTGCGCATCAGGATGCTCCGGCAAGAGTTGGATGGCGCCGACGCGCCGGCTCCGCACGGGCGGGGCTGGCGAAGGCGCCGAGGTGCATCGGCGATGCTGGAGGCTCGGATAAGTTCGACGGCGGCTTCTCGGTCGTGCCGCGCTCGCTCGGCCGGCGCAGAGAACCGGCCCCGCAGCCCGGCGAGCGTCTCCTCCGCGACGCTCCACCCGACCGGCGGGGCCGGTGCTTTCGTTGATGGGGAGTCAGGAAGCCGCTCCCGCTCGCGCGAGACTACCAGACCGCCGAGCCTGGTCCACGCCGGAAATGCAAGGATTCCGCCGGGGTTTTCTTCCCCTTGGCGTCCGATGTCAAGATGGGTAATTTGCCGCTGTCGTCCTCAGGGCTGAGGCCGCGCGGAGAGCCCGAGGAACGCGAAGTCCTCGGTTTGGAGGACGCGATCAGCGAGGACGATCAGAGGCTGGCGGAGGTCACGGGCGGCTTTCTGCAGCCGCGCGTGGGCCTCAGGCTCGCCGATGCCGCAGCGCTCGATGAGCCGCCATTTCGCCTTCTCGACCGTCTGGCGGTTGCGCAGATTCTGCTCGAGTTGGGCGATCCGGTCCCTCATCTCGCGGTCGGCCGCCGCGCGGGTCCAGGCAATGGCGATCTGGACCCGAAGGCTCTCGATGCTCACCGGCTTCAGGAGGTAGCCGAAGACGCCTCCGGCGGCAGAGGCCTCGCGGAGGAACGCATCGTCGCTGTGCGCTGTGACGATGATCGAAGGCGTCGCGGCGGATTCCCAGAGGTGTCGCGCCACATCAAGGCCCGATCTGCCGGGCATCCGGATGTCAAGAATGGCCATGTCAACCGGGGAATCACCCGGGCGAAAGGAAGCGAGTTCGACCGCAATGTCGCCGCTCGGGGCGGGGCCGATGACTTCGAAACCAAGGGTGCGAAGCGAAGCCGCCAGCCCGGAGGCGATCAAGTGATCGTCATCGGCGACCAGAAGCCGCAACGGCGGCCGGGATGTGCCGCCGCTGGTTGGAGTTGGAGCAGGAACGGACGCGGTCGATGGCATCAGGGGATTGGACTCGCCAAGCACGGCGTCGAAGTGCGCCGTCAGGGACGGGCGGGCGAAAACCGCGCGGGGGCGCAGTATAGCGGACGTCGGCATCTTGAACGTGGGTTCTTTGACCCTTCTCAGGGGGCACGCGCGATCTTCATGATCGAATGGTGGAGGGGATCCCCGCGGGCCTTCAATCGAGCCAGTCTTTGGCCTTGAGCCGTTCGGGGACATAGGTCTCGGTGACGTACGAGATGTCCTTCGTGATGAGCGACTCGACTTCCATCTTGAAGCCGTTCCGGAGCAGCGTGTCGATTTCGCGCTGCCAGCCCTTGTGGCCCTGGAACCAGGGGTACTCGGCGATCTGCTTCGCCCGGGCGATGTCCTTGTCGTTGAGCGCGATCTGGACATCGTCGGTCAGCTCGCAGTCGACGTAGTCCGACGCGCGGATGCCGATGAACTTGGCGTCCGGGATGGCCAGCCGCTCGCTCTCAAAGGCCAGCGAGATCGATCCCTGCTTGAGGACGCTGTAGATGTAGTGCCCCCATGGGTCGCAGTCGAGGAGGCAGTAGACCGGGAGGCCCAGTTCCTGGTTGAGGCGCTTGAGCAGGCGCCGCACGCCACGGGGGGGCTGCCCGCCGCCCTCGGTGATGATGCAGTTGTGCTTCTCCCAGAAGCGGTCCTCGTTGAAGCGCGACCAGACGGTGTTCTTCTCGACGTGGAGAACGAACTTCGCTTCGCACCTCTTGAAGGCGACGACATCGGGCTCGCAGATGGAGGGAATGGCGTACCCGCCGGAGCCCATGCGGCGGCAGTCGATCTCGTCGCCGGTGTCGGTGACGGTGATGTTGCCGACCATGGTGCCCGCCTTCTTGGCGAAGATGTGCAGTTCCTCGCGGAGCGCGCCGAGCGAGACCTCGAGGTCCTCCAGGATGCCGTCGGACTCGTCCTGATCGGAGAAGGTCTTCTCCTTGGTGCCCGCGACGGTGTGGAGGCCCTTGTAGAACATGCCGCGGAGGCTCAGGGTCTTGCCCGCGTCGATGAGCTCCTTGATCCCCCCGGCGTGGAGCATGGTCTGCATGAACTGGCGGGCCTGGTTCAGATTGAAGAGTTGGCGCTCCGCTTTGGCCGAGCCCATCTGCAGGAGGCCGCGCTTCTTGTTCCACACCGTGTTGGCCCGGGAGCGGGTGGGGATATGGACGACGGGGTCGCGGCCCCCGAGGGACTTCGCGGCGACGTCGTCGGCGAGGTGGACGATCTTGGAGAGCGTCGCCCGGTCGCGCTCCTTGGCGGCGGCGGGCTTCGTCGCAGGTTTCGATCTGGCCATGGGTTGCGGCGCTCCTTCGCCGGGGCGGGTGGGGGAGCGCGAGTGTAATCCGGTTCGTCCCCTGCGGCAGTGTTGGCGGAATCTTCGCGCGGCGCCTCGGTCCCGGCGGGGCCCGACCGGCTAGGTTTCCGCCCGTCGCGAGGGAGTCATGGGGCTCATGTCGCGCACACACACGTCACCGCCGGGCCCGCGCCGGCGTTGGGAGGGACACACATGCGTCACCACGCTCTTGCTCTCGTTGCGCTCGCCGCGGCGTCCTCGGCCGTCTCCGCGCAGACCATCTCGTACACCGGCGCGACGTACACCCAGAACTTCGATGGCCTGGCGAGCAACGTCGCCGGGACGACGCAGGCCGGGCGCGGGCCGTTCGCCCTCGCGACCGGGCTTCCCGGCTCGACCGGCGTGAGCGGCTGGTACGCCGGGAACATCGGCGGTTCGAGCCCCAACAGCGAGTTCCGCTCCCAGGACGGCAGCCTGTCCAGCAGCGCGGGGCGCGGGGTGATTTCCTACGGCGCATCCGCCTCGGGCGAGCGCGCCCTGGGAGTGCTCACCACCAGCAACCAGATTCCCCGCTTCGGCGCCCTCTTCACGAACAACACCGGCACGGTGCTCACCGCGGTGACCATCACCTTCACCGGCGAGCAGTGGCGCCGCGGCGACGTGGCCACCCCCGATGTGCTGCAGTTCGTGTACGGCTTCGCGAGCGACATCTCGGTTGTCACCACCCGCGTCGCGGCGCTCGACTTCGCCTCGGTCAACACCTCGACGACCGCGACCAACATCGCGCTGAACGGCAACGACCCGGCGAATCAGCGGCTCGTCAGCGCGACCATCAGCGGGATCAACTGGGCCGCCGGCACGACCCTGGCGATCGCGTGGGACGCGACCGAACTGACCGGGCAGGACGACGGCCTGTCGGTGGACAACTTCTCGCTCAGCGCCGTGCCGACCCCCGGCTCGGCCGCGCTGCTCGGACTCGCGGGCCTCGCCGGCCTGCGCCGCCGCCGCTAAGGCTTCGGGGTTCGTGGGGTGGCCGCGCCGACGTCACGCGGCGAGGATCACCGGCGACCACACGCGCGGCTTCCTTCGCGGGAGCCGCGCGTTTCTCATTCTCCGCCGCGCCCCGTCAGAACAGCCGTTCGCCCTCGACCGGAACGATCGCGCCGTTCACGTAGCGATACTTGGGCTTGGTCTTGGCGGGCGGGGCGATCCGCTCGGAGGCCTTCGTCGGCTTGGCCCGCTCGGTCGTCGGTGGTCGCTGCGCAGGGGTCGCCTTTGCCTGGCGATTGGGCTTCGATGCCCGAGTCGGCGCGATGACCGCGGCCGGTTTCCCCGGCGGCGCCTCGTCGAAGAGTGCGCCTGGGGCGCCGCGCCTGCGTCGCGGCTCCGCGGGCGCTGTCGGTGGCCCCGGGGCGGGCTGCGCGGGAGAGGGCGCGGCCGCGCTCTCGCGGATCAGCACCGTCTCGTCGCCCTCGATGGCGTCCGCCTTGACAACCTTGCCTTCTTCATCGAGCAGCTGGTCGGCGGCAGCCGTGCGGCGCCTGGCCTGCGCGAGCAGGGCCTCGAACATCCGCGCCGCGTCCGTGCCGTTGATCCCGTGCACGGCTTTGGAGATCTCCCCGATGTAGCGCTCGAAGATGTTCCGGCGCTCGCTCTCGCGCAGCATGCGCTGCCGCCGGCTGAGGAAGATGCCGAGTTTCCTCCCGCACTCTTGCAGCGCGAGCTTCATCTCCTTGCGGATCTCGTCGTAGTCCGCCACCGCCTCCTTGCTCTCGGAGGTGAAGGGGACCCACACGCTGGCCATGTGGATGAGGATGACGACGGGGCCGACGGGCAGCCCGTCGCGGGGCTGCTGCAGCGCGTAGCGCTTCCAGTCGGTGTCGACCACCGCCTTGAAGCACGCGCAGGCGCTCTGCTGGTATTGCAGGGGCACGCGGTTGGCGAAGCGGTAGACGCGGGCCTGCTCATCGGCCGGGAGGTTCCCGCCGAAGGCGATCCCGGCCTCGATGAGAAACGGCCGTCCCCGGTACACCGCCGGGGGGCGCGAGGAGACGGAGATGAACTCCGGCGCCAGGCCCTTGTCGAGGCCTTTGAGCAGCGTCCTGGCGCCGATGGGGCTGAGGCAGTCGGTCGGGGGCGCCATGATCTTGGCGCGCTGGATCGCGTCGTAGAGCCGCTCGGCCTCGGCGTGGCCGACCTGCTTCACCCAGGTGCGGCCGGTGAGCCCGGCGTCCTCGCAGATGTCCCGGGCGAGACCCGGCCCGACGCGGCAGAAATCGCTCTGGAGGAAGGCCCCGAGCTGCTGGCTCTCGGTGCGCTCGAGCATCTGGATCAGCGTGCCCAGTTCCACGCCCTGGGGGTGCGGCTGGATCTCCTTGGCTTCCGGAGGCAGTTCGCTCACCGCGCGGGGGAACTCGGCGGTCTGGGGGCCGTCGTCGCCGGATTGCGGCGGCGAGACGAAGGTGATCCGCGCGTGGGGGTTGGCGATCGCGGTGAGCTCGAGGTATTCGTCGACGCTGCCGCGGCCCTTCTGGTACTTGCCCTCGAGTTCGATCGAGACGCGCGTGCCGTGGCCCTCGGCGAACATCGCGTCGTCCTCGGGGTGCTCGGTCTCGCTGACCACCTCGGCGCGGTTCCTGGAGGTGTCCATCTTGAGGACGACCTCGTGCGCCGGCTTCTTGGGGCCGGTCTTGGAGACGATGACCACGGGCTTCCCTGTGGTCATCAGCCCGTACATGCCGGCGGCGGAGATGCCGATGCCCTGCTGGCCCCGGGACATCTTCAGGCGGTGGAACTTCGAGCCGTAGAGCAGGCGGCCGAAGATGTTCTCGATCTGCTTGCGGACGATGCCCGGGCCGTTGTCCCGGATGCTCACGCGGTAGCGCGCGGATGCGCCGGCCCCTCGCGTCGGCGCATCGTCGGCGGGCTTGTCGGCCTTCTCGCCCTTGGGGGTGTCGGCGCCGCGGCGCTTGGACGGCTCCTTCGCGACCTCCTCGATCTCGACGCGGATGTCGGGGAGGATCCCGGCCTCTTCGCAGGCGTCGAGGGAGTTGTCGACGGCCTCCTTGACGGTGGTCAGGAGGGCCTTGCGCGGGTTGTCGAAGCCCAGGAGGTGGCGGTTCTTGGCGAAGAACTCGGAGACCGAGATGTCGCGCTGGCGCGCGGCCATGCTCTCGGCGGTCTCGCGCCGTCGCGGCTTGTCGGGCGGTTCGGTGCGCTCCATTGTGTCGCTGGCGACGGCGGACATGCGGGCCCTCCTTGGCCGCTCGGGCGCGGTTCCCGGCGCGGTCGCCGGTCTTGCGGCGAGTGTACCGGCGGTCGCATCCGGGGCCGGGGGCGTGTATCCTCTCCCCCCCCCGAGCACGAGCAACAGACCACACCGCCCACACGCCGCGGCGAGAGGAGAGGACTCCGTGGAGACCACCCTGATCATCCTGAAGCCCGACGCGGTGCAGCGCGGCCTGATGGGCCGCATCATCGCCCGCTTCGAGGACAAGGGCCTGCAGATCGTCGGCGCCAAGATGATGAAGATCCCGATGGCGCTGGCGGAGCGGCACTACGCCGACCACAAGGGCAAGGGCTTCTACGACGGTCTGGTGAAGTTCATGACCAGCAGCCCGGTGCTGGTGCTCGCGGTGCGAGGGCTGGGCGCCATCGCGGTCTGCCGCAAGATGATGGGCGCGACGTTCGGCAGCAAGGCCGAGAGCGGTACGATCCGTGGCGACTTCGGCGTGTCGAACTCGTTCAACCTGATCCACGGGTCGGACTCGCCCGAGGCCGCCGCGAAGGAACTGGGCCTCTTCTTCGCCCCCGGCGAGGTGGTCGAGTTCGCGCGCCCGGTCGATCAATGGGTGTACGACTACGGCAAGGGCGCGCCGGAGTGACTCCGCGGCGGGGAATCCCAGCGCTGGGGGAAACCACCCCGGCCCCGCCTCGTTCGGCGGGAGGCGCGACCGCCCGAATGCCGCGGTGCATCGAGTCCAATAGTCTCAAAACGGGGGGTCCCGGCTCCACGGGCTGCGAGATCAGCAACTGAGCCGCGGCTCGCGAAAGGGCGGCATCACCGCGCTCCGTACGCCGCCTACCGCAGGATGATCTGGAACTTGAGGTCGACGGTGGCGGGGGGCTCGGGAGGCTTGCGCTCGGGCAGCGCGCGGATTCGTTCCCCCGCCGCGGTCCAGTTGTAGACCGCGTCGATCACCGGGCGGTCGACGTCGGACACGCCGCTGGAGCGAAGCAGTGTGACGTTCACCACGCGGCCGTCGCGACCGAAGGAGACCAGGACGACGGCGTCGCGCGGCGCCGCGGTGACCAGGATGTAGTTGGAGAATCGCGGGCGGACGGTGCGGATCTGGACGCCCTTGGCCGCGACGGGCTTGCCGGGCTGCGCCCGAATGACCTCGCGCGTTGTGGTGGCTTCGCTCTCTCGGTCGGCGAGATCGCCGGGGCCGGAATCGGGCACGAGCCCCGCGGGGACCGGGGCCACCGCTGGGCTTGGCGGAGAGAGCGATGACGTTGGCGCAGGCATCGCGGCGCTCTCGGCGGGCGGCGATTGCGGCTGAGGTTGCTCCGGCGTGGCCGCGGCGGAGGCGTCGGCTGCGCGCGGAGATTCGTCGGCCTGAGGATCGGGCGGTGCGACGGGCGACTCCGGAGGCGCGCTCATCGGCTTCGCGTCGGCCTGCCTGTCTTCATCTCCGGGCTTGTCCTTGGGCGCGGGCGCCGCGGGAGAGGTCGGCGCATCCTCGGGAGGCGGTTCGCGGTCGCGCGGGTCGGGCGCGGTCGGCGCTGCGGTGGGCGATCTCGATGGGGCCGGCGATTCGGCGGGGACCTCAGGGCGCGCTGGTCGATCAACGCCGTCTCGCGCAGGCTGCGGCAGCGCGGCGTCGGTCTTCGCGCTCGTGGCGGGAATCAGCGATTCGGCGTCGGTGGTCTCGGGCTTGGCTTGCTCAGGCTGCGGAGGCGCGGCGGGCGCGGGCGGGCGCGTGGTCCGCTCCGCGTCGCCGGCGGCGTCCGGCTCCTTCGATGAGGTCGGAGCGCGGTCTGAGGGCCTCCGCTCGTCGGGGGCGGGGGCGGCCTGCATCGGCGCCGCGGGCTTCGCTCTGGGATCAGGCGGAAGGACGTCCTCTCGCGCGGGAGTCGGTAGCGGCGCTGGAGGCGGGGCCTGCGTTGATGGGGTGGATTCGGGCGCGCCAGGGTTCCCGGGAGAGCCGGGGACCGGCTCGGGAGCGCCGGCGGGGATGGCAAACGCGGCCTGATCCACCGATGCGCGGCGCCCAGACGGCGCGGTCGCCTCGCTCGGGGCGACGCCGATCCAGGTCGCCGTGACGGCGTCCGACTCGTCGATTCCGAGGGTGACCTCCGGCGGCTTGGGCGGCTTCGGCTCCGGCGCCAGCGCTTCTGGGGGGGGAGGCGCGGACCTGGGAGTCTCGGAGGGAGGTTGGGGCGCCGGCTCGGGCGGGGGCTTGGTCGGCGAGGCGGGCTCGAACACGATCGGCGCGGTCGGCGACTGCGAGGAGCCCTGCGCCGCACTGGAGGCGAGCCTCACCGACAACAGGGCGATTCCCGCGTGCGCAGCGGCACTGGCGGCCAGTCCGATGAGCAGCGGCCAATCTGTGCGATCGGGGTTTGTGCGTCTCCCGCGCATGGTCGTGGGCAGTGTAGCGCCCGGAGAATTGCACGCCCCAAGGGCCGCCCCGCAGCGAAAGGGAGAATCCGGCGCTGGTACACTTCGCGAAGGCTCGTGCGGCGTCGGGGCGTCTCCCCGCCCGCTCCGGCTTACTGGAAAGGACTCGGAATGCGTCTGTCCCTCTTCGCCGTGGCACTTGCGGCAACGGCGTTTGCTGGTCCGGTCGGCGTCGCTGTCGCGGCCGATCAACCCCAGGCGGCGGCGCCTTCCCCCGCTCCCGGCCCCGGCGAGCCGCAGGGCGCTCCGGCGCCGACACTGACCATCGGCGATGCGGCTCCAGCCCTCGGATCGGTCTCGTGGGTGCAGGGCGACGCGGTCACCGGCTGGGACAAGGGCACCGTGTACGTGCTCGACTTCTGGGCCACCTGGTGCGGGCCGTGCATCAAGACGATCCCCGAACTGAATGCGCTGAGCAAGACCTACGCGGACAAGAAGGTCAAGTTCATCGGCGTCGCGATCTGGGCCCAGGACGGCATGAAGCCCGTCGCCGACTTCGTGAAGGAGAAGGCCTCGGACATGACCTACACGATCGCCGAGGACAAGGACGGCGCGGTGGCGGCGGCGTTCATGGCGGCGACCGGGTCGGAGAGCATCCCGACCGTGATGATCATCAACGCCGACGGCCGCCTGGCCTGGGTCGGCCACCCGCTCAACGGCATGCCCAAGGCCTTGGGCGAGATCGTGGAGGGCAAGTACGACGTCGACGGCGCGGCGAACAAGGCGAAGCGCCAGCAGCAGGTGGCCAGGGACGCCGAGCCGCTGCTCATGGAGGCCAACAGCCTGGCGGCAGAGGGCAAGTGGGACGAGGCGATCGAGCGCGTCGACAGGCTGATCGCGATGGACTTCCAGGTCGGGCAGCTCTCGATGGCGAAGTTCCAGGTCCTGATGGGCCCGCTCAACAAGCCCAAGGATGCCTACGCGTACCTCGACAAGGCGATCGACGGCCCGCTGGCCGACGAGTGGATGCTGCTCAACCAGGTGGCGTGGGTCATCTCCTCCGCTCCCGAACTTCAGGACCGGGACCTCGGGGTGGCCCGCAAGGCCATCGACCGCGCGGTGGTGGTGAGCGGCGGGAAGGACGCCGCCGTGCTCGACACGCAGGCCCGGGTGTTCTTCGCGCAGGGCGACATCGCGAAAGCGGTCGAGGCGCAGACCAGGGCGTTGACCTTCGCCGACGCGACAATCCGCGACGAGATGCAGGAGCAGCTCGACACCTACAAGGCGGCTCTGGAAAAGCAGCAGGGCAAGGGGCCCGCGGACGCGCCCGAGGCCAAGCCCGCGCCCAAGGGCGAGAAGGGCAACTGAGCGGGGCCGGTACACTCGGCCGATGCTCTCGCTGACGCGCGACGAGTTCCTCGCGGTGGCGGCGCGCGAAGCGGCCGCGTCCCCCGGCGCCACGCTGGCCATCCCTGTCTCTCTGCGCCTGCTGAGCGACCAGATCACCCCGGTGTCGGCGTATCGGCGGCTGGTCGCGCCGGATGAGCGGACCGCTCCATCGTTCCTCCTGGAATCGGTGGAGAACGGCGATCGGCAGGGCCGGCATTCGATCATGGGCTCGCGCCCGAGCATCGAGGTCGTTGCGCATGGGCG
This sequence comes from Phycisphaerales bacterium, assembly GCA_947476675.1. Taxonomy (GTDB): domain Bacteria; phylum Planctomycetota; class Phycisphaerae; order Phycisphaerales; family UBA1924; genus CANJRL01. The sequence goes on from CANJRL010000029.1 coordinate 9,995, forward strand.
CGAGGTCGCAGTGCGCCGGCGAGGCGAGGAGGCGCGGGGTTCGCGCGAGGATGATCCCCTGCTCGTGCCTCGGCGCCTGACCGCGGGGTGGAGGCTGGTGAGGCCTGCCGAGCACCCGAGAGCGCGGCTGCCCCGGTGCGCCCTGGGCGGGTGGTTCGGCTTTGCGTCGTATGACACGGTGCGGTACGCGGAGCCGGAGAAACTCGCGCCGACCCGGGCGCCGCCGGACGACCGGGGGCTGCCCGACCTGCACTTTTCGTACTACGGAGGCGTCGTTGTATTCGACCATGTGGACCGGGTCGCGCACGTGATCCGGCTGGTGGAGGCGGAGGCGGACGCCGGGCGCGACGCCTGGGCCCGGGCCTTCGACGCCGCGGCGGCGGAGATCGACGCGATCGCGGCGCGGCTCGAGACGCCCCCGGCGCAGCCGGGCTTCCGGCTGGGCAGGCTGTCGCGCGAGGCCGCCGCTCCGAAGCAACCCGTTTCGAACATCACCCGCGAGGAGCACGCGCGGATGGTGGCGCGGGCGAAGGAGTACATCGCCTCGGGGGACATCTTCCAGGTGGTGATCGGTCAAAGGTTCGAGAGGCGGAGCGCGGCCGACCCCTTCGACGTCTACCGGGCGCTGCGCACGGTCAATCCGAGCCCGTACATGGTCTACATGCAGGGCGAGGGGACGATCCTGGTGGCGTCATCGCCCGAGATCCTGTGCCGCGTGCGCCGCGAGACGGAGCGGGGGGCGCTGGTGGTGACCAACAGGCCCCTGGCGGGGACGCGGCCCCGCGGCGCGACGGCGGAGGAGGACGAGGCCCTGGAGCGTGACCTGCTGGCCGATGACAAGGAGCGGGCCGAGCACATCATGCTGGTCGATCTCGGGCGCAACGACGTGGGGCGGGTGTGCGAGCCGCGGACGGTGCGGCTTCCGGCGGTCATGCGGGTGGAGCGGTACTCGCACGTGATGCACATCTCGTCGACGGTGACGGGGGAGTTGCGTGAGGGGCTGGACTGCTGGGACGCGTTGCGGGCGGCGCTGCCGGTGGGAACGATCAGCGGGGCGCCGAAGATCCGCGCGATGCAGGTGATCGACGAACTCGAGCCGGTGCGGCGCGGGCCGTATGGCGGGGGTATGGGCTACGCGGGGCTCGACGGGGAGATGGACATCGCACTGGCGCTGCGCACTATCGTCGCTCCGACGGGGCAGCGCACGGCCGAGGGGTGGGCCTACCACCTGCAGGCGGCGGGCGGGATCGTCGCGGATTCGCGCGCGGAATCGGAGTACGACGAGACGGTGAACAAGGCGGCGGCGCTGGCGCGTGCGATCGACCTGGCGGAATCGGCGTTCGGCGCCGGATGAGCGGCGCCGGGAGCGCTGCCCGTGATCAGAGTTGCTCGCGAAGCGACTGCGCCGCCTTGAAGGCGACGGTCTTGGAAGGCCCGATCGTGATCTTCTCCTTGGTGGAGGGGTTCACGCCGGTGCGGGCCTTGCGGTGCTTCTTCTCGAAGGAGCCGAAGCCCGCGAGGGTGACCTTCTCGTGTTCCTTGACGCCGTCGGCGATGGAGGCGAGGACCGCCTCGACTGCGCGGCCGGCGGCGGCCTTGGTCTCGCCGAGTTGCGACGCCACAGCCTCGATCAGGTCGCCTTTATTCATCGCTGGCTCCTGCGAACTCGACTGCCGGGATCCCCACGAACGCCCCGCCGCGCCGGCGCACGTACGGGAGGGTCGAGCATACGTGGGACGAGCGACGTGTCAATGGTTTGGGCGTGTTTTGCGGCGTGTTTCCCCGGCTCGTCCACCGGTCGCTATGATCGGGGCGATGTCGACGCACACAGCCGAAGCGGAGCCCCGGACGCGGCCCGAGGCGCGTCCGTCACCCCCGACGCCTCCCACGCCTTGGAACGTGGTCCTGCTCGACGACGACGACCATACCTATGAGTACGTGATCGAGATGGCGCAGCGCGTGTTCCGCGTTTCGGCCCGGCGGGCGCTCGAGATCGCGAAGACGGTCGACACCGAGGGCCGCGCCGTGTGCCTTACCACGCACCGCGAGCACGCGGAACTCAAGCGCGAGCAGGTCCTCTCGTTCGGCGCCGACCCGAGGCTGGCGCGATCGGCGGGCGCGATGAGCGCGATCATCGAGCCCGCGGCCGGGGGCGGCGAAGGCTCCGGCGAGGGCTGAGCGCCGCACTCCGGCGCTCCCTGGCCATGGCCGACTCACCCCTCACACTGGTGGCGGAGCCGATCGACCCGGCGTGCGCGTCGTGGCTGTCGGAGCGCTGCGCGGTGGAGGCGATCGGGGCCGACGCCCCGGGGTTCGAGGGGAGCCTGGCGCGGGCCGACGCGCTGATCGTCAGGACGTACACGAGGGTGGACGCGGCGCTGCTGGCGAAGGCGCCTCGCCTGCTGGTGGTGGCGCGGGCCGGGGTCGGGCTGGACAACATCGACATCCCGGCGTGCCGGGCCCGGGGCGTGGAGGTGGTGCACACCCCGGACGCGAACTCCCGCGCGGTGGTGGAACTGGCGACCGCGTTCATGCTCGACGCGCTGCGCCCCCGGCTGTTCCTTTCCTCGGCGCTCGATCGGGCGAAGTGGGCGGCGCTGCGCCACGAACTCATCGCGCCGCGGCAGTGCTCGGACCTGACCATGGGAATCTACGGCATGGGCCGCGTCGGCAAGGCGATGGCGCGGGTGGCGGCGGCCCTGGACATGAGGGCGCTCTACTGCGACCTGCTCGAGATCCCCCCCGAGCGGCGCTTCGGCGCGACGCCGGTCTCGCGCGAGGCCCTGCTCGCGGAGGCCGACGTGGTGACGTTGCACGTGGACGACCGGCCCTCCAACCGCGGGCTCATCGGGCCGGCGGCGGTGCGGCTGATGAAGCGCGACGCGGTGTTCATCAACGCCTCGCGGGGGTTCGTGGTCGATGCGCAGGCCCTCGCCGATTTCCTCGCCAACAACCCGGCGGCGCAGGCGATCCTCGACGTGCACGACCCCGAGCCGGTGGCGCCCGACAACCCCCTGCTGGGGATGGCCAACGCCCACCTCTCCCCTCACATCGGGGCGGCGACCGCGACCGCGCACCGCAACATGTCGTGGGTGGTGCGCGACGTGTGGCGGGTGCTCCGCGGGGAGAAGCCCGAGCACCCGGCGCCGGTGCGCGACTGGGTGTCGGCGTGAGCGCCGCGACGGGGAGGCATCACCGGCAGGAGATCCTGCCGCAGATCGGCCCCGAGGGGCAGGCGCGGCTGGCGGCGTCGGGCGCGGTGATCGTCGGCGTGGGCGCGCTGGGGTGCGTGGCGGCGGACCTCCTGGCCAGGGCGGGCGTGGGCCGGATCCGGCTGGTCGATCGCGACATCGTGGAGCGGACCAACCTGCAGAGGCAGACGCTGTTCACCGAGCGCGACGCCGCGGAGGCGATGCCCAAGGCGGAGGCGGCGCGGCGGCGGCTGCTCGAGATCGACGCGGGGCTCGGGGTCGAGGGGATGATCGCGGACATGACCGCGGCGAACGCCGAGCGGCTGCTGATCGAGGGCGGCGCGGCGCAGGCCCGCGTGGTGCTCGATTGCACGGACAACTATGAGACGCGGTATCTCATCAACGATGTCTTGGTGAAGCACGGCGTGGGGCTGATCTACGGCGGGGCGGTGGCGACGCGGGGGATGGCGATGCCGGTGTTGCCTGGCGGGGCGTGCCTGCGGTGCGTGTTCCCGGAGCCGCCGCCTTTGGAGGCGCGGGAGACGTGCGACACGGGGGGGGTGCTCAACGCGGCGACCGCGATCGTGGGGGCGATGCAGGCGGGGCTAGCCGTGCGGTGGCTGGTGGGGGATCTGCGAGCCGAGGACGCGGCGCTGGCGCGCATCGACGCGTGGCGCATGTCGTTCGCCGCGGCGCCGGTGGGCGCGATGCGTGACCCCGAGTGCCCGTGCTGCGGCCTGCGGCGTCTCGAGTTTCTCAGCGGCGAGCGAGGATCCGCGCCGGCGACGCTGTGCGGGCGGTCGGCGGTGCAGGTTGCTCCGGAGGGGGGCGTGGGGCGGCTGGACCTGGGCGCGCTGGAGGCAAGGCTGGCGCCGCACGGCGACGCGTCGCGCACCGCGTTCCTGCTCCGCGCGGCGCTGCGCGAGGAGGGGGTGACGCTGACGGTGTTCGCCGACGGCCGCGCGATCGTGCACGGCGTCACGGACGCGGCGCGGGCGAGGTCGATCTACGCCAGATACATCGGCTCCTGAGCCACGCCGCCCGGCGTGCTCAGGTCGGGATGCCGAAGAACCGCGTCGTCGTCGCGTTGATGTGGGCGTGGAAAGCGTCGAAGGATTCGCCCCGGAGGGCGGCGACGGCCTCGGCGGTGACGCGGGCGAAGCGGGGCTCGTTGGGGCGCACGGAGCGGTGCGGCTCGGGCGAGAGGAAGGGGGCGTCGGTCTCGACCATGATGCGCCCGGCGGGGACGAGGGCGGCGGCGGCCTGGACCTCCCTGGCGTTCCGATAGGTGACGACTCCGGTGAAGGAGAGGAGGGCGCCGAAATCGAGCACCGCGCGGGCCTCGGAGGCCGTCCCGGTGAAGCAGTGGAAGACGAAGCGTTCGGCGGGGATGCCCGAGGCGCGAAGGATGGGGATGAGGTCGGCGTAGGCCTCGCGGCAGTGGATGATGACGGGCTTGTCGACCCCTTCGGCGCGGGAGGCGGCGATGGCGGCGAGGTGCTCGTCGAGCACGGCCCGCTGCAACGGTGCGGGCGGATCGGGGTAGTGGTTGTCAAGGCCCAGTTCGCCCCAGGCGGCGCAGCGCGGGTCGCGGATGATGGAGCGGAGCAGCGCCCAATCGTGCGGCCCCTTGTCGGAATAGAGTGGGTGCACCCCGGCGCTGCACCAGATGCGCGGGTCGCGCCGGGCCAGCGCGAGGCACCGCTCGGCGTCTGGCGCGGTGGTGGAGACGGTGATCACGCCGGTGACGCCGGAGGCTTCAGCGTCGTCGAGCACGGCGGATTCGCGGCCCTCGAACTCAGGAAACGTGAGGTGGCAATGCGTGTCGATCATGCCGGGGCAAGGGTATCCGCGGGAGCGCACTCCGGATCGCGTCTCAGGGGAATCGCGGGCGTGCTCGCGGCGCTGGCGATGGCGCTCGCGGCGATGGGGGGCCGGGCGTCCGCCGCGGCGGGCAAGGACGAGCGCTGGTACGCGGTGATGCTCCAGGGCGAGCGGGCCGGGTGGATGCACGAGAAGCAGGACGCGACGGCGGAGGGGAACCTGCGGCTGCGCTCGGAGATGCGGCTGAGCGTGGGGCGCGGGGGCATGTCGATATCCGTCGAGATGCTGACAGAGTCCGTGGAGACGCCGAAGGGGGCGATGGTCTCGATGCGGTCCGAGCAGCGGCTCGCCGCGGCGCCGGTGGTGACGACGTATCGGTTCACCGAGGAGGGGGTGGAGGTGACCGAGGAGCAGGAGGGGCGCTCGATAACGCGCACGGCGCCCCTTCCGAAGGGCGAGTGGCTGGCGCCGATCGCGGCGGAGCGGTACGTCGAGGAACGCGTCCGCGCCGGCGCGGCGGAGGTGGCGTACTCCTCGATCGATGCGAGCGGCGGGCTGGAGCCCATCGCGGTGAAGCGCACGCGGAAGGGGGGGCCCGAACCGGTCGAGGTGCTGGGCAAGGTCGTCCCCGCGACGCCTTGGGCCGTGACGCAGGCGATGTACCCCGGCGTTGAATCGGTGGATTACCTCGCGGATGACGGGTCGCTGGTGCGGGGCGAGGTGAGGCTGGGGGCTATCGCGCTGACCGTGCTGGCGGCCGATCGAGAGACGGCGACGGCGCCGGCGAAGGCGCCGGAGATGATGGTGAGCACGTTCGTCCATCCGAGCCGCGCGATCGCGAGGCCCCGCGAGACCGGCCGCGCGGTGTACATCGTCAGCATGACGGAGGGTGAACTTCCCGATCTTCCCTCGGGCGGGGCCCAGCGGGTGGAGCGGCTGGACGCCAGGTCGGCGAGGGTCATCGTCGATGCGGCACGGGCCCCCGCGGCGCCCGAGCGGGAGGCGTCCGACAGGGTGTTCCGCGAGCCCTCGGTGATGCTCGACAGCGCCGACCCCGCCGTCCGGGCGCTGGCCCCTCCCGACGACGACGCCGGGGGGAAGCCGGCGCAGGCCGAGCGCATCCGGCGCGGGGTGCGTCGGCACATCACGGCGAAGACGCTCGATGTCGGGTTCGCCACCGCGTCCGAGGTGGCGCGGACCAAGCAGGGCGATTGCACGGAGCACGCGGTGCTGCTGGCCGCGGCGCTGCGCTCGGCGGGCATCCCGTCGCGGGTGGCGTCGGGGGTGATCTACGTCGACCAGTTCGCCGGAGGGCGCGAGGTCTTCGGCTTCCACATGTGGACGCAGGCGCTGCTGGACGGCCCCGACGGCCGGCCCCGGTGGGTGGATCTGGACGCGACCCTGCCGGACGCGACGCCGTTCGACGCGGCGCACATCGCGATGGTGCTGTCGGCGCTTCCGGCGGAGGAGCGGATGAACTCGCTGGCGGCGCTGGCGCCGATGCTCGGCAGGCTGGCGATCGAGGTGGTGGAGACGGAGTGATCGGATAGGTGGCGTACGGCCCGGTTGCGCGTGTCGCCGTCCCGGCTCGATGCCGCGGCATGCCGCCCTTTGTCGGCGCGGGGATACGATGGGCGGATGCACGCCGATGACTCCGCGCTGCCGCGCTTGCCGACCCGGGATGCGGCCGGTCACAAGGGGACGTTCGGCCGCGTCGCGGTGGTGGGGGGGTGCGCGGCGCACCCTCGGATGATCGGGGGGCCCGCGCTGGCGGCGATCGCGGCGCTGCGCGCTGGGGCCGGGCTGGTCCGGCTGGTGATGCCCGAGCCGGTGCTCACGGCGGGGCTGACAGTTGCGCCGTCGGCGACGGGGGCGGCGATCGGGGTCGGGGAGGACGATCAGATCGAGCCGCACGAAGCGGCGCGGGCGCTCGATGAGGCGCTGGAGGGGTGCGATTGTCTGGCGATCGGGCCGGGGCTGGGAAGCGGCGGCGCGGGCGCGCGGGCGATCTGCCTCCGAGCGGTGATGCAGCAGGAGCGCCCAGCGGTGGTCGATGCCGACGCGCTGAACAACCTCGCGGCGACGCCGGGGTTGCGGCACGATTTCAGGGCGGCCGCGGTGCTCACGCCGCACCCCGGGGAGTTCGAGCGGCTGTCGACTTCACTGGGGTTGGGGCTGGGCACGGGCGCGGCGACGGATGAGGCGGCGCGCCCTGCGGCGTGCGCTGCGCTGGCGCAGACGCTGGGGTGCGTGGTGGTGCTCAAAGGCGCCCCGACGGTGGTGTCGGACGGGCATCGCACGTGGATCAACGTCGGGGACGGGGCGCGGAACCCGACGCTGGCGACCGCGGGGACCGGCGACGTGCTGACCGGTCTGATCGCGGCGCTGATCGCGCACGCGGGGGCCCGTGGGAGTCGGGGCGAGGATCTGAGGGCGCTCGCCGCCGCGGCGCTTCGGGCGCGCGGGATGGGCCATCACGCCCCGGCGGACGCGGCCCACCGCGCGGATCAAGGGCTGAGCCTCTACGACTGCGCGCGGCTGGGGGTGAGGGCGCACGCGATCGCGGGGCTGGCGTGGTCGAGGGCGAGCGGCGCGAGCGGCGGCATGCTGGCCTTGGACCTCGCGGCCCACATCCCCGCCGCGGTCGAATCGCTGCGCCGCTGACCCCCGGCTGCTATCGTTGCGGCGCATGGCGAATCTGGGCGTGAACGTCGACCACGTGGCGACCCTCCGGCAGGCCCGTCGCGGCGTCGAGCCCGACCCCGTCCGCGCTGCCCACGAGGCGGAGATCGGCGGCGCCGACTGCATCACGGTGCACCTCCGCGAGGACCGGCGGCACATCCAGGACGGGGACCTCGAGAGGCTCAAGCCGCTGGTGATCACCAAGGTGAACCTCGAGATGGCCGCGACGGACGAGATGGTCGCCATCGCGAGGCGGATCGGGCCCGACATGGTGACGCTCGTGCCGGAAGGCCGCGCCGAGGTGACGACCGAGGGCGGGCTGCCTGCGGCGCAGCGCATGAGCGCGCTCCGCGACGCGGTGGCGCGGCTGCTGGACGCCGGCGTGCCGGCATCGGCGTTCATCGACCCCGACCCGGCGCAGGTCGACGCGGCGGCGGAGGCGGGTTTCACCGCGTGCGAGATCCATACGGGTCCGTACGCCCACGCGTTCCGCGCCGCGGCGGGCGATCTCCGCGATGCGCGCGTCGACAGGGAACTGGCGCGGGTTCGCGAGGCCGGCGCCCGAGCGGCGGACCGCGGGATGCGGTTCAACGCGGGCCACGCGCTGAACTATCACAACGTCGCGCCGATCGCGGCGCTCCCCGGGCTGTGGGAGCTCCACATCGGGCATTCGATCGTCGCCCGCGCGGTGTACGCGGGGCTGCGCGGCGCGGTCGCCGAGATGAAGCGGATCATCACCGAGGCGGCGCGATGACCGCGCCGCGGGAAGGAGTCGCGCGGATGCGGATGGTTGTCGCGCTCGGGTTGGCCGTGGTTGTCTGGGCGCCGCCGGGGGCGTTCGCCCGGCAGGAAAAGCCCGCCGAGGATCGGCCCCTGTACCTGTCGGCGATCAAGCCGAAGGACTCGATCCTGTTCCTGGGCGACGCGGCGACGATCGGGGCGGCGTGGCCCCGCCAGGTCGCGTCGGCATTGTTGGCCCTCCGCCCCGACGACGGCCTGCGGGTCAACGTCGGGGGGTGGGACGGCGCGACCATCGCCCCGGATCCGATGCAGCCCGACGCGATGAGCGCCGCGGAGGTCTGGGCGCCGCGGCTCATGTTCACCGTGAAGCCGACCGTGGTCTTTGTCTGTCTCGGGCAGGAGGACGGCTACTCCCGCGAGGCCGACGCGGCGGACGCCGAGCGATACGGGAGGCAACTCTCCGCGCTGATCGAGCGCAAGATCGTGGGCATCGGGGCCCGGGCGGTGTTCGTCATGAGCCCGCCCGCGGCGGAGGAGCGCAACGAGGCCTCCCGCGGCTGGGTGGCGGGGTACAACGCCACCCTCTCGCTCCGCGCGAAGAAGGCCGAAGAGGTCGCGAAGGCGAAGGGCTGGAAGTTCATTGATCTGTATGGCGCATCGGCGGCGGCGTACGACGCCCGGCAGCGCGAGATCGAGGCGGCGGCCAGGCGCTCCGGCGAGCCGATGGTCCCGGGCTCCGCGCCCCCGCTCGTCGAAAGGCCGCCCCGGCTGACCGCCGCAGGTCTCGTGCCCAACCGCCTGGGCTCGGCGGTGATCGCCCACGCGGTGCTCCGGGGCCTCGGCGTTGCCGACGCCGATCTTTCCAGGGTCGGCTGGCCCCCGATCCCGGGCGAGGAGTTCGAGAAGAACCGGTCGCTCCTTCCGGGGTTGGCGCCGGAGGGCTCGAAGACCGCCGCGATGTACTCGCTGTCGAACATCATCGACGGCTACAACACGCACTTCGAGGTGCTGTGGAAGCACCTGGAGATGAGGCTGCATCCCGCGCATTCCCGCCGCGCCGACATCCTGACGATGCACCGGCTCGAGGTGGAGTCGGATTGGCAGCGGGTGCTGGAGGCGGCGAAGGCGGCGGGGGCGAAGTAGCAGCGCCGCGCTCGCGAGCGCGGGTCAGATGCTGAGGCCGAACTCGCCGAGCACGATGTTCAGGTCGGAGAAATCGACGCGCCCGTCGCGGTTGACATCCCCGGCGAGCGACCCGGGCGCCCCCGCCTGGCCGAACTGCCCGAGCACGATGTTGAGATCGGCGAAGGTGACGCCGTCGTCGCCCGAGGCGTCCCCGAGCAGGCGGGCGCGGGCGATGTAGGCCCAGGTGCCCCACTCGATCTGGTTGTTGGACGGAGGGGTGAGGGCGGGGAGGAAGGCGACGTCGCCCCTGCTGTTGATCCGCACCGAACCGCCGAACGACGGGCTGTTGTCGTTCTGATCGATGCGCGCCGGGCCCAGGTCGGAGGGGAGGATGTCGAGGTGGCGGACGATCTTCCGGAGGGTCGCGCCGTTGCCCGCCCAGACGGCGCGGCGGTTGTCCGAGTCGAAGGCGCGGAAGGCCACCCAGCCCCGGTTGTTCGCCGAGGGCGCGAAGAACTCGACGTTGGTGACAACGCCCCCCGTGGTGACGGCGATCGGGATGGTCGCGGCGCCGTTCGAGAGGTACACGCCACGGGCCCCCGGGGGCGAGACGAGGGTGGCGATGAACGCGACGCGGCCGTCGTCGGTGAGCGAGACGCTGTTGTCGAACGACTTGAAGTTCGACGCGGGATCGGCGTCGACATCGCGGGCGATCAGCGTCGATGTGCCGTCGCTGTTGAACACGCGTATCTCATCGGGCTGGGTCTCGCCGGTTTGCCCGGCGGCTCCGAAGCGGACCTTCCCGGCGATCTGCCGGTTGCCGTTGAACGAAGGGGTGAAGAGGAAGGAGAAGGGCCCGGCGGGGAAGAAGGCGGCCTCGGAGGCGTGCAGCGCCTGGGCGCCGGCGGACCAGGAAATCCACGCCTGGGCGTTGGCGCCGTTGCGGCCGCGGAACGCGACCTGCCCGGCCTGATTGGTGAGGGGCGTGCCGAAACCGAGCACGCCGTATGGCCCTCCCGGCGCGACGATCACGGAGGCGGCGTTGGCGTTCGCGGTGTCGACGGCGACGATGCCGGAGGGTGAGGCGAAGTACTGCTCGGCGACGATGCGGCCGGCGTTGTTGATCGCGCAGTCGGTGAGGCTGGAATCGACCGTGTTGGGAGAGAAGTAGACGATCGAGCCCGCGCCGTTGATCCCGGACCAGATGCCCTGGGAGTCGGAGCCGCCGATGACGCTGACCCGGACCGCGAAGCGCGGCCACTGGCCCGGCGAGGGGTCGGCGATGGCAGGGGTCGAGGTGGTGAAGAAGGCGCTGTCGAGGATGTTGAACGCGCCGGTGAAGTTGGAGCGGCACTGCAGCTGGAACGTGTCGTACACCGGGGCGCCGGACTGGGCTCGGGCGGCGCAGGCCAGGACGGAGAAGGCGACGGCGAGGAAGCGACTGGCGATGACGGGCGGCATGCGTTTCTCTCCTCAACGCACACGGGGCCGATGGCCGGCCCCGTGTGACGGTCGAAGAGTGTAGCCGCGGGGGAGGGGATCAGGCGAGCCGGAACCGAGACACGACGCCCTGCAGTTTCTCGGCGCTGCCCGAGAGTTGCGCCGCGGCGGAAGCGGCCTGCGAGGCGCCATTGCTCGCCTCGCGGGTCACGGCGTTGATCTGCTCCATGCCCCGGCTGATGGTGTCGCCGACCCCGGCCTGCTCGGCGGCGGCGGCGACGATCTTGCGGAGCGAGTCGCCCGCGGATCGGGCCAGGTCGACGCCGCGCCCGACCTTCTCGGTGCCCGCCTCCATCTGCTTGACGACCTCGGCGGTCTCGCGCTGAATCTCGCCGATCGAGCCCGCGATCTCCTTGGTGGCGGTGGTGGTGCGTTCGGCCAGCTTGCGGACCTCGTCGGCGACCACCGCGAAGCCGCGGCCGTGCTCGCCGGCGCGAGCGGCCTCGATGGCGGCGTTGAGGGCGAGGAGGTTGGTCTGGTCGGCGATGTCGTTGATGACGCCGATGACCGTGCCGATCTGCTGGCTCTTGGAGCCGAGGGCCTGCACGGCGTTGGCGGACTGGGTGACCTCCTCGGCGATCTCGCTCATGCCCGAGATGGTCTGCTCGACGACGGAACTGCCCTCGGAGGACATCTTGGCCACCTCCTGCGCCGAGGCGGACATCTCGGTCATCGCGGAGGCCGATTCGCCGGTCTGCTGGGCCTGGCGCTGCATGCCGGCGGCCATCTGCTCGGAGGACGCCGCGATCTCGGTGGCCGCAGAGGCCACCTCGCTGGCGGTGGTCTGGGTGTCGGTGACCAGGGCGCGGAGGGACTGGGTCATGCGATCCACGCCCCTCGCGAGCGTCCCGATCTCATCCTCGGACTTGGACCCCAGCGGCTTGCTCGTGAGATCGCCCTCGGCCACCTTGCCGACCACCGCGACGACGCTGTTGAGCGGCCGGGTGAGGATCCGGCGCATCATGAACACCAGGCCGCCGCAGGCGAGGACCGCCGCCGGGCCGGTGAACAGCAGGCCGTTGGAGAGGAAGCCGGCGACCTGGGCGTCGGTCTGCTGCAGCGGGACGGCGACCTCGTAGGCGCCGTGGGTGTCGCCGACGGCCCAGCCCTCCATGGGGAAGCCGAGCGGGTCCTTGCCCGTCTTCTCGGTGTCGAACTCGTTGCCGGGCTTGCCGTGGCACATCATGCAGGAGGCGTCGAGCTTGACGGCGCGGAGGTAGTGCAGGGTGTTGGTGGCGGGGTCGACGCGGCCCAGGGCGATCGGCCCGCTGTTCTTGATCTGCGCCTCGAGGTCGCGCAGCATCTTCTCTCGGAACGATCCGGGCTCGGGCTCGTTCTTCTTGTTCCGGGCGTTGAAGGCCACGATGCGGAAGTCGATGCCCTCCTTCTTCGCGGCGGCCTCGGCGGCGGTCCAGCCCACCACCACGGGGACGGCGTTGAAGAACTTGGTGTCGCGGTAGGAGCGGCCGCCCTTGACCGCGGCCTGGGCCTCGGCGATGAGCGCGTCCTTGGCGATCGAGCCGTCCAGCATCTGCCTCGAGGCGGACGACTTGGCCTCGTCCGCGACGGCGGTGAACGCCGCCGCCTTCTCCGTCATCGCCTGCACCGCGTCCTTGCGGTACCCGCGGGTGAAGACGGCGCCGTTGATCGCCAGCGCGATCAGCAGCACCATGATGGTGGCGCACAGGATCTTGGTGGTGATGCTGAGGGAGTTGAGCCTTTGCAGCATGTCCGCTCTCCGCAGGTCGTGGCGAATGAGCGCCCGGAGGGCTCCGGGCGTGGTTGCTGCATCGGAAGGCGGGGGAGGCGTCTTCAACAGCGCCCGCGGATCGAGCGGCTTTCGCGCGCGCCGGATTGTCGCGCACGCCGCGCATGCGCGGGGCCCACCAGATTCCGGGCAGCGATGCCCCGCGGGCGCCGCGCGTCTGCGCAGCCAACGAAAAAGGCCCCGGCGGGCGAGCCGCAGGGGCCTTGGAAAATCATCGCGCCGCGGCCGGGCTCACGCCACCTTGAACCGTCCGATGAGGGCCTGGAGCTGCTCCGCGTTGGCCGAGAGTTGCGAGGCGGCGGCGGCGGCCTGTCCGGCGCCGTCCTTGGATTCCTTGGTGACGGCGTTGATGCGTTCGACGTTGCGGGCGATCTGCTCGGCGGCGCCGGCCTGCTCGGCGGTGGTGGCGACCACCGCGGCGAGGGCCACCCCGGCGTTCTGGGCCAGGCTGACGCCGCTGGAGACGCGCTGCGTCCCGGCCTCCATGCGCTGGACCGCCTCGGTGGTCTCGGTCTGGATCTGGCGGATCGAGCCGGCGATCTCCTTGGTGGCGTCGGTGGTGCGTTCGGCCAGCTTGCGGACCTCGTCGGCGACCACCGCGAAGCCGCGGCCGTGCTCGCCGGCCCTGGCGGCCTCGATGGCGGCGTTGAGGGCCAGGAGGTTGGTCTGGTCGGCGATGTCGTTGATGACCGAGACGATGCGTCCGATCTCCTCGCTCTTCCTGCCCAGGGCGTTGACGGCCTCGGCGGTGGAGGTGGTCTGGTCGGCGATCATCTTCATCTCCGAGACGGTCTGCTCGACCACGCCCTTGCTCTCGCCGGAGCGGTTGGCGACCTCCTGGACGCTGGCCGACATCTCGGAGACAGCCGCCGAGACCTCGGCGGTCTGCTCGGCCTGGCGCTGCAGGCCCGCGGCCATCTCCTCGGCGGAGGCGGCGATCTCGGTGGCGGCGGAGGCGACCTCGTTGGAGGCGCGGCGGACGTCGCCGATGACCCCGGCCAGGCCGACGGTCATCTTGTTGAAGGCCCGGGCCAGGTCGCCGAACTCGTCGACGCGTCCCTCGTCCAGACGCGGGGTCAGGTCGCCCCCGGCGACCACCTCGGCGGTGCCGATGGCGGCGCGGATCGGCCGCACGATCGAACGCGTCAGGCTGAACGCCAGGAACACGCCCGCCGCCGTCGCGAAGCCCGCGATCCCCAGAAGCATCGACTGCGCGTTGTTGGCGGTCTCGATGATGGTCTGGTTGGCCGACGCCGCTGACTCATCGTACGAGTCCTGCAGCTGCTGCGCCAGCGCGAGAATGTCCTTGAGGTTGGGGTCGAGCGCCGTTGCCTTCAGATCGTTCCGCTGCCTGGTCAGCGCCGAGATCCGCTCGAACGCTTCGGCGTACACCTTCAACTGCGCGAGACACTGGTTGTACGCGTCGCGGCCAGCGCCCGCCGACTGCGCGCCGACCTGGCCGACCTCCACCGCCCTGCGAATAGCCTCGGCGGCGACCTTCATCTGCTCATCGCTGAGCGACGAATTGTACTTGAACGCCTCGGAGCACGCGGCCAGGGTCGTGCCGCGGAAGTCGGCCGCGGCGGCGAGCAGCTGCACGCTCTGCTCGCGCTTCGCGGCGCCGACGATCTCGCCAAGCCGCGTCACCAGGCCCGGTCCCAGAACGTTCATCTGGTTGTCGATCTCTCGGCGACGCTGGGCGAGGACGTCGCTGAGCCTCACCGCGCCCCTGTCGAGCGCCTCGAACCGGCTCTTGGCGTCGGCGATGATGCTCTTGCGCGAGGGATTCGAGATGGAAGCCTGAAGATCGTCGATCGTCTTGCCGCATTCGGCGCGGGCCGCTCCGAAGCCTTCGAGAGCCGCCGGATCGACCTCCTGCAACGCGTCACGCAGGGCGACCGCGGTCTGCAGCGAGTTCTCCTCCAGCCGGTGCACCTTCTTCATCTGGCCGCCGAGGCGGACCACTTCACGAACGTCCCGAAGCGTCCGTTGGCTGGCGACCAGGATCGCTCCCCCAGTGGCGAGATCGAGCGCGATCAGCAGTCCGAAGCCCACCGCGAACTTCCTGGCGATGTTCAGTCGCATGTGCCGGCGCCTTTCTCTTGAGTCCGCCTGATCGTCGCGTGCGACGAGCCGCGTAGGCCGCGCAGCGAGCGATCGCCGCGAGGCTTAGCAATCGGATGACGCTGTGCATCGATTCAACAGAAAACCCGCGATTGCTCGCGGGTCTTCCGAAGTCCCAGAATCACGAGGCTCGCCGGAGCCTCATTCCACGCGGAACCGGCCGATCAGCGCCTGGAGTTGCTCGGCGTTCGCCGAGAGTTGCGAGGCGGCCACCGCGGCCTGGCCTGCGCCGTCCTTGGATTCCTTGGTGACGGCGTTGATTCGCTCGACGTTGCGCGCGATCTGCTCCGCCGCCCCGGCCTGCTGCGCCGTCGCCGCCACGATCTGCTCCAGCGATTGCCCGGCCTCGCCGGCCAGCGCCACGCCCGCGGTCACGCGCCCGGCGCCGGTCTCCATCCGCTCCACCGCCTCGGTGGTCTCGGTCTGGATGTCCCGGATCGAGCCGGCGATCTCCTTGGTGGCGTTGGTGGTGCGCTCGGCCAGCTTGCGGACCTCGTCGGCGACCACCGCGAAGCCGCGCCCGTGCTCGCCGGCCCTGGCGGCCTCGATCGCCGCGTTCAGCGCCAGCAGGTTCGTCTGGTCGGCGATGTCGTTGATGACCGAGACGATGCGGCCGATCTCCTCGCTCTTCTTGCCCAGGGCGTTCACCGTCTGGGAGGTCGCCGAGGTCTGCTCCGCGATCGCCTTCATCTCGGTCATCGTCTTCTCGACCACGGTGCGCCCGCCCGCGGATCGGTTGGCAACCTCCTGAACGCTGGCCGACATCTCGGACACAGCGGCCGACACCTCCGCCGTCTGCTCCGCCTGGCGCTGCAGGCCCGCGGCCATCTCCTCCGCGGACGCCGCGATTTCTGTCGCCGCCGACGCCACCTCGTTCGAGGCGCGGCGGGTGTCCGTCACCAGCCCCCGGAGCGCCGCCGCCATCTCGTCCACGCCCTGGGCCAGCGCGGCGATCTCGTCCTTGCCCGAGCTGTTGATCGCCTGGACGGTCAGGTCGCCCTTCGCCACCCGCGTCACCACCCCGGTCATCTGCTTCATCGGAGCGTTGACCATCCGCTTGACGCCGTACATCAGGACGCCCAGCGAGGCCAGCGCCGCGGGCAGCGCCCAGGCCAGCCCGGCCCGCGTGGCCGAGGCGACGTCCGCGTCGGCCTTATTCAGCGGCATCGCCACCTCGTACGCGCCGTGCGTGTCGCCCACCGCCCACCCCTCCATCGGGAAGCCCAGCGGGTCCCGGCCTGTCTTCTCGGTGTCGTGCTCGTTCCCGGGCTTGCCGTGGCACATCATGCACGAAGCGTCCAGCTTCACCGTGCGCATGTAGTGCAGGGTGTTCGTCGCCGGGTTCACGCGGCTGAGCGACAGCCCGCCCCCGGACTTCGCCTGCGCCTCGAGGTCGCGCAGCAGACTCTCCTGGAACGAGCCCGGAGCCGGCTCGTTCTTCTTGTTGCGAGCGTTGAACGCGACCCCTCGGAAATCGATCCCCTCCGCCTTCGCCGCGTCCGCGGCGGTCGACCACCCGACGATCACCGGCACCGATTTGAAGAAACGCGTCTCCGCGTAGGGCCTGCCCGCCTTGATCTGCTCCTTCGCCTCCGCCACGAGTTCCTCGGTCCGCAGGACGCCCCCGAGCATCTGGCCCGCGGCGTGCTCCTTCACCTGGTCGGCCAGCGCCGTGAACGCCGCGGCCTTCTCGGTCA
>CANJRL010000030.1 GCA_947476675.1 Phycisphaerales bacterium
CGAGCCGTGGATGGCCAATGTCGGCCAGGTGAATTACGAGTACCGCATCTCCCGCACCGAGGTGACCACCGGGCAGTGGGAGCGGTTCGCGGAACTGGCCTGGCCCCAGGTTCGCGGCACCGGCGTCGCGAGACTGCAGGATTTCCAAGGTTCGTTCTTCGATACGAACGGCGAGAATGGGCAATCGCCGAACTTTGTCCTCAACACTTCGAATGGTGCGATGCCGACTATGCCAATGGACATGTCGTGGCGCGCCGCGGCGATCTATTGCAACTGGCTGCACAACGGAGCGCCCACGCGGCAGCAGGACATCACCGCGGATACCTTTGCTCGCGGGGCCTACGACATCTCGACGTTCCGGCGCATCGACACCCCCAACGGCGGCTTCTTCTTCGACCAACCGCAGCGTTCGCCGGGCGCCAGATACTGGATCCCCAACATGAACGAATGGACAAAGGCGGTTTACTACGACCCCAACCGCTACGGGCCCGGTCAGGAAGGCTACTGGCTGTATCCCAACTCCAGCCAGACGCTGCCCACCTTCGGGCCCCCCGGCAGCGGGGCAGGCGCGGGGTACAACGTCGGCCCATACCCGTACCCCGTCGGCTCCTACCCAGGCTCAGTGACCCCCTGGGGCCTGCTCGACGCCATCGGAGGGCAGCGCGAATGGACCGAGACCGTGTTCGATCTCCAGTTGCTCGATGGGCAGTTGGCATCGCGGGGGCATTTCTATCGTGGATCGAATGGAAGCGCGGTGGGGACCGCGAACGAGAATGATGATTTCATGTTGATCAGCTCACAGGGCTATCCCGCTGGCCTACGGATTGCTTCCCCTATGCCGGCGCCGGCAACTGCGGGCGGCCTTCTCGTCTTCATCGCGCTCTTCGGACGTTGGAGGTGTTCTATGTAAGTACGGATGCGCGATCACGGAATCCTTGCCTTTCTACATCGCCTGATTGTCTCGCGTGAAGTGGACCCTTCCGTTCCGGGTCCGGGAAACCATCAAGTAGGAGTTATCCATGTCTCGTACGCAACTGTGCGTCAGCGCTGTCGCTGCGCTCATCCTGTCTGCCGGCGCCCTCGGCGCCATCACCGTGCTCCCCGCTGGCACGCCATTCACCGTCGACGGGAGCAACAACATCACCATCGACGCGTCGTCTCTCGCAAGCACCTCCTCGGTCACCGTGGCGTCGACCAACTCGCTCGACTCGGTCAACAACATCACCGTCAACCTTCCCTCCTCTTCGAGCGCGTACATCGTGCTGAACGTCAACAGCACCGTGCGCTCGCTCCACGGCATCGCCAAGGGAACGGGAAGCGCTGAACTCTGGATCGGCACCCTCGACGTCTTCGGCGAGATCGGAGCGTACAACTCGGGCGCGCCGAGCGGGCTGATCAAGGCCAACCGCGTCGACGTCAAGATCGCCTCCGGACGCAACATCTTTGCCGACATCGAGATGACCGGCAGTTCGCTCAGCGCCGGCAAGACCATCGAGCGGATCGACGTGACGGACACCAACCGCGAGTACTACGGCGACGGCGGCCTCTACGGCTCCGTCCTCGCCTCCGCCGGCAACATCGGCGACATCACGACCGTCAGTGCCATCGGCGCTGGATCCCCGATCACCATCCAGGCGGTCAGCGGCGACATCAACCTCGTCTCTGCCGCCGCCTTCAACGCCCTCTCCATCTACGCCAACAACGGCAACATCGGCACCGTGGGCACCACCGAAGGCGGCTGGGGAGGGGACGGCACGATCCCGCGCGTGCTCATCACGCCGGGCAGCACCCCGCCCACGCCGGGCACGCCGCTCTCCGTCGGAGGCGACCTGACTGCCAAGAAGCTTGACTTCCTCCGTCTTCTCAAGGGCAACTTCCAGGGCACGCTCACCGTCACCGATCCCATGGTCACCAACGCCGTCTGGAAGATCGGCGGTTCGCTCACCTCTGCCGCCCGCATTAACCTCCCCGCCAACGGCCTCAAGGGCCAGATCGTCATCAACAGCAACCTGCAGAGCGGCGCCTACGACGGCAAGGTCAAGGTCGGCGCGACGGAACTGGCGAACGACTACAACCGCCGCCCCGACACCCTCGGCAACGGCTCCGCGGGCAAGGCCGCCTACATTCAGAACAACGCGGATTCGAGCGCGTTCCCCGGCTCGTACATCCTCGACGGCAGCATCGACCCCAACGACCTCCGCGAACCTCCCCCGTGCGAGTACCACCTCGCCTCGGTGAAACTCGGCTTCTACGGCAACCTCAACCCCGCCAGCGTGTCGGCCGCCGATATCACGGTGGAGCGCCGCCCGCTCTCGGAGAACCCCGACTGCGCAAGTGATTTCGGCTGGTCCAGCCTCGGCATCTCGCCCACGGTCTCCGGCCGCATCATGACGGTGTCGCGAACCGGCGGCCTGTTCACCGCCGGCTACCGTTACCGACTGACCCTGGCCAACAACAAGCTCAAGGTCGCGGGCGGCGACCTGACGGACGCGAGCGCGAACTCCTATGTCAACCTGGCGCGGTTCTGCTTTGACGTGTATGACGGATGCCAGCAGAAGTTCAACCTGAACGGCCGCGACGGGGTCAACGCCGCCGATGTCGCCATCTGGCTGGCGGAGCCGCGAGACTTCGACGATGACGGCGCCGCGAACAACCGCGATCTGGGCAGCATGCTCGAGTTCATCGGCCGGCAGCCGCAGTAAGCCGGCCGAAGCGGCGGCACATCCTGCATCGTTTCACCCCGCGCGTTGACCGCCGGGGTGTTTCCGTGGGGCGTACATTCACCCCCGTGCAACGCATGCTCGTCATCGCAGGCGCCACCGCCGCCGGCAAGTCGGCCCTCGCCGTCGCCGCCGCGCTCCGCCTTCGCGAGCGGGGCGACCCTGCCGAGATCGTCTCCGCCGATTCCATGCAGGTCTTCCGGGGGATGGACATCGGCACGGGCAAGATCCCGCCCGACGAGCGCCGGAGCGTCCCCCACCACCTCCTCGACATCCGCGACCCAACCGAGCCCTTCAGCGTCGATGAGTGGCTGGCCCTCGCCGAGCGCGCCATCGCGGAGATCCGGGCCCGCGGGGCCACGCCCATCGTCGTCGGCGGCTCCCTCCTGTACGTCAAAGCCCTGCTCGAAGGCATGTTCGAGGGCCCACCCGCCGATCCCGCCCTCCGCGCCGAGTTCGAAGCCATGACCCCCCCCGAACGCCGCGCCCTGCTCGAACGCGCAGATCCCGACGCCGCCGCACGCATCCACCCCAACGACCTCCGCCGCACCGTGCGCGCCCTCGAGGTGCACCGCATCACCGGGGTGCCGATCAGCGAGCACCAGCGGCAGTGGGATGCGACCCCCCGGGGCCGCCCCGACGCGTCGCTGCTGGGGATCGAATGGCCCATCGAGGCCATCAACCAGCGCATCAACGCCCGCGTGAAACAGATGATCGAGCGGGGCCTGGTCGATGAAGCGCGGTCGCTGTGGGCGCGCGCGGGGCTGGGCCCCCAGGCCCGCGAGGCCCTGGGCTACAAACAACTCATCGAGGCCTTCGAGGGCCGCGCCACCATCGACGACGCCGTCGAGCAGATCAAAATCGAGACCCGGCGCTTCGCCAAGAACCAGCGGACGTGGCTGCGGCGCCTGCGCCTCACCCCCCGAAGCGTGTGGATCGACGCCGCTGTCACGCCGGAGGCCGAGTGGGCATCCAACGCCCTTGAGGCACTCCCGTAAGCCTCGCACCCGGGCAGTGCGACCCCGGCTTTGTCGCCGGTCTGTCCGAACCCGGCGCGGCAGCACGGTCGTTGGATCGGGGCCGGGACCCCCGGGGGGTGATTGACAAACCGACCATCCGAACCTTACCTCAGCCTCGGCCCACGCCGAAGGGACTGTCCCATAGGCTCCTCGAACATGGCAAAGCGCGCGAAAGTTCCTACCAAAGCCCGAACGAGCAAGACCCCCCCGCGGTCCAAGGGCAAGCCCCGCGCCGCGGAGGCCCCGGATGTCGGCGCCGAGATGCAGGACGGCGACGCCGGCTCGGGCAAGGGCAAACAACTGGTGATCGTCGAGTCGCCGGCGAAGGCCAAGACCATCAATAAGTACCTCGGCTCGGGCTACGTGGTGAAGGCCTCGGTGGGGCACATCCGCGACCTGCCGACCAAGGCGAGGAAGGGCGACAAGAGCCCGGTGCCTGGGGTTGACCTGAAGCACGACTTCGAGCCGCACTACGAGGTGTTGCCCGGAAAGACCAAGACCGTCTCGGAACTCAAGCGGACGGCGAAGAGCGCGTCGCAGGTGTGGTTCGCGACCGACTTGGACCGCGAGGGCGAGGCGATCGCGTGGCACCTGGCGCACGAACTGGGCATCAAGCCCCGCGATGCGAAGCGGGTGATGTTCAACGCCATCACCAAGGCGGAGATCGAGCGCGCGTTCCAGAACCCTCACCCGATCGACGAGAACAAGGTGAACGCGCAGCAGGCGCGGCGGGTGCTCGACCGCATCGTGGGGTACCAGGTCTCGCCCCTGCTCTGGAAGAAGGTGGCCCGGGGGCTGAGCGCCGGGCGCGTGCAATCGGTCGCGGTGCGGCTGATCGTGGAGCGCGAGCGCGAGATACGCGCGTTCCTCCCGGAGGAATACTGGAGCGTCACCGCCCGCTTCACCCCCGACGCCGCCAAGGCCTCAGGGCTGGCGCAGGCCTGGGCCTCCTTCCTCGCGCAGCGCGACGAGAAGGGCAATGCCCCGACCGTCAAGGCGCAGGCGGCGTGGCTGAACGAGCGCGGCGGCATCACCGCGGAACTGGTCGAGATCGGGGGCGAGAAGGCCGAGATCGCCGGCAAGGGAGACCTGGCCAGGCGCGCCGCGGAGGTCGCGGCGATCGCCGGGATGACCGGCGTGCGCGTGGCGGAGACCGAAGATCCCGCGGGCAGAGGCCCGGCGAAGCACCTGCGCACCATCACCGGCGCGATCGACCCCAGGACGCCGTACCGGATCACGGCGATCGAGACCAAGCGGACGACGTCGAGGCCGCCGGCGCCGTTCATCACGTCCACGCTGCAGCAGGCGGCGTCGACGCGGCTTGGGTTCGGCGCGCAGCGGACCATGCGGGCCGCGCAGGCGCTGTACGAGGGCGTCGAGGTCAAGGGCGAGGGCTCGGTCGGCCTGATCACCTACATGCGCACCGACTCCACGCACCTGTCGGGCGACGCGATCGGCATGGCCCGGGCGCACATCGGGCGTGCCTACGGCGAGAAGTACCTGCCCGAGAAGCCCAACTTCTTCAGTTCGTCAAACAAGGCGGCGCAGGAGGCCCACGAGGCCATCCGCCCGACGAGCCTCGACCTGCCGCCGGAGCGGGTCAAGGGCGCCCTCTCCCCCGACCAGTTCCGCCTGTACCAGCTGATCTGGAGCCGCTTTGTCGCGTGCCAGATGGCGCACGCGCAGTGGGACGCGACGGCGGTGACAATCAAGGGCGGCGCGACCGGTGGTGACGCGAAGAAGGAACTCACCTTCCGCGCCACCGGGCGCACGCTGGTGTTCGACGGCTACCTCCGCGTGGCCGGCGTGCCGGTCGCGGCGGACGAGCAGACCCTGCCGGCGCTGCGCGAGCAGCAGCCCCTGAGCCCCTTCGCGGTCGACCCGGCGCAGAAGTTCACCTCGCCCCCGCCGCGGTACACCGAGGCGTCGCTGATCAAGGCGCTGGAGAGCGAGGGGATCGGGCGGCCCTCGACGTACGCGTCGATCATCGGGGTCATCCAGGACCGCCGCTACGCGGAGCAGCCGCAGGGCGACCGCCGCTTCTACGCGACCGACCTGGGCGAGGTGGTCACCGACAAACTCATCGAGGCGTTCCCCGACATCATGGATGTCGGCTACACCCGCGAGATGGAGAAGAGCCTCGACCGCATCGAGGACGAGCACAGCGACTGGGTGGACGTGCTGCGGAAGTTCTACGGGCCCTTCGAGCGCGCCCTGGAGCGGGCCCACGAGGAACTGAGCCACGCCAAGGCCGCCACCACGCCGGCGCCCAAGGAGTACCGCTGCCAGAAGTGCGGCTCGGACCTCGTCTACCGCTTCGGGAAGAACGGCCGCTTCCTCTCCTGCGCGCGCTACCCCGACTGCGACTACGCGTGCCCCATCGACCGCGAGGGCAGGCCGATGCCCGTCGAGACCGCGGACGTCGCCTGCCCCAAGTGCGGCAGGCCGATGATCAAGCGCACCGGGCGGTTCGGCGTGTTCTACGGCTGCTCGGGGTATCCCGAGTGCGATGTGATCCTCAAGGCGGACAAGAAGGGCCTGCCCCTCGCGCCCCAGCCGCCGGCCTTGCCCACGGACATCACCTGCGAGAAGTGCAAGCAGCGCCCGCTGGTGCTTCGCAACGGCGTGCGCGGCCCCTGGCTCTCGTGCAGCGGGTATCCCAAGTGCCGCGGCCGCGGGAAGTGGGCGGAACTTCCCGCCGAGGTTCGGAAGAAGTGGGAGGACGCGCTGGCCGCGCACGAGCGTGCCCACCCGATCCCGATCATCCGCGACATGCAAGGCAACCCGCTCACCGACGCCAAAGGCAAGGCGCTGGAGCGCGAGGCGGGCAGCGTCGATGACGCGGCGCCGATGCCGGCGCAGGCCGAGCCGGCTCCGGATGAGATCGACGCCGCGGCGTGATTTCGCGGGCGTGCGCGTAGAATCGAGGCGTGGAGAAGCCGGGCCAACCCGCGCCCGCGCGGCTGACGTTCCGGCGTCGCCAGCGGCTGACCCATGCCCATGAGTACCAGCGCGCATTCAAGGAAGGCCTGAAGAAGGTGCGCGGCCCGCTGGTCGTCTTCGCCGCGGAGAACGGGCTGGATCACGCCCGCATCGGGCTCTCGGTCTCAGGGCGCGTCGGCAACGCGGTGGAGCGCAACCGCATCAAGCGGCTCCTCCGCGAGGCGTTCCGGCTGGGGCAACGCGAGATGCCGCCGGGGCTCGACCTGGTCGTCACCGTGCGTCCCCACCGTGCCTTGCCGCTTGCGGCGTACTCGGACCTGCTGCGCGGCGCATCGGCGTCGCTGGAGCGTGAGTGGCAGCGCAGGTGGCGGCGCGTCGCGGCCCCCGGCGACGGGACGGAGGGCGAGGGGCCGTGAGCGTCGCCCGCGCCGCTGACCGCGCCCTGGCCGCCCCGATGATCGCGCTGGTGCTGCTGTACCGGGCGACGCTCTCGCCGTTTTTCGGGGGGCATTGCCGCTACACGCCGACCTGCAGCGCGTACTCGCTGGAGGCCCTCCGCGCCCACGGCGGCGTTCGAGGTGGCTGGTTGACGCTCCGACGCTTGCTCCGCTGCCATCCCTGGGGGGGCCACGGGTGGGACCCCGTGCCCGGCGGGCGCGACTCCGAGGTCGCGAAGGGTGAGCACTCGGCTCCGGCGGTCATGACGCCGGGAACATCGGCTACCGGTCTCCGGACGAACATTTCTTTGCGCACGAAGCCTGCACGCTCAGGGCGCCGGAAGCCGACAAGTAAGCATACACTATGACCAGTCACTAACTTGATGTTTCTCGGGCGTCATCGTCACCGCTTCAAGGGTATCCCCTAGGGGATGCGGGAGAGCCTTGGATGAGCCGACTTCCTGCCGCGAAACGACGGGAACAGTTGCTGGACAGCGCGGCGCGGCTGTTCGCGGAGCGCGGCTACTCCGGGGCCACGACTTCCGAACTGGCCAAGGCCGCGGGCGTCACCGAGCCCATCATCTACCGCCATTTCGAGAGCAAGCGCGACCTCTTCGTGGCCCTGATCGAGCGCTCCGGCGAGCAGACCATCGAGCAGTGGACGGCGCACCTGGCGAGCGCCGACAGCCCGGCGGAACGCCTGCGCCGGCTCATCGGCGCAAACCCCATGGTGATGGACTCGGGCCGCGGGCTGTACCGCGTCATCGTGCAGGCCATGACCGCGATCGAGGACGAGGCGATCCTCGCGGCTCTCCAGCGCCACGTCGCCTCGCTCCACGAGTTCATCGCCGGCGAGGTCGTCAAGGCGCAGGAGGCGGGGGTGGTGGGCAAGAGCTTCTCGCCCGACATCACCGCGTGGGTGCTGCTCCACCTGGGCCTGGGCTACGGCATGCTGGCCCCGCTGCGCATCCCGGGCCACGGCCGCGACGAGCGCGGGATGCACGTGCGCGACCTGGTCGAGCGGTTGATGCTGGGGCAGAAGTGAGACGGGAAGGCATCAAGGCAGGGGGCATCGAGGCACCAGGCGGGAGCGCAAACGCGCTCACCAGCCGATGGTTCGGTCGTGGAGCACGGGCATCAGTTCGAAGTGCGGCCGGATGATGTCCGACGTCGATGCCGCGAACCGCTCGTACGCGCCGTCGAAAAAGACTCTTCCGTGGTGCAGCATGACGATGCGGGGTCGGAGGCGGCGCAGCATGTCCTTGTCGTGGGTGATGATGACGGTGGTCCGGCGGGTCGGGGCGCCCTCCGGGGTGAAGGCCCGGGCGTTGTGCGTGGCGAAGACCAGTTCGTGGATCTGCGCAGCGCTGGCGGGATCGAGGCCGGTGGTGGGCTCGTCGTAGAAGAGGAGCATCGGGCGCATGGCCAGGGCGCGGGCGACGGCGATGCGCTTGGCCATCCCTCCGGAGAGTTCGTCGCGCTCCTTCGCGAGAATCGAGTCGTCGCCCCTGAAGCCGACCGCGTCGACGCTCTCGCGGGCCCTGGCCCGGATCTGCGCCTCGCTCATGCTCGTGTGCTCGCGCAGCCAGAACGCGATGTTCTCGTAGACGCTGCCCGAGAACAGCGCGTTGCGCTGGAACACCACGGCCCATTGCAGGCGGAGCCCGTCCATCGTTTCCTCGTCGGCGCCCGCGAGGTCGACCAGGGGCGCGCCCGGCCAGGAGTGATCGGCGATGAGGACGCGGCCCCGGTCCGGCGCGTGGTTTCCGATAATGTGGTCGAGCAGGACGGTTTTTCCGGACCCGGACCCTCCGACGATGGCGACGAACTCGCCGGCGCGAACGTCGAGCGAGACGCCCGTGAGCACGGGCCGTTCGCCGAAGGCCTTCCAGAGGTCAACGACGCGGATCTCGACCGTCGAGGGCGGCGCATCTCCGGCGGGATCGCGGGGGGGTTCGGGCACGCGGTGAGCGTAGGGGGCCCGCCCGGGCCTGTAGAATAGCGAGATGGTCTACCTCGACAGCAACGCCACGACCAGGCCGACCGAGGCGGTGGTCCGCGCGATGCTCGAGAGCCTCACCGACCGCTGGCACAACCCGTCGTCGATCCACCGGCCGGGTCAGCAGGCCAAGGCCGCGGTGGAACTGGCGCGCCAGTCTGTCGCGCGGCTGATCAACTGCAAACCGGCGGAGATCATCCTGACCTCGGGCGGAACCGAGGCGCTGGACCTGGCGATCCGGGGGGCGCTGGCCGCGCCGGGGGCCAAGGCGGCGGGCGCCGGCGGCAAGCCGGTGCTGGTCTCGACGCCGATCGAGCACGAGGCGGTGCGCGGGCTGTGCGCCGACCTGGCGAGGCGCGGGCTGGCGGAGCTGCGGCTGCTGCCCGTGACGCGCGGGGGCTTCGTCGACATGGGCGCGGCGGAGCGGGTGATCGACGGGGCGGTCACTCTGGTCACGGTGATGTGGGCGAACAACGAGACCGGGGTGGTCCAGCCCGTGGAGGCGCTGGGGCGGCTCTGCCGCGAGCGCGGTGCGCTGTTCCATTGCGACGCGACGCAGTGGGTCGGCCGCATGCCGACGGACGTACAGACGACGCCTATCGACCTCATGAACATCTCGGCGCACAAGTTCCACGGGCCCAAGGGCGCCGGGGCGCTGTACGTGCGGCGCGGGGTGCGGGTCTCACCCGTGATCCACGGCAGCCAGGAGATGGAGCGTCGCGGAGGGACGGAGAACACCGCGGGGATCGTGGGGCTGGGCGTGGCCTGCGACGAGGCGCGGCGGTGGCTGGCCGATCCGGCCAACCGGGAGCGCGGCGCGGCGCTGCGCGACCGCTTCGAGAGGGCCGTCCTCGAGCGGGTTCCGGACGCGGTGGTCAACGGGGCGACCGATCCGGACCTGCGGCTGTGGAACACGGCGAACATCTCGTTCCCCCGGCTCGAGAGCGAGGCCCTGCTGCTGCTCCTGAGCGAGCGCGGGGTGTGCGCCTCGGCCGGGGCGGCGTGCTCCTCGGGCTCGCTCGAGCCCTCGCCGATCCTGGCGGCGATGGGCGTGCCGC
Source organism: Phycisphaerales bacterium (assembly GCA_947476675.1). Taxonomy (GTDB): domain Bacteria; phylum Planctomycetota; class Phycisphaerae; order Phycisphaerales; family UBA1924; genus CANJRL01. The sequence continues at coordinate 10,177 of CANJRL010000030.1, forward strand.
GCGAGGTGGCTCACGGCGCGGTCCGCTTCAGCATCTCGCGCGAGACCACCGACGCGGAGATAGACGAGGCGATCGAGACGGTCGCGGGGTGCGCGGAGCGGCTGCGGCAATCGATGGCGGCGTTCGCCCGCTGAGCCGGCGCCTCACGCCGTCAGGTGGGCGCGGCTGTCGGCGACCCTGCGCGCGGCGGCTTGGTGGGCCCTCCAGAAATCGCGGAGCAGATCAACGCTCAGGTTGATCATCGCCGGAGCAACGGCGTGGGCGCCCGCCGCGCGGAGCGCCGCGCCGGGCTGGGTCTGCTCGACCGCGACGACCACGCACCCGGCGGCGCGGGCCGCGCTGACCCCCACGGGGGTGTCCTCGATCGCGACGCAGTCGGCGGGGGAGAGGCCAAGGCGGCGGGCGCTGAGGCTGTATGGCTCGGGGTCGGGCTTGGTGTTGGCGACGTCGTCGGCGGTGGTGATGGCGCGGGGAAGCCCCTCGACCTCCAGGCGCCGGAGGATGGGCAGGATCTCGTGGGGGCGCGAGCCGGAGCAGACCGCGATAGCCAGGCCCGGGGCGGCGGCGGCGGCGCGGATGAGTTCGGCCGAGCCGGGGTAGGCCGGGGGAGGGTCGGTCGCGAGGCGCTCCTCGAAGCGGACCTTCTTCTGGGCCTTGAAACGGCCGAGGAGGTCGGGCGTGAAGAGCGGCTCCATGCCGGCGTCGGCGAGCATGCGGCGGAAGGCCTCGCGGTCGCCATGACCGACGTAGCGCGACCAGTCCGTCCAGGTGGCGGCGGCGGCGAGGCCAAGGTCGCGCAGAGCCGCGCGGATCGCCGCCTCGTGCACCGGCTCGGAGTTGGCGATCACGCCGTCGAAATCGAAGATCACCGCGCGCATGGAGGCGGCAGCGTAGCGGCTGGGGGGCGGGGCCGGAGCGCAGCGGTAGACTCGGGCCGATGAGCGGCTTGCTGATCCACGATCGAGGGGGCGGGCGACTGGGCGTCATGACCGACCTGCGGGCATCCTTCGAGGTGCGCACCGGGGCGATGTGCCTGCTGGAGCGGGCCCTCATGGTTCGGTCGACCGGGGGTCCCCCGGTGATCGGCGTGGCCGTTCCGGAAGGCCTGGCGCCCCTGCTTCGCGAGCGGCTCTCCATCCCGGTGAACGACTTCGCGGCCCTCGAGCGCCTCAAGGCCGACGCGACCATCACGCTGCTCCACGGCGGGTACATCGGGCCGATGCAGCCGGTGGTCGCGCTCAAGCCCGGCGAATCGATCGTGGACGGAGGGGAGACGGTCGCGGCGCGGCTGCCGCGGGATGCGGCGCTGAGGGCGCTGCGCGAGGGGGGCGAGCCGGCGGCATCCTCGTCGCGCCCCATCACCCAGGGCGCGGGCGTGCTGCGCCGGCCGTGGGACGTGATCCGCTTCCGCGACGCGGCGCTCCTCCACGACTTGCGCCTTCTTTCGGACAGGGACACCGCGACGATCCCCCCCGGGGTGACGTGGTTCGGGCGGCACGAGGTGTCGCTCGACGTCAGCGCCCGCGTCTACCCCACCGCGGTCTTCGACCTCGAGCACGGCCCGATCGTGGTCGGGCCGCACGCGGCGATCCGCCCCGGCGCCATCGTCGTTGGGCCGGCGTACATCGGGCCGGGCTCGGTGATCGCCGACCGCGCCCACATCAAGGCCAACACCGCCATCGGCCCGATGTGCAAGATCGGGGGCGAGGTCGGCGGGTCGATCATCCAGGGCTATTCCAACAAGAGCCACGACGGGCACCTCGGAGACTCCTGGATCGGCGAATGGGTGAACCTGGGCGCGGGGACGACCAACTCCAATCTTCTGAACACCTACGGCGAGGTGACGGCACGCGCCGAGGCGGGGGCGCCCAACGAGCGCACCGGGCTCACGTTCCTGGGCTGCTGCATCGGGGATCACGCCAAGGCGGCCATCGGCACGAGGATCATGACCGGCGCGACCGTGGGCACGGGGACGATGTTCGCGGCGTCGACGCACCTGGCCGGGGCGGTGAGGCCGTTCCGGTGGATCACCGACGCCGGGGACAAGGCCTACGCCTTCCCCAAGTTCTTCGAGGTGGCGACGGCGATGATGGCGCGGCGCAAGGCGGCGCCGAGCGGGGCGTACGCCTCCCGGCTCGAAGCGCTGCACCGGGCGGCCGGCGCCGCGGGGTAACCGTGAAGACGCTCTACCTCATCGACGGGCACGCGCAGTTCTTCCGCGCCTTCCACGCCATCCGCACGCCGATGAGCAGCCCGGTCACGCGCGAGCCCACCAACGCCACGTTCGGGTTCGTGGGGATGGTGCTCAAGGTGCTCCGCGAGCACAAGCCCGACTATCTCGCCGTGGTCGTCGACGCCTCCGGCGACCGGGGCACATTCCGCAGCGAGATCTATCCCGAGTACAAGGCCAATCGCGAGCCCCCTCCCGAGAGTCTCGACCCCCAGGTGGACCGCTGCATCGCCATGCTCCGCGACCTCGGGACGCCGGTGCTCGCGGTCGAGGGCGTCGAGGCCGACGACACCATCGCGTCGGTCGTCAGCGACGTGCTCGCCCACCGCCCCGACGTGCGGGTGCGGATCGTGTCGAAGGACAAGGACCTGCAGCAACTGCTGGCCCAGGGCCGCGTCGAGATGATCGACGTGCACACCGACGAGGTGATCGACGAGGCGCGGCTCAAGGCCGAGAAGGGCATCACACCGGCCCAAGTCATCGACATGCTGGCGCTCATGGGCGACGCGGTCGACAACGTGCCGGGAGTGCCGGGCGTCGGGCCCAAGACCGCCGCGGAACTCATCGCTTCCTACCGCACGCTCGACAACCTCCTGGCCCACGCCGACGAGATCAAGGGCAAGCGGGGCGAGGCGATCCGCGCCGCCCGCGACGTGCTGGCGATGGGCCGCACGCTCGTGACGCTCCGCCGGGATGTGGACAGCGGGCTCAACATCGACGACGCGGCGGTGTCGCGCCTGCACCTGGAGCGGTGGAAGCCCACGCTCAAGGAACTCGGGTTCAACCGCTACCAGCAGGAGTTGGCGGACCTGCTCGGGGAGAGCGCGCCGGCGGGGCCCGGCGACTCGCTGACGCCGCAGGTCCGCGCCGCCGAGGCGATGAACAGCGTGGCGCCGCGCGTGAGGCCCGCCGGCGCCAAGGATGACGGCGGCTTCGGCGGGCTTTTCGAGGCGGTGGAGGTCGAGCGCCGCGAGGCCGCCGGACTCCGCCCCACAGACGCCTGCTACACCTGCGTCAGGACGGAGGCCGGCCTTCGCGAGGTGGCGGCACGCATCGCCGCGGCCGAGATCGTGGCCATCGACACCGAGACCACCGGCCTTTCGCCCCTGACGTGCAACCTCTGCGGCATCTCCATCGCGGTGAGGCCCGGCGAGGCGTGGTACGTGCCGGTGCGCTCCCCCACCCCCTCCGAGCACCTCGACCAGGCCCGCGCCCTCGCCATCCTCGGGCCCCTGCTCGAAGACCCGGGGATCAGGAAGTGCGGGCACAACATCAAGTTCGACATGCTCGTGCTCCGCGCCTGCGGCGTCGAACTCCGCGGTGTCGCCTTCGATTCGATGGTGGGCAGTTACCTCGTCGATTCCTCGCGCTCCTCGCACTCCATGGACGCGCTGGCCCTCGGCCTGCTCGGCTACACCACCGTGCCGATCTCCGACCTGATCGGCTCGGGCAAGAAGCAGACCTGCTTCGACACCGTCGACACCGAAAGGGCGACGCGGTACGCCGCGGAAGACGCCGACGTGACCCTCCGGCTGGCCGGCGTGCTGATGCCGCAACTCCGGGCGATGGGGCTGGAAAGCCTCTGCGCCGACGTCGAGACGCCGCTGGTCGACGTGCTCGCGGAACTGGAGTGGAACGGGATCGCGGTCGACGCGGCGGAACTGGACCGCCAGGCTGCGCGCCTGGAAGCACGCATCCGCGGCCTCCGCGAGGAGATCAACGCCGCCTCGCCCCGGGCCTTCAACCCCGATTCGCCGAAGCAACTCGCCGATGTGCTCTTCTCGAAGGCCGACGCCGCGGAGCCGGGCCTGGGGCTGAAGCCGGTCAAGAAGACCAAGACCGGCTTCAGCACGGACATCGAGGTCTTGGAGACGCTGGCCGAAGACGCGGCGATCACCACCCCCGTGCCGCGGCTCATCGTCGAGTACCGCCAACTCACCAAGCTGGTCGGGACATACCTGGTTGCGCTCAAGGAGGCGATCAACCCCACCACCGGGCGCATCCACGCGAGTTTCAACCAGACCGTCGCCGCCACCGGGCGGCTGAGCAGCAGCGACCCGAACCTGCAGAACATCCCCATCCGCTCGGACATCGGGCGCGAGATCCGCCGCGCCTTCGTCGCGCCCCCGGGCCGGGTGCTCATCTCCGCGGACTATTCCCAGATCGAACTGCGCCTGCTCGCCCACCTCTCGCGCGACCCGGCGCTCATCGAGGCTTTCCGCGCCGGGGAGGACATCCACCGCGCCGTCGCGGCGCAGATCCACGGCGTTGAACCCTCCGCCGTCACCCGCGAGCAGCGCGACGGCGCGAAGATGGTCAACTTCGGGATCGTGTATGGCATCACGGCCTACGGGCTGGCGCGGCGCCTGGGCGTCGACGACAAGCGGGCCGCGGCGATCATCGACGATTACAAGCGCCGCTTCGCCGGGATCACCACCTTCCTGCAGGAGTGCATCGAGCAGGCCAGGCGCTTCGGCTATGTCGAGACGATCCTCAAGCGCCGGCGCCCGGTGCCGCAGATCGGCTCCCGCAACCCGGCCGAGCGCTCGCTGGGCGAGCGCATCGCGATCAACTCGGTGGTGCAGGGCTCCGCGGCGGACCTGATCAAGGTCGCGATGCTGGACCTCCACGAGAGGCTGAGCGAGCACGCGTGGAGGCGCCGCGGCGGCGGGGCGCCGGAGATTCCCGGAGTGAGGATGCTCCTCCAGATCCACGACGAACTGGTCTTCGAAGCCCCCGAGGAACTCGCGGCCGCGGCACGTGCCCTGATCGTCGAGCGGATGGAGCGGGCGATGAGCCTGAGCGTCGAGATGAAGGTGGAGTCGGGGGTCGGGCGGACGTGGTTCGAGGGCAAGTGAGCGCCGCGCCGGCCCGCGCTCGCGGTGGAGAGTGACGATCGTTGTGAGGAGGACGGAGCCGCGTGTCTTGACAGAGTGGCGTGGGCGGCTACATTTCGCGGTCCCGCCTCGGCCGCAACGCCGTTGTGCGGCGTTTGTTAGGGGCGGTAGCTCAATTGGTTAGAGTACCGGACTGTCGATCCGGTGGTTGCGGGTTCGAGTCCCGTCCGCCTCGTTGAAGCGGCCCTGTCCGCGGGCTCACTCTTGATCCGATGGGCTGTCGGCCCCCACCGGCCGCTCGCTCACCTCGCTTCTTCAGAGAGCGCCGGCGGCGGCGGTCCTCAGGCGACCGTCGTCTCGACCTCGATGTTCCCGTGCGTCGCCTTCGAGTAGGGGCACGTCTGGTGGGCCGCGGCGACGACCCTCTCCGCGGTGGCGCGGTCCATCCCGGGCAGGCTGACGCGGAGGCGGGCCTTCAAGAAGTACCCGCCCTCGTTCTTACACAGGTCGATCTCGGCGTCGACCGAGAGGTCCTGGGGCAGCATGACCTTCATCCCCGGGGCAACCGCCTTCATGGCGCCGATGTAGCACGCCGACCAGCCGGCGGCGAAGAGCTGCTCGGGATTGGTCCCGGCCCCGGGCCCCCCGGGCGAGGACAGTTTGACGTCGAGGCGGCCGTCGCTGGTGCGGGAGGCGCCGTCGCGGCCTCCGGTGGTGTGGGCCATGGCGGTGTACAGCACCTTTGTTTCGCTCATCTTGATCTCCTTGGTGATCGTCGTACGAATCGGACAGGCAGGTCGCAGCGTACGGCGCCGGAGGCCCGCGCCGCATCAGATCCATCCACCCCTCGCGAGCAAGGCCTTCACGGCCTGCGTGAGCCCCACGTAGCACGCGAGCGTCAAGGCCAGCCAGGCCCAGTAGGCCGGCGGCAGGGGCGCGAAGCCCAGGTACCTGCCGACCACCGTGAACGGGATCGCGATGCCCGCCGCCGCCACGCACACCGATGTCGCCGTCAGAGGCCACGACGCGCGGCTCTGCAGGAAGGGGAGGCGGTTGGTGCGGATCACGTGGATGATCAGCGTCTGCGTGAGCAGGCTCTCGACGAACCACCCGGCCTGGAACACGCTCGCGCTCCGCGCCGCCGCCTCCGGCGTCGACACGTCGCGGCAGCCGAACACGAAGAGCATCAGCAGGAAGGTCGTGTAGTCGAACACCGACGAGCACGGCCCGACGCACAGGATGAACCGCGTGAGATCCTTCATGCTCCAGGGCCGCGGCCTCGCCACCTGTTCCGGGTCCACCTCGTCGGTCGGTATCGCCGACTGGCTGACGTCGTAGAGCAGGTTGTTGGCGAGGATCTGGATGGGCGCCATGGGCAGGAACGGGACGAACACGCTGGCGCCCAGCACGCTGAACATGTTCCCGAAGTTGCTGCTCGCCCCCATCCGCACGTACTTGAGGATGTTCGCGAAGACCTTGCGGCCCTCGACCACGCCGTCGCCCAGCACCATGAGCGAGCGCTCCAACAGGATGATGTCCGCCGATTCCTTGGCGATGTCCACCGCGGAGTCGACGCTGACCCCGACGTCGGCGGCCCTCAGCGCCGGGGCGTCGTTGATCCCGTCGCCCATGAACCCGACGGTGTGCCCCCCCGCCTGGAGGGCGCGGATGATCCGCTGCTTGTGCGCCGGCGAAACCCGGGCGAAGAGCGTCGCGCGCTCCGCGGCCCGGGCCAGATCCGCGTCGGTCATCGCCTCGACCTGCGCCCCGAGCACCACCGCGTCGGTGGCGATGCCGACCTCTGCGCAGACCTTGCGGGCCACCAGGTCGTTGTCCCCCGTGACCACCTTCACCGCGACGCCGTGCGACCGGAGGGCCGCGATCGCCGCCGCCGCGGTGTCTTTCGGCGGGTCCAGGAACGCCACGTACCCCCGCAGGATCAGGCCCTGCTCGTCGGCCTTCGAGTACGCGCCGCCGCGCGGCTCGGCGTCCCTGCTCGCGATCGCCAGCACCCGGAAACCATCCGCCGACAGCCGCTCGTACTCCGCCTGCAGCCCGTCGATGTGGGCGTGGTCCATCGGCAGCCTCTCGCCCTCCAGTTCGAACGCAACGCATCGCGGGAAGACGGCCTCGGGCGCCCCCTTGCAGATGAGCCGGTCGCTTCCCTCCGGCGTTCGCACCACCACGGACATGACCCGGCGCTGGAAGTCGAAGGGGATCTCGTCGACCTTTCCGAATCGCGCGATGTCCGAGTCCGCGCAGCCGGGCCCGTGGTCGAGCACCGCGCGGTCCAGCACGTTCCTGAGCCCGGTCTGGAACCGGCTGTTGAGGAACGCGAGCGCCAGGACATCCCCGCTGTCGCGGAGCGCCACATCGCAGTGCCTCTGCAGGATCACCCGGTCCATCGTCAGCGTGCCCGTCTTGTCCGTGCACAGCACGTCCATCGCCCCCAGGTTCTGGATGGCGTTGATCCGCTTGACGATCACCTTCCTGCGGCTCATGGCCACAGCGCCCTTCGACAGGCACACCGTCACGATCATCGGCAGCATCTCGGGCGTCAGCCCCACCGCCACCGCCAGCGCGAAGAAGAACGCGTCCTTCCAGTTGCCGCGGCTCAGACCGTTGATGACGAACACGAGCGGGACCATCACCAGCATGAACCGCATCATCAGCACCGTGAAGCGCTTCACCCCGCGGTCGAACGCCGTTTCCTGGGGCTGCGCGGCGATCGCTTCCGCCATCGTCCCCAGATAGGTGTTCATCCCGGTCGCGACCACCGCCGCCGTCGCCGTGCCGCTCTCCACGCTGGTCCCCAGGAACGCGACGCTCGTGAGCGAGACCGGGTCCGCCGCGCCGGGGTTCCGCTCGGCCTCGAACTTCTCGACCGGGAAACTCTCGCCCGTGAGCGACCCCTGGATCACGAACAGGTCCTTCGCCGAAAGGATGCGCACATCGCCCGGGATCATGTCCCCCGCGGCGAGGCGCACGATGTCGCCCGGGACCACGAGCGACATCGGGACCTCCCGCGCCACGCCGCCCCTCACCACCGTCGCGGTGACGGAGATCATCGCCTTGAGGCTCGCGGCCGCCCGGTCGGCGCGCGATTCCTGGATGATCCGAAGCGCGACGCCGAGCGCGATCATCAGCGCCATCACCACCCCGGCGCGGAGGTCGCCCGTCGCGAACGACACCGCCGCCAGCGCTCCCAGGAGCAGGACCAGCGGGTTCACCGCCGCGTGCAGGAGCAGCAGGGGCCAGCCGGGGCGGCGGTCCTTGGCCAGGACGTTCGGCCCGTGCTCCCGCAGACGCTCCTCGGCGTCCTCCTCGGTCAGCCCCCCATCGCCGGTCCTCAGCAGCGCGCGGACGCCGGCGCCGTCGAGCGCCGCGCAGTCGAACAGGATCTTCGCGGCCTGGATGCTCGGCTTCTCTCGCCGGATCGACGCGAAGAGGCCCTTCGGAATGTTCGGCAAGGCGCCCTGCTGCATGCGGTCCTGACCCCCCTCCGCGCGCACCCTACCCGATCCCGCCCGACCGGTATCTTTGGCCGCGTGGAGGAACCATCACGGCAAACAGGCCGCACGCGGGAGATCGCCCTCGTCTTCCTCCGCCTCGGCGCGACATCCTTCGGCGGTCCGGCGGCTCATCTCGGATATTTCCACGCCGAGTTCGTCCGCCGCCGCGGCTGGCTCGGCGAGCGCGAGTTCGCCGACCTGCTCGCGCTGTGCCAGTTTCTGCCCGGTCCTGCGAGCAGCCAGGCGGCGTACGCGATCGGCGCCCGCCGGGCGGGAACGCTCGGCGGCCTTCTGGCGACCGCGTGCTTCCTCCTGCCCTCGGCGGCGCTCATGATCGGCTTCGGGTACGGCGTCGCGGCGCTCGGCGATGTCGCCCACGCCGGGTGGCTGCGCGGGCTCAAGATCGCCGCCGTCGCGGCGGTGGCGCAGGCGGTGTGGTCGATGTCACGGGCGCTGTGCCCCGACGCGTTCAGGGCCGGGCTCGCGTTGGCCGCGGCGGTCGCGGCGCTGCTCGCGCCGGCGGCATGGACCCAGGTCGCCATCATCGCGGCGGGGGCGGCTGTCGGGTGGGGCGCGCTGCGCACGCATGACACAAACCAGGGCGCAGCGCCGCCCCCGGCCACAGGGGGCCGGCGAGCCGGCGTCGCGGCTCTCCTGACGTTTGTCGCGCTGCTCGTCGCGCTGCCACTCCTGGCCCGGGCCACCGGCGAGCGTCACATCGAGATCGCCGATGCGTTCTACCGCTCCGGGTCGCTGGTCTTCGGCGGGGGGCACGTGGTCCTGCCCCTGCTCCGCGCCGAGACCGTGCCGCGGGGCTGGATCAGCGATGAGGCGTTCCTCGCCGGGTACGGCGTGGCGCAGGCGGTCCCCGGCCCGCTGTTCTCCTTCGCGGGGTATCTGGGCGTCGCGATCTCCGGGGGCGCCGGGAGCGCCTGGACTGCCGGGGTGCTGGCGCTCGTCGCGATCTATCTGCCGGCGTGGCTGCTGATCGGCGGGGCGATGCCGTTCTGGGATCGGCTCCGCGCCTCGGCGTGGGCGAGCGGGGCTCTGCGGGGCGCCAACGCGACCGTGGTCGGCGTGCTCCTCGCTGCGCTGATCACCCCGATCGGCGCAGAATCGATCCGTTCGACGGGGGATGCGGCGCTGGCGCTCGCCTCCCTCGCCGGCCTCACGCTCGGACCCGCCCCCCCGGCGCTGGTCGTGCTCGCATGCGCCGCCGCCGGGCAATGGCTGCTCGGCCCGCGCTGAGTCAGCCTTCCGGCGTCGCCGAGGCGATCATCCCCGCGGCGACCGTGTCGTTGGTTCGTGGGTCGATGAGGATGAACGAGCCGGTGTCGCGGCAGGCGCGGTACGGGTCGCAGACGATGGGCTCGCCGAGCCGGACCGAGACGCGGGCGATCTCGTTGAGCGCCAGGGGCCCCGCGGCTTCGGCGCTCGCCATGGTCGAGATGTCGAGGCGGCGCTCGACGGCGCTCACCGCCGCCGGGACCGTCCGAGTCGCGTGCTTGAGCAGCAGTCGGGCCGGCGTGACGAGCGGCGCCTCGCTCATCCACAGGAGCGTCGCGGCGACCTCCCGCGCAACGGTCGGCGGAGGGCCGGAGACACCCACCAGGGTCTCCCCCCGGCCGATGTCGAGGTCGTCGGCGAGGGTGAGCGCAACCGATCGCGGCGCGCGGGCCGAGGCGAGGCCGCGCTCGCCGAGGTGGATGGCGGTGATGCGCGAGCGCAGGCCCGAGGGCAGCGCGAGCACCTCGTCCCCCACCGCGAGAGTCCCCGCCGAGAGCGTCCCGGCGTACCCACGGTAGTCCGCCCCCCCGCCGCGCTGGGGCCGGATCACCCACTGGATCGGGAACCGCGCCGGCGCGGCGGGGTCGGCCGAGGCGGCGGGCGCGGCCTCGAGGGCCTCGAGCAGCGACGGGCCCCCGTGCCAGGGCGTGCGCGGGGATCGGCCGACGATGTTGTCGCCCTCGAGCGCGGCGACCGGGACGCACTCGATGGCGCAGCGCTCGGCAATCGTCGGCCCCCCGTCGGGCGAAGCGCCGAGGGCGAACGCGAGGAACTCGTCGCGGCGCCGCTCGAACTCCGCGCGGGAAAACCCGGCGAGATCCATCTTGTTCACGCACAGGACGATCCGCGGCACGCCGAGCAGGGCCACGATCGCGGCGTGTCGGCTCGTCTGCTCGACCACCCCGTGCCGCACATCCACCAGGATGACCGCGACGTCCGCCGTGCTCGCGCCCGTCGCCATGTTGCGGGTGTACTGGGCGTGGCCCGGGGCGTCGGCGATGATGAACCGGCGGCGCGGCGTGGAGAAGTGCCGGTAGGCGATGTCGATGGTGATGCCCTGCTCGCGCTCGGCGCGCAACCCGTCGGTGAAGAGCGCGAGGTCGAGGCGCTCGTCCCCCCGGGCGGCGCTGGCGCGCTCCGCGGCGTCCACCTGGTCGCTGACGATCGAGCGGGTGTCGAGGAGCAGCCGGCCGATGAGCGTCGACTTCCCGTCGTCCACCGAGCCGCAGGTCACCAGGCGCAGCACGTCGCGCGGCGTGGGCACTAGAAGTAGCCCTCGCGCTTGCGGTCTTCCATGGCGGCCTCGCTGAAGGTGTCGTCGAGGCGCGCCCCGCGCTCGCTGATGTCGGAGGCGAGTGTCTCGGCGATGACCGCCGCCACCGTCGAGGCGCCGCTCTCGATCCCCGCGGTGCAGGTCATGTCGCCGACGGTGCGGAAGCGGACTCTCCGCCGCGTGACGGCCTCCCCGGCGCGGGGCGGGAAGAAGCCGGAGACCGGGCAGATGCACCCGGCGCGCAGCACGGTGTCGCGCTCGTGCGAGAAGTAGATGGAGGGAACCTCGATGCCGTTGGCCTCGATGTAGCGCCACACGTCGATCTCGGTCCAGTTCGAGAGCGGGAACGCACGGATGTGCTCCCCCGCGTCCCCCGCGACGGTCGACCGACGCGTCCTCCCGTTGTAGAGCCGCCAGAGTTCCGGGCGCTGACGGCGCGGGTCCCACCGGCCAAGGCTGTCTCGGAACGAGAAGACACGCTCCTTGGCGCGGGCCCGCTCCTCGTCGCGCCGGGCGCCGCCGAACAGCGCGTCGAACCTGAACTCCGCCACAGCGTCGAGCAGGGTGGGGATCTGGGCCAGGTTGCGACTCGGGCTGTCGCCCGGAGCATCGTGCGCGATCCCACGCGCGATGGCGTCCTCGACCGTGCGGACGATCAGCCTCTCGCCAAACCGTGCGAGCATCGCGTCGCGGAAGGCGATGACCTCCGGGAAGTTGTGCCCGGTGTCGATGTGAAGGACGGGGAACGGCAGCCGCCCGGGCCAGAAGGCGGCGCGGGCCAGGTGCAGCATGACGATCGAGTCCTTGCCCCCGCTGAACATCAGCGCCGGCCTCTCGCATTCCGCGGCGACCTCGCGAAGGATGTGGATCGACTCCGCCTCGAGCCAGGCGAGGTGATCCGATGCATCGTGCGGCGGCTGCGGCTCGTCGTGAGGCTGGGGAATGGCTGTGGTCTCGGCCCGGGCGATGCTGCGGACGGACGCGATAGGGTACCCGCCCTGCCGCGCCCGTCCGAGCACCCCTCCGCGGCGGTCGATCTCACGCGACCGCGAGGCGCCGCCGCCCCGCGCGGAACGCGATTGCACGAGCCGCGGCCTCGGCGGCGCGGCGCGGATCGACCGCCCTCTCCTCGACGTCGATTCGTTCGGCGCCGTCGCGCGGCACGGCCCGCCCGAACAGAACCACCCCGCTGTGCACCGCCGCCGACGCCGCGACGGCGAATCCCGTCGCGTCGCGGACCGCCTCGGCGAAGACCCGCTCCGCGAGCACCGCCTGCGCCGTGAGCGGGTGGTCCACCCGGGCCAGGATCGCGGCTGCCTCCAGGTCGTCCGAGCGGATCAGCAGGCCGAGCGCGCCGGCCCCCGCGGGGGGCGCCACCTCGGATACCGACACAATCTGGTCCGCCTCGTCGACGCGGCCCAACCATGCCAGATCGGCGAACGACACGATGGCGGCGTCGAGGTCGCCCTCGCGGACACGGCGGATCAGGTCCTCGGGCCCCCCGGCGCCTCGGGTGACAACCAGATCGGCCCGCGAAGACACCACCTGGGCCGCCACCTCGTCGCCGTCCGCGGCGACCACGCTCGCGGCGGGCAGACGCGACAGCGGCGCCCGGTTGTGCGAGATCAGGGCGCGCAGCGGCGACCACCGGCGCAAGGTCGCCGAGATCCGCAGCCCCGACGAGGGATCGGCCGCGGCCCCATCGAGCGCGGTGACCGCGGCGTCGATCGAGTCGTCCAGCAGCGCCGCCTCCAGCGCGGTGGCCTCACCGATCGCTTCATCGCCGAGCCCGCTGGGGTCCGCCGCGATGCCCACGTGACGTGCGCGCAGCCCCGCTCGGGCCATCGCCTCGATCGCGACGGCGGCCCTGGCGGCGCCGAGCGCCGTTGTCGGGGCGCCGACGCGGATGGTGCGGTTGGTGATCGCGGTGCTGTCGGTCTTCACGGGTGGGTTCCTGTCTTCGCCGCTTTCTTCCTGCTGACGCGGCGATCGTCGGCTTGATGTCTCTCTCTCTCGTCCCTCTCGGATGCCCTGCGGGCGCCTCGCGTGAACTCGCGTTCGGCCGGGGCCGGCAGTGGACGCGTGGGGCGCAGCAGCCATGAAAAAACCCGCCGGGCCGGGCCCTGCGGGTTGGTCGTTTTCGCGAACGCGATCGGGAGATCGCCGGTTCGGTCAACAGCCTTCGCAGGGCCCTGGCGCACTTGCGTGACGCTGGCACATCGACATCGCGGGCATCGCGACGATCGTCGCGGCCGAGCAAAGTCGGTGCTGGCAGGGATTGCGGGTCATTAACGCTTTCACTCTAGACCGGCCCACCGCGAAGTCAAGTGCCGCGGAAGGTCCGCGCTCGCCGCGGAGGGCGGGGGACGCCCGAGAGGGCCTTCGCGGCCAAGTCATCCCGGACTCATCGGCCCCGCGGATCTCGCCGCACACACGCCGCCCAGGGGGGGCGCTGCCTTCTACACCGCCCGGCCCCGAGCCAGCCACAACGCGAGCGACGCCGCGAACAGCAACGCCTCCGTCGTCGCGAGGATGTACGTCGGCCTCGAGATGTCCTTGATGATGAGCAGCGAGGGGATGCGCCACGCCACGAGCCCGGCGTAGAACAGCAGCCCGAAGAGCAGCCCCGCCTGCCGCAACTCCGGCTTCGCCGCCGCGGCCGCGAAGAACAGGCCCGCCCCGAACTCCAGCCCCCCGTACACCGTGAGGAACTCGCTCTTCCCCGAGGGCGTCGCGAACGCCAGGCCGACCAGCCGCCCCACCCGCTCGGGCGCCGCCGTCGACCACAGCGCAAGGCCGATGTACAGGGCGGTGTTGAACACCAGGTACGCCATCGCCATGAGATGCTCCGTGCGCCGGCGCCGGCCCGCTCAGCGCCGCGCCGCGGCCTTCCCGGCCGCCTTCTTCACCGATTTCTTCGCCGCCTTCTTCGCGGGCTTCTTCGCCGGAGCCTTGGCGGCGGATGCCTTGGCGGCTCGCTTCTTCGCCGCCGGCTTCCCGGCCGCCGCATCGGGCTTGGCCCTCCGGGCGGCGAGCACCGACTCGTAGCGCTTGATGTACTCCGCGACGGTCGTCCGCCGGATGGCCTCGCCGATCACGTCCAGCGCCAGATCCTCCGCCTTCTTGAAGCGGATGCAGGCCTTGCCCATGTCGAGCCGCTTGCCCGTCTTTGCCCACGCCTCGTGAAACCACCGCGCCACCGGCCCCGAGCCGGCTCCCTGCGTGTCCGGGACGTACAGCCCCATCAGGTACAGCGCCATGTGGTTCTTCTGCGACGCAAGATTCGCGAACGGCAGCGGCTGCTTCGGGTCGCAGTGGTACCCCGCCGGGTACACCGAGTGCGGCACGAAGTACCCGATCATCCCGTACGTCATCCCTTCGGCGAACCCCTTGTCGAGGTTCGCCAGCACCACCGCCCGCACCGCCTCGATCGCGCGGCGGCGGTCCTCCGGCAACTCGGCGAGATACGCGGCAACCGTCGCGGCTTTGGATTGCATTCCTCCAGCCTACCGTGCCGCCCTCACGCGAGGCTTACGCCCCGACCAACAGCCGCTCCCCCAGCCTCTCGGGCAGGCCCGCCTGCCGGATCTTCCGGGTCACCGCCGCGGCGTCGTACGCCACCCGCCGCACCTGCAGCGTGCGCGCCGCGGTGTCCAGCAGGGCCCACGCCGCGTCCGGGTTCCCGTCCCGGGGCTGGCCGACCGACCCGGGATTGATCATGTGCCGGTGGCACGTCGGCAGCGCCGTCACCGGCCCCCCCACCACCTGCGCCGCGCGCACGAACATGTCCGCCACGTCCCGCCCCACCGGCGCCGAGAAGAGCGACGGCACGTGGGTGTGCCCGAACGCGGAGAACTCCGCCTCGCACGCCCGGAACGAACGCGCCGCCGCCGAGCGGTCGTGGATGTACTCGTTCGCGTCCCGCCCGAAGGAGCCGTGCGTGACCGCCAGCCCGGCGATCTCGGCCCGCTCGGGCCACGAGCGAATGATCGACAGATGCCCGGCCGAGAGCGTCGCCCGCGAGTGCTCGATCCCGACGCGGGCCGAAGCGCTGAAGCGGGCCATCGCGCCGTCGTCGAGCACCGCCTGCTCATGGTTTCCGACGACCACCGCGTCGCACGCGTCGGCGACCAGTTCGACGCACGCCGCCGGGTCCGGGCCGTAGCCCACGACATCGCCCAGGCACACCACGTGATCGACCGGCGCCCGGCCGACGCTCTCCAGCACCGCGAGGAGGGCCTCGAGGTTGCCGTGGATGTCCGAGATGAGCGCGAAGGTGGGCATGATGCGGCTGCTGCGGCGGCGGGAAATCGGACGTTCGAAGAGACGCGCCAGTCGGGCGAGGTTGCCAGGGGGGGAGCGATGTATCGGCGGAACGGCTCCGACGCTCGCATCCTGCGGCGTCGGAGATGGAAAGAGCCAACCGGGTGCGATAAGCGCGCCCGACGCCCCTCGACCGTGCACTACGATTGGGCGGCGAACCCCGCCGATTTCGTGAGGATCTCAGGAGGTTCTCGGCGCGGGGAGGCCCCGCGGCGGTCACGCAGGCCGGACCACTCGGGGCCCGCCGATGGTGGCGGGGGCCGGTGTGAGGGGGCCCG
>CANJRL010000031.1 GCA_947476675.1 Phycisphaerales bacterium
GGCAACTTTGTCACCGACGTCGACGTGACGCCAAACTTCCTGCCCGACGGCCGCGTGACGTTCGCCACGCCTCCCACCTTCACACCGACATTCGGCGCACCGTGCATCCTTTCGCAGACCGTGAACACGCAGCTGTCCCCCGCCGCCATGTACCAGATGACGTTCTGGGTGAGCGGTGAGGACGCGGCGTCGGCCGGGACCTGGCAGAAGGGCATCATGGGCCTCCGCATGTCCAACGTCGTGGGGGGCAACCCGATCCGCTACCTCGCGATTCCCAGCGGCCTCGGCGGTCAGCAGTCGGCCGTGTACGCTTTCGACTTCGTCCCGCTGGATCCGACGATGCCGGTGACCATCGAGTTCATCAACTGGGGCCACCTCAACGCGATCAACGGCGTGGGCGTGCCCTTCAGCTCCGAGCTGGTGCTCGACGACGTGATCATCAACGCCGTTCCCGCTCCCGGAGGCGTTGTCGCGTTCGCGCTCGGCTCCGCGCTCACCGCGAGGCGGCGCCGCGCTACTGCGTGACCGTCATCGCGAGCAGGGTCCGGTCGTCCACCGCCGCAGCGCCGTCGGAGAAGGCGCGCACATCGGCCTGGACAGCATCAACCAACGCCTTCGCGCCGCCGCGGTGCGAGGCGAGGATGGAGTCGAGCCTGTCGGTCCCGTACATCGATCGCCCGCCTTCGCGGCCTTCGCCCGCGCCGCCTCCCCCCGTCGCAAAGGTCTCGGTGATGCCGTCGGTGTAGAGCAGCAGGAGGTCCGTCGGGCCGAAGCGGACGCACGTTTCCGGGTACCACTCCTGCGGCACGATGCCCAAGGGCAGCCCCGAGGGCGAATCGAGCGAGACGACGCTCCCCTCGTAGCGCAGGCGCGGCGGGTTGTGCCCGGCGCTGGCGTAGGTCAGCGTGCGCTCCCGGGGGCGGTACACGCCGTAGAAGGCCGTGACGAACGAGCCCGCGCCGCCGGTGTAGCGCTCCGCCAGCCGCCCGTTGATC
Organism: Phycisphaerales bacterium; assembly: GCA_947476675.1. Taxonomy (GTDB): domain Bacteria; phylum Planctomycetota; class Phycisphaerae; order Phycisphaerales; family UBA1924; genus CANJRL01. The sequence goes on from CANJRL010000031.1 coordinate 996, forward strand.
GCCGCGAGCATGTCGCCCGGCGTGATGGGCTCGGGGATCGAGTGCGCGATGGCGTGCGTGATCGCCATCATGACCGCGGCCGGTGTGCCGTGCCCGCTGACGTCGGCGATGAAAAAGCCCCAGTCCCCGCCGGGCAGGCGGAAGACGTCGTAGTAGTCGCCCCCGGCGCGCTTGGAGGGCTCGTACGCGGCGGCCAGGTCGAGCCCTGGGATCCGCGGCAGTTCGGCGGGCAACAGGGAGCGTTGCAGCTCGCCCACGATCTTCAGTTCGCGGTCGATCTCCTGGTACGCCTCGTTGAGCTCGCGGCGGAGCACAAGGTTCAGCGTGCCCCGCCCGTACAGGTTCGAGTTCCAGACCATGGTCGCGGCGGCGCTCGTATCGACCGCGTCGGGCCGCGCGTGCAGCGCCAGCACCATGTTCACCGCCTCCCCGTTGTCGAACTGGGGGATCGCGAACAGCGATCGCATGCCGCGGAGGTGCTCCGCCGCGGGGTCCTCCTCGGGAACTCGAAGATCCTGGATGATCGCCACCTCGTTGCCGTAGAGCAGGTCGGCGACGAACCCGCCCCTCAGAAGCGGGAGCCGGTCCTTCTGCTTCCAGGGATCGATCTCCTCCGTCCAGTCGGTGTTGCGGGTGACGCGGAAGAACGGCCACTCGAGGCCGCGGCGGCTCACGGTGACGAGCCGATCGCGGGGGAACACCGCGCGCATCTTCTCGCCGTAGAGCACCGCGACCTTCTGGGGGTCCTGCTCGCGGCTGATGTCGCGCATCAGGTCCGAGATGTACCGGACCTCGTCGCGCCAGTCGGGAAGAAAGCCCATGCTCCGAGTCTAGCCGCGCGGCCGGTCCACGCCCGTCGTCGCGCTCGGGGGGCTGAAGACGTCCAGGATCGACGTGCGTTCGAGCGCGCGGCACGAGTGCGGGACGTTCGAGGGGAGGAGCAGCGCCTGCCCTCCGGCCACCTCCACCTCGCGGTGCTCCGGCGAGCCCGGCGCGCCGAGCCCGAACACGCAGCGCCCGCTGAGCATCACCACGATCTGCTCGTTCTCGTGACTGTGCGATTCGAGCACGAAGCCCGGCTCCAGCGTCACCGCCGAGAGCATGCAGCGCTCGCCCATCACCCGCCGACGGGTGAGCAGCGGCATCGGCGAATCCTCGGGCAGGCTCGCGAGATCGAACAGAACGGCTTCCGCCATGGCCGGCTCCTCCTCCGCGCGACGCGGTCACGCGTGTTCTTTCGATCCCCGGTCTTTCGACGCCTTCACGCAGATCGCGGCCAGCATCGAGAGCACGTCGTCCACCAGCGCGCGGGTGATGGGGATCGAGTGCTCGAAGGTCTGCAGCATCCAGATGCGCAGGCTCACCCGCACGTCCTCGTCGGAGTATTCGTCGAAGCCCTGCCCGGCGCCCCCGGGGTTGGGCTGGCGCCACGGGAACTCGGGAGAGGCGTGCTTCCCGGCGTACGAGAGCAGCGGCAGCCCGTCGGGCCGCAGCTGCGTCACGATGAAGAACATCTGCGCGATCTTCTGCGGCTTGGGGGCCTCGATGTCCGCCTGCGTCCAGTCGGGGGCGGCGGAGTGCGGGCGCTTGTCCGAGATGTCCAGCGTGCGGATGCGCATGCGTCGGGGTCCTTTAAGGCCTGAGTCGGCGACTATCCCGCATCCGACTCCCCGGAGCAACCCCGCTCAGCCCAGGACGTCGGGGAGGGCCGTGAGCCCCGCGGTCAGCACCTCGGGCTCGGCGTCGGTGATCAGCACGTCGTGCTCATAATGGCACGAGAGCGAGCCGTCGGCGGTGTGGATCGGCCACTCCTGCCCCCTCGCGCCGCGGTCGGTCTGCATCGTCTCGCCCGTGCCCACGCCGATCATCGGCTCGACCGCGACCAGCGTCCCGGCGGTGCACGGGGTGTAGGCGTCGGGCCACTCGCCCGGGCTCAGCGGAAGCGTGTTCGAGACGTAGGGCCTCATGTGCAGCTTCCGCCCGTAGCCGTGCCCCCCGAGCCCCCGCACCAGGTGGAAGCCGCACTCTCCCTCGACATAGCCCTGCACCGCCCGCGCCCAGGCGATGTACGTGTTCGGAGGGCCGAGCGTCGCCACGCCGCGGCGGAGCGATTCCTTCCCGCACTCCATCAGCCGCTCGGCCTGGTCGCCGCGCTCCTTGATCGCGTAGGTCCACGCCGCATCCCCGATGAAGCCCTTGTGGACCACGCCGATATCGATTTTCAGGACGTCGCCCGGCTTGAGCGGCGCGAGGTACGAACCGGCCATCCCGTGGACCACACAGTCGTTCACGCTCAGGCAAGCATGGCTCGGGAACGCCGGGGACCGCGCCACCTTGTACCCCAGGAACGCCGAGCGGCAGCCCAGGTCGGCGAGCGTCTGTTCGACGAACCTGTCGACCTGCGCCAGGGTGTGACCGGCGCGGACGAACTCCGCGAGCCGCACGTGCGTCTGCACGACCTTCGCCGCGGCAAGCCGGGCGAGATCCGCTTCCTGCGCCGTCACCTTCGGGACCATAAGCGGGGATAGTAGGGCCGGGCTCGGGTACCTTGGAGCGATGCGGCGATTCCGCGCATTGTGGCACGCGGTGACGAAGGGGGCGACTCAGCGCGATGACCGCGGGAAGACGGTGGCCGTGGCTGACCGATCGCGCGCGCAATGGTCACTGACGATGACCGGGGACACGTCGCTGCCGCCGTCGCTCACACCGAATGTTGCTGGTAAGCGCCCGCCGGTCTTGCTCGGATTCGCTCTCGGCGCGGCGGGGGCCGTGTTGCCGCGCGTGATGCCTTCCCCACAGTTCAGCCTCTGGGCGATCTGCGCGGTCGGGGTGCTCCTGGGTCTCGCGATAGCCGGCGTCAGCCAGGCACTCCATCGGGTGGTAACCGAAGGTGAGATCCTCTCGATCCGCGGCGCGTGTCTGCGTGACAGGCGATGTGGGGCCTGTTGCTACCCACTCGAAGGCTCGAAGGCGGAGAGCGACGGCTGCATCGTTTGCTCGGAGTGCGGGGCGGCGTGGCGCGCGGACCAGTTGGGGCGTCGGACGCGTATCCGCGCCGAGCCCGACTCCGGCATCCGAGCCCGGTTGCTCGGGAAACACGGCCCGATGATCCGAAGAATCGCAGTCTCGGACGATCGGCATGTCTACGTGCCGCTCGCCGACCCGTGGTCCTCGCGATTCGCCAGGGCGGGCAAGGCGTCGGCGCTTGGTCGCCGGCTAACCACGGCGCCCGCCGTGTTGCGGCGCGGGGATCGTCAGGTATTGCCCGGAGTCCTTGGCGTCCTGATTCTCTGGTGCATTCTTTGGGCTGCGCCGGGCGCCGTGCATATCCTGATGATTCCCGCCGCGGCACTTGCCTGCTTTCTGCTCTTCAAATCATGGTTTGAAAGGTCGATACGCGATCGATCGGTCATGATCCGCAGCATGCTCGCTCAGCGCGTCTGTCCCTCGTGCGCCGGCGACCTTCACGATGCCGCGTTCGGAGCAGACGGCCTCGCGGAGTGCCCGGATTGCGGCGCCGCGTGGCGTACCTGGGGTCAGCGCTCGCCGTCCCCCGAAACAACCGCGCTCCCGACAATCACCGCATCCACCGGGTTGCCCCCGATGTGATGCGCCAGCATCCGCTCGTCCGTGTGCCGGAGCAACACGAGGTCGGCGCGCTTGCCCGGGGCGATCACGCCGCGGTCGGCTGCGCCCAGCAGAGCCGCGGCGTTCACCGTGCACGCCGCGATCGCCTCGGCCGGGGTCAGCCCGAGTTTCCGCACCGCGAGCGCGATCGTCAGCGGCGCCGACCACGTCGGCGATGAGCCCGGGTTCGCGTTCGTCGCGATCGCGAGCGCGCCGCCGGCGTCGATGAAATCCCGGCCGCGGCCGTACCGGTCGTCCGTATGAAAACCCGTGCAGGGCAGCATCACGCCGAACAGGCGGCTCCCGGCCAGCCGGCGCAGCGCCGCGGGCGCAGTGGCCTCCAGGTGGTCGACCGACACCGCCAGGGCCGACGCCGCGCTGCGCTCGATCATCCACTCCGTCATGCCCATGGGCGTGAACTGGTCGGCGTGGACGCGCACGCGGGCGCCCGAAGCCATCGCCGCGTCGAACAGCCGCGCGCATTCGTCGAGCGACCACGCCCCGGCCTCGCAGAAGGCGTCCACGGGCGACGCCGGGAACTCCCGCCGAACCGCTGGCAGCGTCTCGCCGATGGTCCGAGCCACAAAGTCGGCAACCGCCGCGTCCTTCGCGTGGCCCAGCAGAGCCGTGGAAACAACTGTCCCCGGGAACCTCGCCGCGGCCGCCCTGATGGCGCGCAGCATCTTCAGTTCGTCCACCGTCGAGAGCCCGTAGCCCGACTTCACCTCAACGGTCGTCGTCCCCTCGCGCAGCGCGAGGACGAGCCGCCGCGCGAGCCCGTCCGCGAGCGCCGCCTCGTCCATCTCCCGGACGGCGCGCACCGTCGACATGATCCCGCCCCCGGCCGTCAGGATGTCGAGGTACGTCTCGCCCCGCAGCCTCCGCTCCCATTCGTCGAGACGGTCGCCCGCCGAGCACAGGTGCGTGTGGCAATCCACGAAGCCGGGCATGAGCACCCGCCCGCCCGCCTCGATCACCGTGTCGCCGGGCTCGGCCCGGGCCGACCCCGCGGGGCCGACGGATTCGATCAGTCCTCCGCTCGTGACCACGTCGGCGCGGTCAACCACGGACAGTTCCCTCAACGCCGCGCCGCGCCGGGGGATGGGGCCTTCGGCGAGCGTCACCGCCCTCGCGCCGCGGACCACCAGCCTCACGACCGCCTCTCCGCGACCCCGGTCAGGAAGTGCAGGAACAGCAGGGCCGCGACCCGGGCGGTGCGGCCCACGCGCTTCCCGCTCGGCGAGCCGCCGAAGTCGTCGTGCGCCGGGCACAGTTCCATGATGTCGAAGCACCGCACGCTCTCGTGCTCCCCGGCCCTCCGCGCGATGCGGCACGCCTGCTCCACCGTGAAGCCCATGGGGTTCGCCGCGCTCACGCCCGGGGCGAACGCGGCATCGACCGCGTCGAGATCGAACGACACGAAGGCCGGCTCGGCGCTCCCCCTCGACATGCGTTCGAGCGCCGTGCTCATCGCCGATCTGTGCTCGACCGCCCGCTCGAAGGGGATCAGCGCGACGCCCCGGCCCTTGGCCCACTCCACGTGCTCGCGCGAGTTGGCAAATCGCGAGACGCCGTACTCGACAAATCGCTCGGCGTCGAGAAACCCGCCCTCGATCGCCGCCCGGAAGGGCATCCCGCTGCCCGCGGTCTCGCGCACATCAAGGTGGGGGTCGACGTTCACCCCGCCGACGGGACCGCCGGCCCGGCGCGCGAGCGCCCGGATCGTCGGGAACGTCAGGTCGTGCCCTCCCCCGACGCACACCACGATGAGCCCGGCGCCGAGCATCGCCGCAACCGCCTCGCTCGCGCGGTCGTGGGTCTGGCGCAGCGCCGGTTCCCGCGTTCCCTCGCCCTCAGACGGGCCCTTCGGCGCGGCCGGGATGACGTCCCCGGCGTCGAAAACCCCCACACCCAGTTCGCGGTGCGCCAGCGCGTCGTAGCACTCGCCGAAGAGCGACAGAGCCGCGCGGAACGCCGCCGGGCCTCCCGCCGCCCCGACGCGCCCGCCGTTGAGCAACACGCCCGTGTCGTCGGGCAGCCCCAGCAGGGCCACGCGGCAGCCCTCGGCATCGCCCGTCCGGAACCTCCGCCACAGGGCGTCGGGGCGCGAGTCGGGCCATGCGGACGCCGACGTGTGCGGCACAAGCAGCATCACCCGGCGACTCTACCGCGCTGCCGCGTCCGTGTGCATGACCCCGAAGATGTTCCCCGTCGGGTCCGTGCCGTAGGCCAGCCACCCGACGCCGGCGATCGCCATCTTGGGCACGACGATCCGGCCGCCGGCCTCGACGATGGTCCGGCACGCCTCGTCCACGTCCTTCACTTCCACGGTGTTGATGGTCCGCGCCTGCCCGTCGCGCGAGCGCATGATGCCGCCGTCGATGCCGTGGTGCGCCGCGGACGCGCCCACCGCCCGATCCGGGCTGGCGCCGACCAGCCGGTAATCCTGCGGTCCGTCCCACTTGTGGAACGACCAGCCGAAGACCCTGCTGTAGAACGCGCCGACCTTCTCGGGGTCGCTGGAGTGGATCTCGAAATGGACGGGACGATTCATGGGAATCTCTCGAGAGTTGGCGGTGCTCACACGACCCTGCGGTACTTCTCATCGAGCCGAGCGGTCAGCGTGGACCCGGGCATCATGAACGAGATCGCGGCCATCACCCGGTTGCGCAGCCGAGGCCTGAAGGGGTACGTCCCCCTCTCGATCCCCACGCGGAACATCTCCAGGATCTCCGCCCAGCCCTTGGTGACGCCCTTGAACGTCCTGCTCTCCGTGGGGAAGCGCTCATGACGAAGCGTGACCCGCGTCACCCCCGGCGCCGTCTCCGCCAGCGTCCACGTCACCAGCGTCTCGGGCTCCTTCCCTCCGTCGAACGCAGAGTTGAAGGTGTGCACCAGCCGCCGGGGCGGCTCGATCTCCACGAACTCGCCGAAGACGAACGTCCTCTTGCCGTCGGCGCTGCTGTACCGGAACGGCTTCCCCGCCTCCAGAACGCGGTGGTACACGGTCTCGAACATCGGGCGGCACGTGCCCGCCCTCGTGATCTCGTCCCACACCCGCTGGATCGGCGCCTTGATGTCGATCGACGTGAGAATCTCAGGCACGGGGCCCGCCTTTCGTCTTCGCCCGGCGCGAACGCGCCGCGGCCTTGTCCTCGTCCGACCTCTCCAACCCCCGCTTCAGCGCCACCAGCGCCTCGGCCCAGTGGCCCTCGAACGTCCCCGCCCACCGCTCGTACACCTCTCGCAGAGGCGCCGCGTTGAGGTGATTGAGCACGGCGCGGCCCTCCTTGGCCGGGATGACAAGCCTTGCCTCCTCGAGCACGCCCAGGTGCTGCATGATCGCGAACCGCGAGTACTCCGGGAACGCCGCGGCCAGATCGCCCGTGCTCAGCGCCCCGCCCTTGAGCAGGTCCAGCAGCCGCCGGCGCACCGGGTGGGCCAGGGCCCGGAACACTGCGTCGAGGTCATCGGCCGGGGCCATAGGTGATAAATATATCACAGAAAAGCGCCGTGTCAAGCACCGCGCGGATTCAGGCCCTCACCGCAGGCACGGGGACCCGCCTGTCTCACCACCCCCGCATCGGGACGTCCAGCCGCTGCTCATCGGCGCATGCCTGCGCCTCCTCGTACCCAGCGTCGGCGTGGCGGAAGACGCCCATCGCCGGGTCGTTGGTGAGCACCCGCTCGAGCCGCGCCGCCGCCTCCGGGGTCCCGTCCGCGACGATCACCTGCCCCGCGTGCTGGGAGAACCCGATTCCCACGCCGCCCCCGTGGTGGAAGGACACCCACGACGCCCCCGACGCCACGTTGACCATCGCGTTCAGGATCGCCCAGTCGGAGATCGCGTCCGAGCCGTCCTTCATCGCCTCGGTCTCGCGGTTGGGCGAGGCGACCGAGCCGCAGTCGAGGTGGTCGCGGCCGATCACGATGGGCGCCCCGACCTCGCCCTTTCCGACCATTTCGTTGAAGAGCAGCCCGGCCTTGGCCCGCTCGCCCTGGCCGAACCAGCAGATCCGCGCCGGGAGCCCCTGGAACTGCACCTTCTCTCTGGCCATCGCCAGCCACCGGTGCAGGCCCTCATCCTTCGGGAAGAGTTTGAGGAGCGCCGCGTCGGTCCTGAAGATGTCCTGGGGGTCGCCCGAGAGCGCGCACCACCGGAAGGGCCCTCGCCCCCGGCAGAACTGGGGGCGGATGTACGCCGGCACAAACCCCGGGAACGCGAAGGCGTCGCCGAATCCCATGTCGAAGGCGCGCTGCCGGATGTTGTTCCCGTAGTCGAACGCCACCGCCCCGCGCCGCTGCAGTTCGACCATGGCCCGCACGTGCCGCTCCATCGTCTCGAGGCTGGCGTGCTCGTAATCGCGGGGGAACGAGGCCCTGAGTTCCTCCGCCTCGTGGAGCGTGAGTTCCGCGGGCACGTACGACAGCGGGTCGTGGGCGGACGTCTGGTCCGTGCGCGTGTCCGGCGTCACGCCCATGTCGAGCAGCTGCTCGAGCAGTTCCACGGCGTTCACCGGAACGCCGACCGACACCGCGCGGTGATGCTCGGCGTAGTCGATCGCCGCGGAGATCGCCGCGTCGGCGTCGTCGATGATCTCGTGCAGGTAGCCCTTGTGCGTCCGCCGCGCCAGCCGCTCGCGGTCGATGTCCGCGATGAGGCACGTCCCCCCGTTCATGGTGACGGCCAGCGGCTGGGCCCCGCCCATCCCGCCGCACCCCGCCGTCACGTGGAGCGTGCCCTTGAGCGTCCCTCCGAAGTGCCGGCGCGCGCACTCCGCGTACGTCTCGTACGTGCCCTGCAGGATGCCCTGCGTCCCGATGTAGATCCACGACCCGGCCGTCATCTGGCCGTACATGATCAGGCCCTTGGCCGCGAGGTCGTCGAAGTGCTGCTGCGTCGCCCAGTGCGGCACAAGATTCGAGTTCGCGATGAGCACCCGCGGCGCATCCGCGTGCGTCCGCACGACCCCCACCGGCTTGCCGGACTGCACCAGCAGCGTCTCATCAGCCTCGAGACGCTTGAGCGCAGCCACGATGGCGTCGAACGCCGGCCACGACCGCGCCGCCTGCCCACGCCCGCCGTAGACGATCAGCCGCGCCGGGTCCTCCGCGACGTCGGGGTCCAGATTGTTCATGAGCATGCGCATGGCGGCCTCGGCCTGCCACGTCTTGCACGTCCTCTGCGCGCCCCGCGGGGCCCGGATCGTGCGCGTCCCGCGGATCGGTTCCTCAAGCGTGAGCGGGCTCATGCGGGCGACTCCCGTGCTCCCCACCGCGGCGATGCGGCGCCCACCACTGACGCCGGCGACACCTCCACGACACCCTACGCCCCCGCGCAGCCCGGCACAACCACCACCCCGCCGAAAATGAAACGACCCCCGCGAAGGGGGTCGGCCGGATGATCGCCGAGCGGCCGGCGCCGTCCCGTTACCGGGCCGCGGCCTTCTTGACCGCTTCCATCACCTCGGCAGGGTCGACACGCTTCTTGTAGTCCCAGTCCGCCGAGGCGAAGGTCACCACGCCGCTCTTGTCGACCACAAACGTCCCGGGCGCGGGCAGTTCCCACCTCCCCGAGGCGTTCTTCCTGGAGAGGTCCACCCCGTAACCCTTGTACTTCTCCTGGTCGCCCGGGGGCATCGCGAAGGCGACGCGGAAGGCCTTGGCGGCCGACCCGTCGGCGTCGGAGACGATGCGGAGGTTCGCCGCGTTCTTCTCCCCGGTCTCCTTGGCGCTCTCGGCCGTCTCCGCGGTGATGAACACCAGCGTCGCGCCGGCCTTCTCAAACTCCGGGGCCTTGCCGTTCCAGTCCTTGAGCGCTTTGGTGCAGAACGGGCACCAGCCGCCGCGGTAGAACGTCACCACCACGGGGCCCTTCGCGTAGAGATCTCCCAGCGCCACGGTATTGCCCGAGCCGTCCTTCAGCGTGAGCCTCGGCGCCGCGTCGCCCACCGCAAGGCCCGGCTTGTCCTTCGAGGGGTCGAGGAGCCCCGCCGGAGCCCCCGAGGGGGCGTCCGACGCCATCAGGGAGGCGGGCAGGCCCAACGCGAGCGACATCGTGGCGAGCGCAGCGAATCGTTTCATGGCAACTCCTTGGCGCGCGCCTGCCGGGCGCGCGGCCACCGTTCGATTCTGCCCCGCGCAGACGGTCACACGCCTTCTCCAAATTTCATGTCAACAACGAACCGGCGAACACCCCGCCACGGATCAGACCCTCGATCGCCGCGATGTCGGGAGCCGGAGGGCGGTCAGCAACCAGCCGCGGCACGACCGACCGCACCGCCGCGTGCGCCGCCTCGACGCCCGCGCCGGACCTCAGCGGCCTCTGGTACTCGAGCGCCTCCGAGGCGGTCAGCAACTCGATCGCCACCACGCTGGTCGCCAGGTCCAGCGCCCGCCGCGCCTTGGCCGCGGCCCGCGGGCCGAAGGAGTTGTAGTCCTCCATCCCGGCGCTGGTGGGGATGTTCCCCACGCTCGCGGGCGAGGCCAGGCCCATTATCTCATTCACGCACGCCGCCGCGGTGTACTGCACGATCATCAGCCCCGAGTGCAGCCCCGGCTGAGGCGAGAGGTGCGCGTTGAGCGGGTTTTGAGCGTCCGACGCGGACAGGATGTAGTACACGCGCCGCTCCGCGATCCCGGCGATGTGGCACAGCGCGATCGCCGCAACATCCAGCGGGATCGCGACAGGCATGCCGTGGAAGCACCCGGCGGACACCATCGCCCGCTCCCCCGGGGCTCCGGGGAACACCAGGGGGTTATCGGTGACCGCGCCAAGTTCCCGCTCGATCGCGCCGCGCACGTACCCAAGCGCGTCCATCGCCGCGCCCAGCACGATCGGCGCGCAGCGCAGCGAGTAGGGGTCCTGCACCCGGGGATCGTTGTGGAGGTGGCTGGGGATGACCTCGCTCCCGCTGATCAGCCCACGCAGCGCCGCCGCGGCCCGCGCCGGCCCGGGCTGGGCCCGCACGTCGTACACCCGCTCATCCAGGAACGCGTCGGTCCCGCGGCAAGCGTCGATCGACATCGCCGACGCCGCCACCGCCGCCCCGAGCAGCCGCTCCGCGTCCGCGCACAGCAGCGCCCCTTGCGCCGCCATCAGGTGCGTCCCGTTGATCAGCGCCAGGCCCTCTTTCGCCGTCAGCGCGATCTGCTCCAGCGCCGCGCGGCGCAGGGCCTCGGCCCCGGGGAGTCGCTCCGGTCGGTTCCCGAGCGTCGCCTCGCCCTCCCCAAGAAGCACCAGCACGGCGTGCGCCAACGGCGCCAAGTCGCCCGACGCGCCGACCGACCCCACCGCAGGCACAACCGGAGTGACCCCAGCGTTGAGCAGCGACACGACCGCCGACGCGGTTTCCGGCCTGACCCCAGAATGCCCCCGGCTCAGCGACGCCGCGAGCAGCAGGAGCATCCCCCGCACCACATCCCGCGGCAGCGGCTCGCCGACCCCCGCCGAATGCGACCGAATCAGATTGCGCTGCACCTCGCGCAGGCTGTCGTCCGGGATCCGCGTGTGCGCCAGCGAGCCGAACCCCGTGTTCACGCCGTAGATCGCCGCGCCGGACCGGATCGCCGCCTCCAGCGCCTCGCGCGAGCCGCGGAGCCGGGCCGCGCCCTCCGGCGCGATCCCCACCGGGGCCCCGCCCCGGGCGACGGCCTCAACTTCGGCAATCGTCAGGGGAGCGCCGGTGATCGGAACGGTGGCGGAGGGAATGGAGGGCATTCGTCGAGTGTCATTCGCCGGGGGCGCAGTCGCAAGCCTGTGCCGGGGGCGGCGCCCCGGCCGGCGGCCGCTACGATGACGCCGCCATGCGAATGCTCATCACGCGCTGGGTCGTGCTCACCGCGTCGCTCCTGGGCGGTGGGTCGCTTTCCGGTTGGCTCTGGGCCCGCATCGTCCACGCCGGCGACGGAGGGCCCGCGGCGTCCGCTCTGGTCAGTGTTTCGCCGGCGCTGGGCCTCGGCGCGTTGCTCGCCGTCTTCCTGATCGCCGCCGTCTTCGCCGCGCTCGGGTCGCGGCTGTGCACCCCCCGCGTCGGGCTGGCGTGCGCCGGCTTCTCGCTCGTCGGCGCGGCATGGATGAGCGGCAGCGTCATGGACCTCATGCGATGGGCCCCCGCGCCCGACGCGTTGTGGAGGCTTGCCGCCGAGGGCGCCATCGCTGCAATCCTCGCGGTGGTTGTTGCCGCGCTCGTCAACTCGATCGGCGGTTCCGACCGCCGCGACGGCGCCGACCCCCCCGCGTCGGCCCAGGGGGCCCTCGGGTTCTGCATCGCGCTCGCCGTCGGCGCGGCGGCCGCATGGGTCATCGCCCGCGAGACCACGAAGGGCCAGACAATCGCCGCGGGGATCTTCGCGGGCTTCATCGGCGCTACCGTTGCCCGCGTCACGGCGACGCGATCTTCGCTGCTGGCCATCGCCTCAGGCGTGGGGATGCTCGCCGTCATCGGGCCGATCCTCGGCGGGGTCCTCTCGAGCGCCGACGCGATCCGCGCCATCTACGAAGGTAGATTCATCCCCCTCGCGCGCCCGATGCCGCTGGATTGGATCGGCGGGATGTTTGTCGGTCTTCCCCTGGGCCTGACCTGGGCGGCCTCCTTCGACAAGCGGTTGGCGCAGCCGCAGGCCCAGCCGTCGCCCCGGCCCGCCGCGTAGGTCACGTCCGTCGAATCCGGGCATCGAACCGGTTCGAACAATGGCGCGCTCGGTCAGCCTAGAGTCGGACCCCGCGCGCCGATCGGTCGCGCTCTTGCACTCCGGCGCCGCGAAAGGACGCCCCCCCATGCCCGTCGACAAGCCCGTCGCGATGCCCGACGTCCAGAGCCGCGACGACCGCCGCAACGTCGCCATCGACAAGGTCGGCGTCAAGAACGTCACCTACCCGGTGACGCTGCGCACGCCCGACGGCGGCACACAGACCACCGTCGCCTCGATCAACATGTACGTCTCGCTCCCGCACCACCAGAAAGGCACGCACATGAGCCGCTTTCTGGAGGTGCTCAACGACCACAACAGCCAGCCGGTGACCCCCGACCAGATCCCCGCGATCGGCCGGGCGATCAAGGCGAAACTGGACGCCGAGAACGCCCACCTCGAACTCTCGTTCACCTACTTCATCAAGAAACTCGCCCCGGTCACCAAAGCCGCCGGCCTTATGGACTACAGGGTCACGCTGAGCGTCCACTCCAACGGCGACGACGATTTCGTCATCGGCGTCCGTGCTCCCGCCACGAGCCTGTGCCCGTGCTCGAAGGAGATCAGCGTCTACGGCGCCCACAATCAGCGGTGCGAGATCGAGGCCCGGGTCCGCGCCCGAGGGATGCTCTGGATCGAGGACCTCGCCTCGATGATGGAACGCGCCGCCTCCGCCGAGGTCTACGCCGTCCTCAAACGCCCCGACGAGAAGTACGTCACCGAGAGGGCCTACGAGAACCCCAAGTTCGTCGAGGACATCGTCCGCGACCTGGCGCTGATCCTGGACGCCGACGACCGCATCGCCCAGTACACCATCACCAGCGAGAACTTCGAGTCCATCCACAACCACAACGCCTACGCCGAGATCACCCGCGACAAGCGGGCCCCGGTGGCCTGAGCCCGCGCCCCCGGGCGGGCGCGCAATCTGGCGTCCCCGACGCCCGTTTTGCTCGTCAGCGACCCCTCCTCATCCGATAATCCCTCCGGCGGCCCGCCGGCCGGCGGCTGTCGCCGCGCGGAGGCCCGCCGAGTTCGGAGCATCGGGTGGCGGAATCCTCCAACAGATTCGGCATGTTCCATCGCCGCCTCGCGCTGCTGCTGTGCCTCACAGCCCTGGGCTTCGTCGTCCTCAGCGCCCGCCTGGCCGTGCTCACCACCGTCAAGGGCGACGACCTGCGCGCCGATGCCGAGAAGGCCCTGGTCACGACCCAGTGGACGCCGACCGCGAGAGGCCGCATTCTCGACGCCAAGGGCCGCATCCTCGCCCACGACATGCCGAGCTACGACGTCGCGGTCGATTTCGAGGTGATCTCCGGCGAGTGGGCCCGCAGGCAGGCGTCCCGCGCCGCCCGCACCGCCAACCGCGCCGCGTGGGCGGACGCCGAGCGGTCCGCCCGCGAGCGGCTCATCGAAGAGGTCACCCCGGCCGCCGAGGCGGACCTTCGCGGCTTCTGGAAGCGGCTGGCGGAGATCGCCCAGACCCCGCTCGAAGAGATCGACCAGCGCGCCGCCGACATCCTCCGCGACGTGCAGACCCGGGCCGCCACCGTCTGGGAGCGCGAACGCGAACGCCGCGAGGCGGAACTCCGCGCGAAGACCGGGAAGGACGTCACCGTCTCGCTCGGCCAGGTCGCACGTCCGGTCAGAGAGCAGCGCCGGCCCCACGTCATGGTCCGCGGCGTGACGGACGAGCAGGCGTTCGCCTTCCGCCGAATGCTGGACGCCGCGCCCGTCTCCTCCGATGGCACGCCGCGATGGCCGCAGGTCCGCGTCATCGACACCACCCGCCGCGTCTACCCATTCGAGTCGATGACCGTCCCGATCAACCTGGCGACATTCCCCTCGCCCGAGCGCCGGGCCGGCATGCAGGAGGTCGCGGTCCAGGGCGTTGCGACGCACATCCTCGGCTGGATGCGCTCGCGGGTCTTCAAGGAAGATGAAGACCGCCGCCGCACCCTCGCCTCGGACGACGGCGAGGCGATGTCCCGAGGTCAATACTTCGAAGGCGACAGCGTCGGCCAGGCGGGGGCCGAAGAAGGCTACGAGGGCACGCTCCGCGGCCTTCGCGGCCGCGTGCTGACCCACCTCGACACCGGGGAGCGCGAGGAGACCCCCTCCGCCGCCGGCCGCGACCTCCGCCTGACCATCGACATCGCCCTCCAGGCCCGCGTGCAGGCCGTCATGAGCCCCGATCTCGGTCTCGCGAAGGTGCGCGAGTGGCACAAAGGCTCGCTCCTGCCGGTGGGCACGCCGCTCAACGGCGCCGCGGCTGTCCTCGACGTGCCCACGGGGCGCATCCTGGCGATGGTCACGACGCCGTCGTTCACCCGCGAGCAGCTGCGCGACGAGCCGAAGGTGATCTTCAAGGACCGCGTCGATCAGCCGTGGGTCAACCGCGCGATCGGCGCGCCGTACCCGCCCGGTTCGATCGTCAAGGCTCTGATGCTCTCCGGCGCCATCACCTCGGGCACGCACCGCATCGACCGCACGATCGAGTGCACCGGCCACCTGTACCCGGACCGCGCCGACATCTTCCGGTGCTGGATCTACAAGCAGTTCCACACCACCCACCAAGCCCAACTCGGCCATCCTCTCGAGGGGCCCGAGGCGCTGATGGTCTCGTGCAACGTCTTTTTCTACACCGTCGCCCGCGACTTGGGCCCCGCGGTGCTCGCCTCCTGGTACCGGAGATTCGGCGTCGGGCAGCGCTGGGACCTCGGCATCGGCCCGGAAGCCGTCGGCACGCTCGGCGGCCCGAAGGGGGAGATCAGCAAGGGCGACGCGATCCACATGGGCATCGGCCAGGGGCCCGTCTCGTGGACGCCCCTCCACGCCGCGGACGCCTACGCCACCCTGGCGCGCGGCGGGCTCCGCATCACCCCCCGCATCAACGCCGATGCTCCGGCCAGGGCCGAGGACCTCCGCATCGACCCCTCCGCGCTCGCCGCCGTCGCCGAGGGCCTCCGCCTCGCGGTCAACGAGCGCCGAGGCACCGGCCACCACCTGCAGTTCGGCGAGGTCCTCGAGCCGATCTTCAACGCCCCGGGGGTCGACGTCTGGGGCAAGACCGGCACCGCCGAAGCGCCCGAGATCGCCATCGATCCAGACGGCGCGGGGCCGCGCCCCAAAGAAGTCGTCCGCGAGGGCGACCACTCCTGGTTCGTCGTCACCGTCGGGCCCAGCGGCAGGCCGCCCCGCTACTCGATCGCGGTGATGATGGAGTACGCGGGCAGCGGCGGCCGCGTCAGCGGGCCGATCTGCAACCAGATCATCCACGCGCTCATCGCGGAGGGCTACCTGCCCGGCGCGGCCCAGCCCCCCGAAGCCGCGAACGGCGGCCACGGATGAGCCGCCTCCGAGTGACGCTGCTCCGCGCAGAGCTCTGGACGCTCATCGGCAGCGCCATCGCCCTCTCCCTGCTGGGCATCTACGCGATCGATGTCGCCAGCGGGGGGAAGAGCGTCGGCCTGAGCCCGCTGGCGATGAAGCAGGGGGTGTACCTCGGGGTCGGCATCCTCCTCGCCGCCGCGTCCGCCATCCCGAGTTACCGGCGGCTCGGTCCCATCGTGTGGCTGCTCTACGCGGCGGCCGTCGGGCTGCTGCTGTTCTTGCTGATCCCGGCGGTGCCGCACTCGATCGTGCGGCCCCGCAACGGCGCCCGGTGCTGGATCGATCTCGGCCCGTTCAACTTCCAGCCCGGCGAGTTCGCCAAGATCGCCTTCATCGTCGCCGTCGCGCATCACCTGCGGTACCGCGATTCCTACCGCCGCGTGCTCGGCTTCATCCCCCCGGCCGCGATCACCGCGGTCCCGATGCTGCTCATCCTGCTCCAGCCCGACCTCGGGATGGCCTCGCTCTTCGTGCCCACGCTGTTCGCGATGCTGATCGCCGCCGGCGCGAAACTCAAGCACGTGGCCCTGATCGTGGCCCTGGGCCTGGCCTCGGCGCCGGCGGCGTACCCCTTCCTCCTGCCTCACCAGAAGGGGCGCATCGACGCGCTGATCAAGCAGGCCCAGGGCGACTACAGCGGGAAGGAATCGTCGCAATACCAGCAGATCAAGGCCATCACCCTCGCCGGCGCCGGGGGCGTCGCGGGGCTGGGCGATCGCCACTCGCGCGTGGTGCTCGATTTCAACGACCTGCCCGAGGCGCACAACGACATGATCTTCTCCGTCGTCGTCAACCGCTTCGGCCTGCTCGGGGGGCTCGCGGTCATCGGGCTGATGCTCACGTGGATCGGCTCCGCGGTGGTGATCGCCGGGCGCACGAAGGATCCGTTCGGGAGGCTCATCGCCGTCGGTCTGGCGGCGATGCTCGCGGTGCAGGCCGCCGTGAACATCGGCATGTGCCTGGGCGTCGCTCCCATCGTGGGCATCACGCTGCCCTTCATCAGCGCCGGGGGCACGAGCATGCTGGCGAGCCTGGCCGCGACCGGGCTGCTCGCGAACATCGCCATCAGGCCCCCTCAGCGCCTGGCGAGGCAGTCCTTCGAGTTCGGCCAGTCCGACTGAGCATCACTGCTTCGTCGGCGGAAGCCGAAGCCTCCGCTGCTTTTCCCGCTCGATCTCCTTCCCCATCTCGGCGACCTTCGGGAGGATCTCGTTGGGGATGGGCACGGAGAGGTTGTACTGCTCGATCCTCCACACCCCGTCGATCTTCCGAACCACCCCCGTGCCGCGACACGAGCCGTACTTCTCGTTCTGCAGCCCCTCGTCGAACCAGCCGACAGTCATGTCGGGGCTGAGGAACACGTGGCGGAACTTCGGCTCGTAGGCCCAGCCCTTCCCCTCACGGAACTTGGGCTCGGCATACTCCCTGAATTCGCCGACGGTCCAGCGCTCTTCCATCGCGGTGCCGAAGAACACCGCGTCCTCGGCGAAGCAGGCCCAGTACGTCGGGCTGTCGGCCTTGGACGCCGCCTCGTGCAGGCCGTCGAGAAGGCGGTTGATCTCGGCGCGGTCCATCGTGAGGCGCCGCTCCGGAGGCGCGGTCGCAGCCGGCTCCTGCGCGGCGGCGGTGATCGCGGCGGGCGCCAACAGTCCGGCGGCCAGGCCGCCGCTGAGGAAGGCAAGAAGCAGCCCGGGTCGCGCTCTGGACATGGCGTTGGTCTCCTTCCCGGAGCGAGCGCGGGATGCGCGCCCGGGTCGCTCCAGCGTACCGTAGAGCCGATGCCGACCGTCTCGCCGCTGCCGCCGCCGCTGGGATTCCTCGCCAAGGCGGAGGAGTTCGGCATCGCGTTCGACGAGGGGGACCTGGGGCGGCTGGGGATGTACCTGGCGCTGCTCCTGGAGACGAACAAGTCGTTCAATCTGACCGCGATCACCGACCCCGCGGAGGCCTGGGAGAGGCACGTGCTCGACTCGCTGACCCTCGTGCCGACGCTCGGCGAACTGGCAGCAGGCGCCGAGATCGTGGATGTCGGCAGCGGCGGGGGCGCGCCCGGGCTCGTGCTCGGCTCGGTGTGCCCGGGCAACCGCTTCACGCTGGTCGAGGCGACCGGGAAGAAGGCGCGGTTCCTCGAGGAGACCGCGAGGGCGATGGGCCTCGCGAACGTCCGCGTCATCGCCGACCGCGCGGAGAACTTGGGGCGTGATCACCGCGAGCACCGCGAGAAGTACGACGCGGCCCTGGCCCGCGCCGTCGGCCGCATCGCCGTGGTCGCCGAATTGGTGATCCCTCTCCTTAAGGTCGGTGGTCTGGCGCTGCTCACCAAGGGCCGGCAGGCCGAGGAGGAGATCGCGGAGGCGAAGGAAGCGCTCTTCCTCCTGCACGCCGCGGTGGCGGGTGTGGTCGAGACGCCGACCGGGCGCGTGGTGGCGATCGAGAAGCGCCGGCAGACGCCGCGCATCTACCCCCGAAGGCCGGGCGAGCCGGCGCGCTCACCCCTGGGCGTCGGGCCGAGGGTCGCCCCGCGCGTTCCGCCCGGCGATGACGGCGATCCGCCGGAGACCGGGGCCACGCCGACGTGAGCGCAGCGATCGAGGACTGGCTCGGACCGGGGGGCGCTGTGGCGCGGGCGCTGGAGGGGTCCGGTGCGCCGTTCGAGCCGCGCCCCCAGCAACTGGAGATGGCTGCTGCGGTCGAGCGCGCCCTGGCCTCGCGCGGCCGGCTGCTCGCAGAAGCGGGAACCGGGGTCGGCAAGAGTTTCGCGTACCTCGTTCCGGCGATCCTGCGGATCGTCGAGCACGGGGAGAAAGTCGTCGTCGCGACCAACACCATCGCGCTCCAGGAGCAGCTGCTCGAGAAGGACGTGCCCCTGCTCCGCGCCGTCTTCGATTCCCTGGGCAAGCCGTTCAGGCCGGTGCTGGTGAAGGGGAGGGGGAACTACGTGTCCATCCGGCGGCTCCGGCTCGCATCGGCGCGGCAGGACCGGCTCTTCGCCGACGCGGCCAGCCGCCGCTCGCTGCACGCGATCGAGGACTGGGCCTACGCCACCGCCGACGGCACGCTGTCGACTCTGCCGCAACTCGAGAGGCCGGCGGTCTGGGAGCGTGCCCAGAGCGACAGTGGAAACTGCATGGGCCGCAAGTGCCCGACCTACGAGCAGTGCTTCTATCAGCGCGCCCGCCGCGAGATGGAGCAGGCCAACCTCTTCATCTGCAACCACGCCCTGTTCTTCAGCGACCTGGCCCTGCGCGAGGCCGGGGTGGGGTTCATCCCGCCGTATGACCACGTGATCCTGGACGAAGCGCACAACGTCGAGGACGTCGCGAGCGAGCACTTCGGCGCCTCGCTCTCCGAGAGCCGGGTGAGGCGGCTGGTCGGGAGCCTCGTGCACGAGCGAACGGGGCGTGGTTTCCTGCCGCAACTCCAGGTCGAGGAGGGCGCGAGGGAGGCGGTGGACCACGCCTGCCAAGCGGCGCTGCGCGCCGAGGAGGATGCGAGGGTGCTGTTCGAGCGCGCGCTCGTCGCCGTGGGCATGGGCGGCGGCTTCGGCGCCGGAGAGGGCCGCACGGCCCTGCTCCCGGCGCCGGGGGCGATCGAGAACACGCTGACGCCGACGCTCGCGGACCTTGCGCTGCGGCTCAAGCGGCTCAAGGAGCGCGCGACCCGCGAGGACGACCGCTTCGAACTCAACGCCTACGCCGAGCGGGCCCAGCAGATCGCCGACGAGGCGGCGGCGATCCTCGATCAGTCCATCCCGGGGTGTGTGTACTGGCTCGAGACCAGCCGCGGAGAGGCCGGCCTGCGCGTCACGCTGGCGTGCGCCCCGGTCGAGGTCGGGGAGGTTCTCCGCCCGGCTCTCTTCGAGAAGCCCTGGTCGGTCGTGCTGACGTCTGCGACGCTCGCGACCGGGCCGGCGGCGAAGCCGGGGCGACGGGCGGGCCCGGCGCCGGGCGACGAGTGCGACTTCGACGCCCGCACCGGCGAGCCGATGCATCTTCAGCCGGGGCTCGGCGCGGACCCCTTCGCCCACTTGCGCGCGCGCCTGGGATGCTCAGAGGCCGTTCCGCTGCTCGTCGGGAGCCCATTCCGGTATGCCGAGCAGGTCGAACTGTTCGTCGACCGAACGATGCCGGACCCCCGCGCGCAGGCGTACCTGGAGCGGCTCTCGGCGGCGATCATCCTGCACGCGAGGGCGACCGAAGGCGGCGCGTTCGTGCTGTTCACGTCGTTCGACACGCTGCGCAAGGCCGCCGAGCGGATCCGCCCGACGCTGGAGCGCGAGGGAATGCCTGTGCTCGCGCAGGACCGCGAAGGCCCGCGAGGGGCGCTGCTCAAGGCCTTCCGCGAGAATCGCCGCAGCGTGCTGCTCGGGGCGGCGTCGTTCTGGCAGGGCGTGGACGTGCGCGGCGAGGGCCTGCGGAACGTGATCATCACCCGGCTCCCGTTCGAGCCCCCGGACCGCCCCCTGACCCAGGCGCGGCTCAAGCGCATCGAAGATCGGGGGGGAGACGCGTTCTTTGAGGATTCGCTCCCGCGGGCTGTCCTGCGGTTCAAGCAGGGCTTCGGGCGGCTGATCCGCAGCGCCGAGGATCGGGGGCGGGTGGTGGTGCTGGACCCCCGAATCATGACCAAGCCCTATGGGAAGAGATTCCTGGCGGCGTTGCCGGCGGGGGTCGTGCCGAGAGCCTCGCCGGGGCCGGTCGTGGCCGATGACGCCGATCCGCCGTTCTGAATCAGTATGCTCGGGGCCATGCTCGACAAGATCTTCAAGGCGTACGACGTGCGGGGGGTGTATCCCGAGCCTTTGGGCGAGGATGACGCGTGGCGCATCGGGCAGGGAGCGGCGGCGTTTCTCGTGGAACAGCGGGACGCATCGACACCCGCTGCGCGCACGATCGTAGTCGGTCGCGACATGCGCGCGAGCAGCCCCTCGCTCGCGAAGGAACTGATCCGGGGCATGACCGAGCGCGGCGCGAGCGTCGTGGACATCGGGCTCATCGACACGCCGTTGCTGTACTTCGCGGTGAACCACCTGCACGCCGCCGGAGGGGTGATGACCACCGCCTCGCACAACCCGCCGCAATACAACGGGTTCAAGGTGTGCGCGGCGCAGGCCAAGCCGGTGGGGGAGTCGACCGGGCTGAAGGAGATCAAGCAGGCCGCGGCTGCAGCGCGTCCGGCCGGGGCTGCGGGCGCGCCGGGACGGGTGATGCAGCAGGATCTCTGGTCGGCGTACGCGAAGCACGTGCTGCGCTTCGCCAACCTCGGAGGGCGGCGCCTCAAGGTGGTGGTGGACGCCAGCAACGGGATGGCGGGGACGATGGTCCCGCTGGTGTTCGGTCCTCGCGGCGCCAACGTGCCGGGGCTGACCATCGTCGAGATGAATTTCGAGAACGACAAAGGCGTGTTCGTCCACGAGCCGAACCCGCTCCTGCCCTCGGCGATCGAGGGCCTGCGGGCCGCAGTGGTGCGCGAGGGTGCGGACCTGGGCCTGTGCTTCGACGGCGACGCCGACCGCTGCATCGCGGTCGATGAGAAGGGCGCGGCCGTGGGGTGCGATCACCTGACCGCGTGGCTCGGGGCGTGGTTCCTCAAGAGCAACCCCGGGGCGGCGGTGGTGTACGACCTGCGTTCGAGCAAGGCGGTGGAGGAGGACGTGCGCGCCGCGGGCGGCAAGCCGGTGAGGGGGCGGGTGGGGCATGTCTTCCTCAAGGCGCTGCTCGCGGAGCACAAGGGGGTCTTCGGCGGGGAACTCTCCGGGCACTTCTACTTCCGCGACAACTTCAACGCCGATTCGGGGGCGATCGCGATGGCCAGCGTGCTGACCTGCCTGGCGCAGGCCGGGAAGCCGATGAGCGAATGCGTCCGAGCCGTCGCCCGGTATCCCCAGTCAGGTGAGATCAACTTCAGGATCGAGGACAAGGACGGGGCGCTCGCGGCGCTCAAGGCGCGATACGCCGGTCGTGGGAAGATCGACGACCTCGACGGCGTGACGGTCGACTGCTTCGACGCGGAGGGCTGGTGGTGCAACGTGCGCAAGAGCAACACCGAGCCGCTGCTCCGGCTGAACCTCGAAGCCCGCGACGAGCCGACGCTGCGGCGGATGGTCGGGGAGATAGCGCCGACACTGGGGGAGCGGGACGCGGGGCACTAAGGCCGGGGGCGGCGGGCCCGGGCCCGGGCCGATAGTCTTCCAACGGATGAACACCGCGCGATTCTTTGAGCACTGGGGCATCGCCGAGGACCCGTTCCGGGCGGAGGAGGCGAGGCAGGACTCGGTGCTGCCGCGGCTCGGCGACGGCGCCCAGCACCAGGACTTCGACAAGATCGCGGGGGACCTGCACCGCCCGACCACGGCCGTGGTCTTCGGCGAGAAGGGCAGCGGCAAGACGGCGATCAGGCTGCGGCTGCAGCGGATGATCGAGCGGCACAACGACGCGTTCCCCGACGCCCGCGCGATGCTCGTCGCCTATGACGATCTCAATCCAGTGCTCGACCGCCTGCATGCGAGGGCGGGGGCCAAGGACGTCGCGGCGACGCTGAAGGACGTCCGCTTGGTGGACCACATGGACGGCGTGCTGATCGTGGCGGTGACCTCGCTGGTGGACGCGCTGCTCGGCCGCCCGGCCGGGCGGGGCGGGGCGGCGGGCGGGTTCCTCGGCGTCGGCGCGGGCGAGACGCTCCGCGAGTTTCCCGCGGGTCTCAAGACCGATCTGCTCGTGCTGCAGGCGGTGTACGACGCATCCCCCCGGGCGGCGGCGCGGACGGCCGAACTGAGGCGGATCCTCGGGGTGCGCGGCGATCGGGCGGATCTGGTCTGGCGGTTCGCGTCGTTCGCGGTATGGGTCATTCCGGCGTTCGTGCTGCTGGCGTTCATCGGATGGCTCGACAACGGCGGGCCGGGGGACACTCGGAAATGGCTGATCGGGCTGGGGATCGCGGCGCTGTTCGCCGCCGCAGTGACGGCGAAGCACAGGGTGTGGGACAGGTCCCGTGTTCGGGTGCTGGCGCGGCGGATCCTCGCCCATTGCCGGCCGCTTCAGCGGACGCGGGAGTCGCTGGCGCGGTCGCTGGGACTCTTGCCGCGCAGCGCGAGGGAGAATCGGCGGCTGCCGGTGAGCGACAGCGACGACCCTCGCTACGCGATGTTCTCGAGGCTGCGCGCGGCGCTGAGCCGTTTCGGGTGCACCGGGATCGTCATCGTCGTCGACCGCGTGGACGAGCCGACGCTGGTCAGCGGCGATCCGGAGCGGATGCGCGCGGTGGTGTGGCCGCTGCTGAACAACAAGTTCCTCCAGATGGACGGGGTGGGGGTCAAGCTCCTGCTCCCGGTGGAGCTCCGGTACGCGCTCTTCCGTGAATCGAGCGCGTTCTTCCAGGAGGCGCGGCTCGACAAACAGAACCTGATCGAGCGGCTCCACTGGACCGGCGCCTCGCTCTACGACATGTGCAACGACCGCCTCCGTGCGTGCCTCAAGCCGGGGGCGACGATCCAGACCGTGCGCGAGCTCTTCGAGGACGACGTCTCGCGGCGGGATGTCATGGAGGCCCTCGAGCCGATGCGCCGGCCGCGCGACGCGTTCAAGCTGCTGTACCGGTGCGTGCAGGACCACTGCGCCTCGACGACCGACGATGAGCCGCGCTGGCAGATCCCGCGGCACGTCCTCGAGAACACCCGGAAGCGCGAGGCCGAACGGGTGGAGCAGCTGCTCCGCGGCGTCCGCCCGGCGTGATCTCCCCGGTCTGGGCGGCGTGTCGTCATCGGCAGGGATGAACCGCCGGCCCAGATGAGGCCTGCGCCGGTCTCCCCGAGCGTGGAATTCGCGAGGAGGCGGCGGAGGCGCGAAGTCGGTGTCGGGTTGCGTCGATGGTGTGCCCACCGGGCGGAAGCCGGGTGAAGGAGCACCGCACATGCGCATCGGGAGGTGGGAGATTCTTGGCCTGGCGGCAACGCTCCTCGCGACGGAGCCGGCGGCGGCGCTGGTGGTAAGGGGAGGGAGCATGGAGCGCCCGGCGTGGGGCATGGTGGGCTCGTGGAACGGCTCTTCGGCGGTGCTGATCGGCGACCGGTGGGCGATCACGGCCCGGCATGTGGGCGGCATCGCGGGGGATGCGCTCGGTGTGAGGGGCCGCGCGTTCATCGCCGATGAGGTTGTGTCGCATCCGGCGGCGGACGTGAGCCTGATCCGGGTGCGCGGCGCGTTCGAAGCCTGGCATCGCGTCGTGACCGATGCTCAGGCCGATGAGCGGCTGGTTCTCGGCGGATTCGGGGAGAGCGCGGGGGCCGCGATCGGCAACGAAGGTTGGGCGTGGGGTGGGCCTGCGGGCGAATCCTGGGGAGAGAACCGTCTGACCGCGACCGTGAACGGTCTGCTGGCGGCGCGGTTTGATCTCGCGGACGCGGCGGCGCTGCAGCATGAATCGGGCCTTGCCGCCGGTGATTCGGGCGGCGGGTTCTTTGTGGAGGGAGCGGGAGGAACCCTGCTGCTCGCGGGCGTGAGCATCGGCGTTTCGGTTGCGGGCCAGACGGTCAACGGGGCGACGTCGTACGCCGTGTCGCTCGGGGCGCTCGCCCC
>CANJRL010000032.1 GCA_947476675.1 Phycisphaerales bacterium
GCACAGTGCTGTGTTTTTGATAAACAGTTCCCAGAGCCTTTTCTCTGCGCCCTCCCAAAGGGTAGGGCCCCCTTCTCGCGAACTTACGGGGTTAACTTGCCTAGTTCCTTCACGACCGTTCTCTCGAGCGCCTGAGGCTATTCGCCTCGCCCACCTGTGTCAGTTTTGGTACGGACCACGCTTTGCCCTCGCCGCTTTTCAAGGAACCCCGTCCCCCCGCGTCGGCCTTGCGGCCTCAGACTGCTGACGCTTCTGCGGAGCTCGGGGATTCGCACGACGATTCGATCTCTGCGCGGGCGCAGGAATATTCACCTGCTGTCCATCGACTACGCCTTTCGGCCTCGCCTTAGGATCCGGCTAACCCTGGGCGGATTTCCCTTCCCCAGGAACCCTTGGGCTTGCGGCGTGCAGGATTCTCACCTGCATTATCGTTACTCAAGCCGGCATATTCACTTCCTGCCGCTCCACGGATCCTCACAGAACCGCTTCGCAGCCGACAGGAACGCTCTCCTACCGCTTCTTTCGAAGCCCACGGCTTCGGCTCTCTGCTTATTCCCGATCATTATCGGCGCTGAAGTCCTCGGCCAGTGAGCTGTTACGCACTCTTTAAATGATGGCTGCTTCTAAGCCAACATCCTGGCTGTCAATGCACTTCAACTTCCTTTCGAACTGAGCAGAGATCCGGGGCCTTAGCCGGTGGTCAGGACTGTTCTCCTTTTGTCCACGGATATTGTCACTCGTGGACTGATTCCCGCATCTGATGCGACGGTATTCGGAGTTTGGTTGGAGCGTGTAGCCGGGTAGGCCCACTACTCCATCCAGTAGCTCTACCCCCGTCGCTCGTCATGCAAGACCATCCCTAAAGATGTTTCGGAGAGAACGAGCTATCTCCCAGTTTGATTACACTTTTAGTCCTCCCCAGAGGTCATCCGATATCTTTTCAACGATAACCGGTTCGGGCCTCCAGGCGGTGTTACCCGCCCTTCACCCTGCCCCTGGGTAGATCACAAGGTTTCGCGTCTGCCCCGTACGACTCAACGCCCATTTCAGACTCGCTTTCGCTCCGGCTCCGGGCCGAAAGACCCTTAGCCTCGCCGTACAGAGCAACTCGCCGGCTCATTATGCAAAAGGCACGCCGTCACCCCTCGCGGGGCTCCGACCGCTGTGTAAGCGCATGGTTTCAGGTACTCTTTCACTCCGCTTATAGCGGTGCTTGTCATCATTCAGTCGCCTTACTGGTTCACTATCGGTCGTCGAGGAGTACTTAGGCTTGGAGGGTGGACCCCCCATGTTCACGCCGGGTTTCACGAGTCCGACGCTACTTGAAGCCATCCCCAGTTCAACCGCTACGGGGCTTTCACCCTCTGCGGCCCGGCTTTCCAGCCGGCTCACGGAATCCCTGGTTCATCCGGTTTCGCTCGCCGCTACTCACGGAGTCGCAATTGCTTTCCTTTCCTCCGGGTACTGAGATGTTTCAGTTCCCCGGGTTCGCTCCGGCCGCCTATGCATTCAGCGGACGGTGACCTTGCGGTCGGGTTGCCCCATTCGGAAATCCTTGGATCACAGCTCGGTTACCAGCTCCCCAAGGCTTATCGCAGGTTCCCACGTCCTTCATCGCCTCTCGACGCCAAGACATCCACCATGCGCCCTTATTGGCTTGACCACGCCTACCTGACGTCCCCTTCCAGTGCCTCGCGGCCCCTTCCAGAAACGACGCTCGACCTGGCCCGCCTCGCCATTCGGACACCACCGCCGTCGGTTGAGCCGGCATAGATCGCGTAGATCCGATAGCCGGCGGCGTGTCCATTCACTTCGGGCTAAATGCGCTCGAAGATCTCGGTGTCATCTCTGTCTGACACAACGCGCTCGCCTCGGCCGTCACGGTTGCCCGTGAAAACCTCCGCTCGCAACGCCTGTCGACAGACGCGACATCGCTTCCGTATTCCCTTGTCAAAGACGCGCCGCCCGACCGGCATCTCGCCCGACGGACGCCCCGGCCGTCGCGGCTGACGCCGCGGCGACCTGTCTGCTCCGCGATCCGGAGTGGGTCGGGAAGTGTAGCGAGCGTCACAAGCGAGTCAAGTCAACCACGTCGATCGTCGCTCACGAACTCTTTACCCACACGCCATGCACCATCTGCCGCCCTCCGCATGGTCTCGATCCTAGCGTCGACCTAACAAAGCGGCTGAAGACGCCTCAGCCGCCCGTGTCACGGCCCGAGGCGCCCTGCCGCGGCTGCTGACCGCCCGAGGGGGACGAGGAAGTCCCATCCCGGCTTGCCGGTCGACCCGCGGGGCCGCCCGGGGCCCCGGCCTGGGCATCGACCTTCTTCGGGGGCGCCGGCCGCGCATCCTTGGCCGCGGCCGTCGAACGCTCCACCTCGGCCCGCGCTGCGCTCTCGCGCTCGCGGTCGGGATTCACCGTGATGAGCGCCCCCTCGCGGTCGCGGTAGGTCACCTGCAGCCGTTGCTGACCGGCCTGCTCCGCGGGGGTCTGGGTGACATCGACGAGGAACGCGCCGACATCCACGTTCAGCGCATCGGCGGCGGTCCCGGATTCCTTGCTCTCGCTGTCGAACAGCGGCCACGCGGGCAAGGCCACGCGGGCCGCCACCGCGTCCCCTGGGCGGAGCGAAACCTTCTCCCGCCTCCAGAACCCGTAGTAGAAGCGGCAGATCTCGGCGCTTGCGCCCAGGTTCTCCGCGAGGCTGCCCGCCGAGTCTGTCGACGCCGATGTGAAGAACACGCGGGTGTCCCCGTCGACGCGGACGGGTTCCGACCACTCGGAGAACGCCCCGGCAATCGCGGGCTCCTTCGCCATGCCGCGCGACGCCTCGTCCATCAACCGCTCGTTGCCGAACAGCGGGTTGGTGACCACGACGCGGACTCGGTATCGGTACGACGTGTCGGGCTTCGCCGAGGCGTCGTGGGCCCAGATGACGACGGGCTCGCCGGCGCTGAGCGCCCGGGTGGCGGCCGGGATCGGCGCCGAGCCGCGGTCCTTCTTCTGCGAGGGGTCATTCTCCGCGAGCCACTTGGTGATCTCCTCGCGCCGCTTCTCCAGCCGGTCCTTCTGCGCCTTGAGCTCGTTCTTGTTGTCCGTCGGCGCAGAGGACTGTCCTGTCCCCGGAGGCGGCGCGCCCGGCCTGACCCCGCCGCCACCGCCGCCCGGCCTCCCGCTCTGCGCCACCGCCGGTCCGCTGCCCGGGCTCGACCCCGACGGCGCAGCGCTGCCGCGCAGCCCGCCGCCCCCTGCGGGCGCTCCGGGCCGATTCGCCGGCGGCGCGGGCGGCTTGGCGATCTGCGCATCGATGTTCTTCAGGCGCCGATTGAGGTCCTCGAGTTCGCGGCGTCGGGCCGTGATCTCCAGCGCTTCTTTCCCCGAGACGCCGACAACACCCGAGTCGGGCGGCCGCCACGCCTCGCCGGCAACCGTCGGGAAGAACGGGGGCCGCAGCACCGCGGTGCGCTGATCCGTCGCCGCCCTCGCAATATCGGCGAATGCCGCGCCGCCGGCGATCCGTTCGCGCAGCGATCCGAGCCCCGGGGGGGAGGGCGCCAGCACCGGCTCTCCGAGCGTTCCGTCCGCCTTGATCTCCTGCCGCTCCAGCTGCACATCGAGCGCTTCGAGGCGGTCGAGCCACCACAGCCTCGGGATCGGCTGCAAAGGACCGTCCCCGTCCGGATCCGCCTGCAGCATGGCGACCATCTGGTCGGCGGGGAACACAGCCTGCACCGTGACAACGCGGAGGTCGTAGGGCTGCTCGGGCGGCACAAGCCTGTCCATCCCCGGGGTCGCGGCGACGAAGGCCGGGTCGATCGCCGCCGCAAACGTCGCGACCGCGGGCTTGCTGGGGGCAGGGGGCGCCACCGCCGCGTACTGCGCAGCTTGGCCGCCACGCCTGCCCTCGCTCTCGCCGATGACGGGCAGGGCCGGGCGGCCGAGGCTCACCGCGAGCCGGCCCGCCGGGGCCGAGCCCTTGCGCATCCGCTCCTCGAGTTCCCTCGCCACGTCGCGCACGGTGGCCTCGGCAACCTGCGGCGGGGGCTCGGTCTGCTTGAGTTTGCCCTCGAGGTCCTGCGCCTGTCTCGCGATCTTCTCGAACGCCTTCTCGGGGGAGAGAACGTCCTTGTCGACCCTCACCGTGGTCGGCTGCACGAACTGCATCGCCACCACCGCGAGCCCGGCCGCGGCGAACACCGCGACCACCACCTTCTCGGCGTGCTGCTCGAGGAGATTGACACCCT
This sequence comes from Phycisphaerales bacterium, assembly GCA_947476675.1. Classification (GTDB taxonomy): domain Bacteria; phylum Planctomycetota; class Phycisphaerae; order Phycisphaerales; family UBA1924; genus CANJRL01. The sequence continues at coordinate 4,248 of CANJRL010000032.1, forward strand.
TGCGCTTCATGACGGCTTCCTCCCGCGGTTTCCTCCGCCGCCTTCCTTCTTGCCCTCCAGCCCCGTCGGGGGCGTGGGCGACTTGCCCCCCCTCGCCGGCGGGGGCGGGGGCGCGGCCGGGGCGCTCGCCGCGGCGGGATCGCCCTCGGCCCCGGGCAGAGGCGCAACGCCCGGATATCCAAGGCGCGCCTTGACGATGTCGGGCATCAGCCCGGCCAGCCATTCCCTCAGCCACACGGTCTCGACGCGGAGACGGGCCCTCACGATGTGGTCACCGCCCCGGGTGTACACGTAGCCTTGGCGCAGGTGCTCGCCCAGGTCGTCGGCGGCGCGAACGTCCATCCCCACCACCGTCATCAGGTTCGTCTCGCTCAGCGCGTCGATGATGCGCGGGAGGCGGTCGCTGGCCGCAAGTATGGTCACCTCCGCGTACCGGATGTCGTAGAGCCCGTTGGGGGCGTAGGGCCACGCGGCGCGCGTCGACAGCGACTTGAGCGGGTCGGAGGGGACGGCGGCTGTGGGGTCGCTGGGCGCCTCGCCTCCCGGGCCCTTGTCCGCCAGGGGCGCGACCTCGATGCGCTCCAGCCTCTTGAGCGCTGCGCCGAAGACGCCGGAATTCGAATCGCTGTTGGCGTTCGCCAGCCCGCCCAGGACCATCTCGTGCACCCAGTATTCCCACTGCCACTCCCAGCACTGGGCGAGCGTCGGCGGTTCCTTCTCCGCCCAGGGCTTGAGCGACACGAACACCGAAGGTTCGGCGTAGAACCGGGCCTGCAGGGCCCTTGCCGAGTAGATCTCCAGCCGCGCTTTCGACAGCTTCTCGGTCACCGCCTTGCGGTCTTCATCGGTCAGTTTGCCGTCGGGGCGGTTGGCCTTCGTTGTCTCTTCCTCGCGGAAGCGGAGCTCGTCGACCCGCTGGGTCACCTCGGCCTGGTCGGGCGCCGCGAGCGCCCCCACTCGCCTGAGCAGGTCCGCGTGCGCGGGTATGACGCGCCGCGCCATGTCGTCGGCGAGGGGGCCCTCATCGATCTTCGACGCCGGCGCCGGGAACAGCCCCTCCACCAGCACCGACCGATCGCCCTTGTTGAACGACAGCATCCGCGCCTTGACCGACGCCGCCTGCTCCTTGGTCTTGATGAGGAGCGACTTCATCGCGTCCGTGGTGGCGGCGTTGGGCGGCATGGTGATCTGCAGCCCCTTCTCGTCCGGCGTCACGGGCTCGAGCCGGTAGTCCACCTTGACGCCCTGCAGCTCGCTGTTCTGCTTCGCGATGTCCGCTTCCACCGCCTTGCGCGTCGAGGCGTTCATCCCGGAGGAAACAAAGTACATCACCGGGAGCGCGATCACGGCCACCGCGATCAGCGCCACGTTGAGCCAGTTCTCCTTCAGCCAGTCGAGCGCGGGCTTGAGCGAGTTCACTTGGCGGCTCCCTTCTTCCGAGGCTCCGGCGCCGCGTCGGCAACCTGCTGCGGCGCCTGCTGCACGATCTCGATCTTCCACGACAGCGTGTAGCGGTACACCTCGGCGCTCGCCGGGAAGAGCGGGGCAGCAGCGGGGAGCGGCGCGAGTCCGTCCAGAGCCCCGCCCCCCGAGGCCGCGGCCGCGGCGGCGGCGGTCGCCGCATCGGAAGACGCCGTGGCCGGGGCGGCCGCCGCGCCGTCGCGGGCCGTAGCGCCCCTCGCCGGCGCCGGAGCGGACGGGGCCTGGGCCGCGGCCCCCGCGCCGGGGGCGCCGCCGGGGGTCGTCGACGGGCCGCCGACGCGCTCGCGAGGGATCTTCGTCGGGTCGGGCGGGATGATCTTGTACCGCACGCCGGGGCGCTCTTTGTTCGCCTCCAGCCACTTCACCAGGGTGTTGTTGACGAATCGGATCTGCTCGGCGTTGGGGCTGTCGACCACCAGGGTGACCGTCGCGGCCGGACCGCCCGGGGCTGCCGCCCCCTCGGGCCCCGGAGCCGCCGCCGCGCCGGCCGCCGCGGGACGACCGCCGGACGCCGACTGCGACCCGCTGTCGGCGAACGCGGAAACCCCGGGCCCGTCGAGCGTGAGCCGCTTGAGCTCGAAGATCTTCCACTGGCCCGGCGGGATCGCGACCTCGCCCGGGCTGAACAGATCCGGCTGCGGCTGCGCGGAGGCGAGCATCTGCCCCACGTCGTCGAGCACACGGGCCGCCACGTCGCGATGATCAAACAGCGACTTGTAGTTGGCGATCTCGAAGCCGATCTTGCCCACTTCCTTGGTCGCGTCGGCCCAGCCGGTCTTCAGCCGGTTCCCCTGCTCGACAACCGTGCGCACCGCCTGCGCCGCCTTGCCCTTGGCCGAGGGGATCGACCCGCGGTCGCTCATCGGCCGCACGAACGCGGCGGCGCCGGCGACGACGCTCAGGGCCGCGGCGGCGGCGAACCACGGGGTCTTCCGCTTCCACATCGACTCGCGGACGACCGTCACCGGGACCAGGTTGGCCGCGATGGGGGTCAGGCCCAGGCCCTGCAGCGCGCACCCGTAGGCGGTGCACAACTGGTGCGCCGACGCCTGGAACTCCGCCGCCTGCGCCCCCTCGATCCCGATGCGCTGGAACTGCTCGAGGCGGATGACGTCGATGCCCAGGCGCTGCTCGAGGAACTTCTTGAGCCCCGGGAGCTGCATGGTCGCCCCGAGGCCGACGAGCCGCTCGAGCCTTGCCTCCGGGTGGAGCTGCTGGTAGTACTGGATAGAGCGCTGGACGTCGGTCGCGAGGTCATCGAAGACCGACTTCATGGCCTGGAAGACCTGCCGCTTGTGCGGGCTCTGCTCGATCTCGCGCTTGAGTTTCTCCGCCTTGGGGTAGGTGAGCTTGAACGCGCCCACGAGGCAGTCGGTGAAGTGGTGCCCGCCGATCGGGAAGGTGCGGATCCAGAGCCGCCCGGCCTCGGCCACGATAAGGTCGGTCGACATCGTGCCGACGTCGAGGATGATCGTGCCCGGGGTCTTCTCGGTGAAGTTGAGGTCGTAGGCAAGGGAGTTGTAGACCGCGACCGGCGAGAGGGTCACGACGTCCGACGACAGCCCCACATCCGCCAGCAGGGCCATCCGCTCCATCACCCGCTCCCGGGTGATCGCGAAGATTCCCACTTCGACGTCCGGCGAATCTTCACTGACGAAGGTCTGATAATCCCACTCCACCTGCTCAATCGGGAAAGGGATCTGCTGCACCGCCTCGAACTTCACGATGTCGGGGACCTTCTTGGGCTCGACCGGGGGCAGCTTCGCGAAGCGCGTGAACCCCATGTGCCCGGGCACGCTCACCGCCACCGCCGTCCCCTTGGGGTTGGACTGGCTGACAAACGTGCCCAGCCCGACGCGCAGCGCCTCGGCCTGATCCACGTCGGGCGTGCTCAGCGGCTTCTTGTGCGGGATCACCGCGAAATCGACGACCTTGACGGCATCTTCGCCCGCCCGCTCAAGCTTGATGGCCTTGATCGAACCGGCCCCGACCTCGATGCCCCAACACACGTTCGCCGACGCCATGCGCACCTCGATGCCCGACTTTGCCGACCAGCGGCCCGAACGGCCGTTCCACGGGGAGCCCCCCCCGGATGATCACACCCGGGCCCGCGGGCCCGCCGCCGAGAAGGACGCCTGCCGCCGAGGCCTGCGGCCAAGGCGAAGCGACGTCTATACGCCCGGGTCCGTCGGGTGGTTCTCGGCCGAGGCGGCCGGGACCGCGCCTCGGACCGCCCCGCGCCGCATTCGACCACGCCTGCTCGCACGCGTCAACCGGAGCCCGCGCCGGGCCGCTCCGCCTTGACGGGTGGCGAGCGCGGTACACTTTTCCGCCCGTCCGTCGGCCCGTTGTCCGACGGATTCTCTGCGCCCGCGCTCGGCCACCCCGGAAAGACCCCGACACCAAACGATCGTCGTCGTCGTTCCCCATCCCCTTCAGGCACACCCATGATGTCCGAATCGCACCCGTCCGGCGGCGCCGCCCCCACCTCTTCCCCCGAGGGGCACAGCGAACCGGTCGCTCCGCAGAGCGTCGCCGGCGCGGAGATGAGCGCGGAACTGGAGCGCGAGATCGCGGACGCGATGGCGCACCTCGACGCCGAGGACGCCAGCGCCCGCGCCGCCGCCAAGACCCGCCGCGGGCCCAAGGCCCCCGCGCCGGAGCGGCCGGCGCCGGCCTCGCACCCCTCGATCCCGGGGGCCAAGCCCGCGATTCGCGGGCCGAGGGTGGTGAAATCGGGTCGCGAGCACCGAGCGGGCAAGGTGGTGTCCGTGGGCCCGACCGACATCTTCATCGAGTTCGGCCCGAAGGAACTGGGCGTGTGCCCGCGCGTCGGGTGGCCCGAGGATCAGCTCCCCAATCCGGGCGACACCGTGGAGGTGGCGATCGAGCGGTTCGAGGCCGATGAGCAGCTCTTCATCTGCTCGCGCCCCGGGGCTGTCGCCAAGGCGGACTGGGAACTGCTCGAGCCGGGCCAGACCGTCGAGGCCCGCGTCACCGGCGTGAACAAGGGCGGGCTTGAACTCGAGGTTGCCAACCACCGCGCCTTCATGCCGGCCTCGCAGGTCGATACCCGCCGCATCGAGGACCTGAGCGTCTTCATCGGGCAGAAACTCACCTGCGTCGTCGACCGCGTGGAGCGCACCGGCAAGGGCAACATCGTGCTCTCCCGTCGCGATCTGGTGAAGGAGGAGCGCTCGAAGCAGGCAGAGAAGACCCGCGCCGAGCTCGCCGAGGGCCAGACCCGCGAGGGCGTGGTGCGCAAGCTCATGCCCTTCGGGGCCTTCGTCGACATCGGCGGCATCGACGGCCTGCTCCACGTCGCCGACATGTCCTACGACCGCGTGGGCGACCCGTCGCGCATCGTCAAGGAGGGCGACACCATCACCGTCAAGGTGCTGAAGGTGGACGCCGCCTCCAACAAGATCTCGCTCGGCCTCAAGCAGCTCCAGGGCGACCCCTTCCAGACCGCCGCCGAGAACGTCAAAGCCGGCGAAACGGTGACCGGCCGCGTCACCAAGATCATGGAGTTCGGCGCCTTCGTCGAGGTCGCGCCGGGGGTCGAGGGCCTGGTGCACATCTCAGAGATCTCCTGGAAGCGGATCGGCGCTGTGGGCGACGCGCTCAAGCCCGACCAGGTCGTCGCGTGCAAGGTGCTCGAGGTCGACCCCGCCAAGCGCCGGGTGAGCCTGAGCATCAAGCAGACCACCGAGGCGCCGCCGGCCCCAGGCGGCGGCAAGGACGCCCGAGGCCGCACCCCCGGCCGCTCGATCGAGGAGATCAAGAAGGAAACCCCGGAGTTCCGCCGCCTGCGCGAGAAGTTCCTCGCCCAGCAGAAGGCCAAGGGCCCGCTCAAGGGCGGGATGTAAACCCCGCCCCCCGGTCTGTGTGCGGAGGATTCGGCCCGCGCTCTCGCGCGCTGCTCTGGCTTCGGGCCCACGCTGCGATCGGCGCCGGATCACGAGGGTTGGCGCTCGGGATGCGACGGCAAGCCTTCGCGCTGCCTGTGTCGCATTGTCCGAGCTTCTGCCGATACCGTCTCGACTATGGCGAAGTCTTCGAAGGGCGGAAAGCCGTCGCCGGGCGGCTCCGGCGGGGCCGATGGCCGGATGGGCGACCTGTTCTGGCCCCGCGTCCTCTGGCTTGGCTGCGCCGCGGCCTGGGCGTTCGTCGTCGCGGCGCTGGTGTTCCACAACCCCGCCGATCCTCCGGGCCACGCCGCCGCCTACGCCCACACGGTGACGCTGGCCTCAGCCTCCGGCGCGACCACCCTCCTCAAGCCGGTGATCGCCAACCCCTGCGGGCCCGTCGGAGCGTTTCTCAGCCACCACGTCTTCCTGATGTTGGGCAGCGGCGCCTGGGCGCTGGCCGCCTTCGGCGGGGCGTTCCTGGGCCTGACCGCGCTGGGCAAGAGCGTCGGCCAGCCCGTGCTCAGAACCATCGGGTGCGTGATGATCGCTCTGGCTGTCTCCGGCGTGCACGCGCTTGTCGCGCCCTCGTGGTCGTCGTCTCCGCAGGGCGCGGGCGGGCTCGTGGCGATCGCGGGGGTCGGCGTCCTCAGCGACAAGTTCGGAGGCCTGGGCGCCGGTCTGTGGCTGGCGCTGATCGCGGCGGTCGGGGCGATGGTGGCGTTCGATGACTTCCTGGGCTTCGTCCCGCGTGCTCTCGGGGCGGCGGCCGGATCCCTCGGCGGCGTCGGGACGGCAATGCTCACCCCGGCCCGCGCCCTCGGCGGTCGGCTCAGGCCGGCAAAGAAGCCGGCCAGGCCCAAGGTCCGCGCCAACGATCTCGACGACGACAGGCCCGTCGCCTTGCAGGAGCCCAGGCGCAAGCCCAAGGCCGCGGCCATCGAAGAAGAGCAGCCCGAGGAGGGCGAGGACGAAGTCGACGAAGACGAAGACATCGAGGCCGACGACGAGGCCGCGGACCCCGACGGCGAGGAGGCCGGCGCCGAGATCGAGGCCAAGACCTTCGACCCCGAGGAACTGCGGGCCAAGATCTCGAAACTGCCGCTGCGCTTCGCCGCCGAGACGCGGCGCTCGGCGACGCAGGAGGACCTCGACTCGTTCCGGGCCCTCAACGCCGACCCGGAGATGAGTTCGTACCGCTTCCCGAGCGTGGACCTGCTCGAGAACCCGGAGGAGAACTACAACGAGAAGATGGAGTCGTACATCCGGGAGCAGGCGGCGGCGCTGGAGGAAGCCCTGCGGGTGTACAAGATCCAGGGCGAGGTGGTGGGCATCGATTCCGGGCCGGTGATCACGCTCTACGAGGTGAAGCTGGCGCCCGGGACGAAGGGCTCGACGATCAGCGCCGTGGCCTCGGACATCGCGCGGGCGCTGAAGGTCGTGAACATCCGCGTCGTGCCCAACACCGAGGGCCGCGACACCGTGGGCATCGAGGCGCCGAACCTCCAGAAGGAGAAGGTGCGGCTCAAGGAACTCATGACATCCTCGGACAAGGCGGCGGGGATGAAACTGCCGCTGTTCCTGGGCAAGGACGCCTCGGGCGAGCCGCTGACCTACGACCTGGCCGCGATGCCGCACCTGCTCATCGCGGGGACGACCGGCTCGGGCAAATCGGTGGCGATGAACACCATCATCATGGGGTTCCTCTACACCAAGAAGCCCAGCGATCTCAAGCTGGTGCTGGTCGACCCCAAGATGGTGGAGATGTCGCAGTTCAAGGAGATCCCGCACCTGATGTGCCCGGTGGTGACGGACATGGGCAAGGCCGCGGCGATCCTCGAGTGGGCGGTGACCAAGATGGACGAGCGGTACGAGCTGCTCGCCGAGGCCGGGTGCCGCGACCTCGAGACGTACAACAGCACCCCCTGGGAGGAACTGAAGGAGCGGCTCGGGGTGGAGAGCGAGGAGGAGTCGGCGCGGATCCCCCGCAAGTTGCCGCGGATGGTCTTCATCATCGACGAACTGGCCGACCTGATGATGACCAACAAGGAGGTGGAGACCTCGATCGTGCGCATCGCCCAGAAGGCCCGCGCCGTGGGCATCCACCTGATCCTCGCAACGCAGCGCCCCCAGGCCAACGTGGTCACCGGACTCATCAAGAGCAACATGCCCTCGCGGCTGTGCTTCAAGGTCTCGTCGGGCATGGACTCGCGCATCGTCATGGACCAGAAGGGTGGCGAGCTCCTGCTCGGACAGGGCGACATGCTGTTCCTCTCGCCCCGCTCCAGCAAACTGGTCCGCGCCCAGGGCACGCTGGTCGAGGACGCCGAGATCCGCCGCGTCGTCAAGTTCATGCGCGAGGTCTCGGGCCCCTCCTTCGAGCGGCAACTGATGCAGATCCGCCCCGGCGAGGACGAAGAGGGCGGCGACTGGCAGCAGCACGCGCAGGAAGACCCGCTGTTCGACAAGGCGGTCGAGATCATCCTCGAGACCGGGCGCGGCAGCGTCTCGCTCCTGCAGCGTCGCCTGGCGATCGGCTACACGCGGTCGAGCCGCCTCATCGATCTGATGGGCATGGCGGGGATCATCGGCGAGCACAAGGGCTCGGTGGCCCGCGAGGTGATGATCTCGCCCGAGGAGTGGGAGGCGATGAAGGCGCAGGCCGCCGCCGACGCCGCCGCGGGCAAGACGCCCCCGGGGCAGGGGCAACTGTTCGCCGCGGCCGATGCAGGGCCCGGCGCGGGCGCAGTCACCGAGGAGGAGGCGCCCTTCGACGCCGATGAAGCCGACGTCGAGGACGATCTCGAAGGGGAGGCCGACGACGACGGGGAGGATGAGCACGAGGGCGACGGGGCCGAAGGGCCGCGCGCCGCCGCGCCGACCAAGCCCCGCTCGCCCGGCAAGTAGGGTCTTGCGCGGTCGGCGTCTGTTCGCCGGTACGGATGCGTGCTTTCCGCCCGCATCGCCCCTGCGCGATCAGGAAATCCGTTTGCTTTCGCGCACGCGTTTCGGACCCTTGAGGGAGTGAATGTGCCGCCCCGGCGACAGACAGCGCCGGGGTGACTTCGGACCGGCGCCGCCTGCGATGAGGAAGATCGCAGACGACCGGACGAAGGTTTCTTCTCCTCTCTTCCGGCGTGTTGTTGCAGCGCGCCGGTGAACCGTCGGGGCGGGTCCCGTGGGGGCTCGCCCCGGTTTTCAGGCCGAAGCGCGGCGTCCGGCGCTCCCCGAGCCTCCGACAAGGTCGCGCAGCCCCTCCAAGAGGCCGACCGTTGGCGCGAAGCCCAGCGCCGCTCGGGCGCGCGAGATATCGGCGTGGCTGGCGCGGATATCGCCGGCGCGGGGTCCTCCGTGCTCGGGGTCGACGCGGGCCCCGGCGGCGTCGGCCATCAGCCGCGCCAGCCCGGTGATCGTGACCGCCTCGCCAGAGGCGATGTTGAACGAGTCGCCGCGGAAGGGCGCTTCGGCAGAGCCCGCGAGACGCATGGCCCGCGCGGCGTCGCGCACGTGGATGAAGTCGCGCGTCTGGGCGCCGTCCCCGAAGATCACAGGGGGCCGGCCCGCCGCGATCCGGGCCGCGAAGGCAGAGACCACCGCCGACTCATCGCCCTCGCTCTCCGAGGGCTGCCTCGGGCCGTAGACGTTGAACATGCGCAGCGAGACCGACGACAGCCCGAAGGCCCGCGCCCACACGCCCAGGAGGATCTCCGCGGCGAGCTTGCTCCCGCCGTAGGGCGAGACCGGCTCGCAGGGGTGATCCTCCCGGGTGGGCACGGGCGGGGCGTCGCCATAGACCGCCGAGGAGGATGCGAACACGATGCGCCTGGCCCCGGCGGCGCGGGCCGCCTGGGCGGTTTCCACCGTGCCGCGGACGTTGACGTCGAGGCACCGCTCGGGGTCGCGCATCGACGCCGAGACCGAGGCGATCGCCGCGAGGTGGAACACCACCTGGGCTCGCTCCATCGCGTCGTCGAGCGACCGCGGGTCGAGCACCGAGGCGTGGACGAAGCGGCACCGCTCGGGGTGGGAGTCCACCAGCGCCGCGATGAAATCCGGGTTGCCGGACGAGAGGTCGTCGAGCACGCACACCGACGCTCCGGCGTCGAGCAGCGTCTCGGCGAGCCAGCCGCCGATGAACCCGGCGCCTCCGGTGATGCACACCCGGGAGCCGGCGTAGATCTGACTGGCGCTGTCGCCCGCGGGGGCCTCGGGATCCATGGGACGGAAATGATACTTCCCGCGGGCGATCCGGCGCGACCAATCAGACCCCGGGGCACGCGGAGCCGAACGCCGAGAGCACCTGGTTGAGGTTGGCGAAGTTGTACACGGAGCCGAAGCCGCTGAGGACGATGTTGAGATCGGTGAAATCGACCACCGCGTCGCCGTTGAAATCGCCCGGGCAGGGTGGGCGGTAGGTGATCACCAGCCGGGGTCGATTGGCAGCGGTCGGGTGCTCGCGCGTGTCGAACCGCTTCGCGGTCCCCTTGGCTGACTCGTCGCCGAGGAGAACCCACCCGAAGTTCGTCGCCGGGTTCGCCAGCCATGCCGAGACGTCCGAGTTCAGCAGGGGCCCGGACCAGGAATACGAGCCGATCGCGCCGACGCTGGTGGTGGCGGAGGAGCCGGGAACAAAGTCGCCGCCCGGGTTGACCCAGAACGAGTTGGGGAAGAAGGTGTGCAGCCAGGTGGCGTCGTTGGCGAGCGCCTGGGCGCCGCCGCCGCCGCCGCCCCCGGCGAACGAAGCGCCCTCGCCCCACGCCCGCAACGCCGGGTGCAGGCTCACGGGTTGGCCGCCCGAAACGGTCCTCGACATGTTCAGCGTAAGCGTCGCCGAAACGATGATGGATCCCGAGGGGACCGAGGCGGCGACGTCGAAGAACAGCAGCCCGCGGCGGCGCTGGAGCCCGTTGGTCGAGCCCACGAAAAAGTTCGGACCGGCTCCGTTGGCCGTCTGTCCCATCGGGTCTTCGTAGAGCGTCCCGTCGCGCGAAGTGATGACGGTGGCCGTCGGCCTCGCGGCGGCGTCAGGCGAGGCGCCAGAGACAGCGGCAACGAGGCAGGAGAGCACGAACGCGGGACGGGTGCGGGGGGACACGGGCGGCTCCTTTCTCCGGGCGGAGACGGCGCCGCGCACGCCGCGCGCACCGTCACCCCCGGCCGGGATGTTCCTCGGAACCCTCATCCTTGCGGGATCCCGGAGAAATCCCGAGGTTTCATGCTGCGTGAACGCGGCCCACCCGGCAACCTACCAGAGCACAAACAGCACCGGGGCGCGGAGCCGCGGGGAGGCCAACCTCCGCGATCGACGTCAATGCTTCGCGGCCATGAACGCGCTCTTGAAGGCGCCGATCGCCTCAACCAGGCGCTTCTCCAGCGAGTCGTCGATGGCCTTCTTCTGCACCAGCTCGTCGCGCAGCGGCTTGTTGATGGTCGTGAAGGAGTTGAGCAGCCCCTTCTCGAACTCCGCGACCCGCGCGACCGGCACGTCATCCAGATAGCCCTTCGTCCCGGCGTAGATCGAGATGATCTGATCCGCGACAGGGTACGGCGTGTACTGGCCCTGCTTGAGCAGTTCGACCATGCGCCGCCCGCGGTCGAGCTGGCGCTGGGTGGCCTTGTCCAGTTCGGTGCCGAGCTGCGCGAAGGCCTCCAGTTCGCGGGCCGCCGCGAGGTCGAGGCGGAGCGAGCCGGCGATCTTCTTCATGGCCTTGACCTGGGCGTTGCCGCCGACGCGCGAGACCGAGATGCCGACGTTGACCGCCGGGCGGACGCCGGCGAAGAAGAGTTCGGGCTCGAGGTAGATCTGCCCGTCGGTGATGGAGATGACGTTGGTCGGGATGTAGGCCGAGACGTCGCCCTCCTGGGTCTCGATGACCGGGAGCGCGGTGAGCGAGCCGGCGCCGTTCTCGTCCGAGAGTTTCGTCGCGCGCTCGAGCAGGCGGCTGTGGAGGTAGAACACGTCGCCGGGGTACGCCTCGCGTCCCGGGGGGCGCTTGAGGAGCAGCGACAGCTGGCGGTACGCGACGGCCTGCTTCGAGAGGTCGTCGTAGATGCACAGCGCGTGCTTGGGCGTCCGGCCCTGCTTGCCCTGCCACATGAAGTACTCGCCCATCGCGGTGCCCGCGTAGGGCGCCACGTACTGCATCGGCGCCGGGTCGGAGGCGGAGGCGACGACCACGATGGTGTAGTCCATCGCGCCGTGCTTCTTGAGCGTCTCGACCGTGGCGGCGACCGAGGACTCCTTCTGCCCGACCGCGACGTAGATGCACACCATCGCCTCGGGCGTGCCCCAGTACTGCTTCTGGTTGATGATCGTGTCGATCGCGATCACCGTCTTGCCGACCTTGCGGTCTCCGATGATGAGCTCGCGCTGCCCGCGTCCGATCGGGATCATCGAGTCGATGGCCTTGATGCCGGTCTGCATCGGCTCGTGCACCGGCTGGCGCTCGGCGATGCCCGGCGCGATGATGTCGACCTTGCGGGTCTCGCCGGTGCGGATCGGCGCGCCGCCGTCCAGGGGCCGGCCCAGGGGGTCGACCACGCGGCCGAGCAGGGCCTCGCCCACCGGCACCTCCAGCAGGCGGCCCGTCGCCTTGACCGTGTCCCCCTCCATCACCGACAGGTAGTCGCCGTAGATCACGCACCCGATGGTGTCCATCTCGATGTTCATGACCTGGCCCATCACCGAGCCCTTGGCGGTCTGGAACTCCACCAGTTCGCCGGCCATCGCGTTGTTCAGGCCGTAGATGCGCGCGATGCCGTCGCCGACGGACACCACGCGGCCGACCTCGGACACCTCGAGTTCCGCGGAGAACTGCTGGATTTCCTGCTTGATGATGCTCGTGATCTCGTCGGTCTTGATCTTCATGGGCTGTCTCGGGGAGCGGTGTCGGGCGACAGAGTCGCGGGAAGAAGTCCTACTTGGCCGGCTCGATGTCGAACTCGATGGTCACGGTCGCGGTCACCGGCACATCGCCGGGGGTGAAGTCGGGCGCGGAGGCGCGGGCCACGTCCGCCATCGCCATCTTGTACATGGGCCGCGGGAACGGGGCGTGCCCCGCGTTGTCGACGCTGATGCGGCGGATCTTCGTGAGGCGCAGGCCCGCGGCGCCCGCGAGGACCTCCGCGTCGCGCCGCGCATTCACGGTCGCCATGCGGATGGCGTCCTCGCGGCCCCGCTTGTCGCTCAGGGTGAATGAGAGGCCCTGAAACTCGTTGGCGCCCGCCTCGACCGCGCGCTGCACGATCTTGCCCGCCAGATCGATCTTCTTGCTCCGCACCGTAACGGCGTTGGTCACGCGGTAGCCGGTCATCACGTTCTCCTGCCGGCCGTACTCCGGGTAGATCGTGAACTGGCTGGTGCGCACCTCTTCCTTGCCCAGGCCCAGTTCGCGCAGGGCCGCGGCGATCTTCTCGCTCCGCGCCGTGTTCTCGGCGAGGGCGTCGGACGCGGTCTTGGCCGAGGTGGTGACGCCGAAAGTGATCCCCGCCTGGTCCGCGGCGACCGAGATCTCCCCCGTGCCGCTGACCGACAGCGTGGACCGGTCGGCCTCGTCGTCCTCTCCGGCGCGGGCGGGAGAAGCCGTCAGCGCGGCGAGCGCCACCGCCAGAGCCGCGGCGAGGGAGGCGACGCTCTCGCGGAAGCGGCTCACGGGCGGCCCTCGATGATGCGTTGGGCGGCGCCGCGGAGCGCGATCGCGCCGGGCCCGGAGAAGCGCTCGCGCATCCGCCGCAGACGCGTCGCCAGGCTGGCGTCGATGAGCTGATCCCCGACCTGCACCTTGACGCCGCCGATCATGCCCGCGTCGGTGTAGGGGTGAACGACCGGCTCCTTGCCCAGCGACTTCCGGAGCGTCGCGCTGATGCGGTCCAGCAGCGCGCGGTCCACCGGCTCGGCCGTGAACACGTTGACCTCGACGCGGCCGAACCGCTCCTGCACGATCTCGTCGTACGCCGCCGCGATCGACGAGAGCCGCCCGAGCCGCTCCTTGCGGTTGAGCAGCAGGATGAAGCGGTGCGTGAGCGGCGTGACGCGCCCCCCCAGGATCCGGCCGAGCGCTGCGCCCCGGTCCTTGGAGGAGATGATGCGCGAGGACATGAACTCGCCGAAGGCGCGGTCGGACCGGGCCAGGTCGAGGATCTCCCCGAGTTCGGCGCCGACCTCCTCGATCGCCCCCTGCCCGCCCGACTGCTCGGCCAGTTCGAACAGGCTCCGCGCGTAGAGCCGCGAGAGGGCGTCGGTCTGCGTCTCGTGCATCGCCATGCGCATGCGTGTGCTTCCTGTGCTCTCAGCGGCGCGACGCCGCGGCTTCCATCTCGCCCAGCGATTCCTCGATCAGCCGCCGGTGGTCGTCGGGGCGGATCTCGCGCTGCAGGATCTTGGCCGCGAGTTCCGACGCGATGGCCGCGGCGTGGGCGTAGATCTCGTTCACCGCCTCGCGCTTGGCCGCCTCGATGTCGCGGTTCGCCGCCTCGCGGGCCATGGCCAGCTCCGCGTCCGCCTTGGCGCGGAGGTCGGCGGCGAGTCTCTGCTGCTCGCCCTTGGTGCGCTCGAGCATCGCCGTGGCCTCGGCGCGGGCCTCGGAAAGGCTCTTCTCGTACTGCCTCAGGGCGTCCGCGGCGGACTTGCGCGCCTGCTCCGCGGACTCGATCTCGTGGCGGATCTTGTGCTCGCGGTCGTGCAGGCCCTTCGAGATCTTCGGCCACGCCGCCTTCGACAGGACGACATAGAGAATGACGAAGACCGCGATGGCCGAGAGGTACTGGATCAGGGTGAAGTCCATCACCGAGCCCTCGGCGTGGGCGGCGCCGGCCCCGCCGTGCGGCGCCGCCTCGGCGAACGCCGGGAGCGCATGGGCGAACACCGCGAGCGACGCGGCGCTGAGCCGCCGGAGAAGTGCCGAATCCGTAACCTTCACGTGATGCTCCTGTCGTTGCGTCGGGCGACCCGGGGCGCAGGGGGCGCGGGCCGGGCGTGCGCCGGCCGGGGCCCCTCGCGCCCTGGCGAGGGATGAGTGATTCAGAGCAGGGCGAGGAAGCCGCCGAGCACCGCGAACAGCGTCGCGCCTTCGACCAGCGCCGCGGCGATCAGCATGTTGGTGCCGATCGTGCCCGAGGCCTCGGGCTGGCGCGCCATCGCCTCAACCGCGGAGCCGCCGATGCGGCCGATGCCCAGCCCGCCGCCGATCACGGCGAGACCGGCCGCGAGCCCCGCGCCGATGCCCTTGCCCAGGCCCTTGAGCCCGTCCGCGTGCGCCGCGGCCTCGCTCACGGTCTCTTTGGCCTGCTGCGCCAACGCCGCGTTGGAGGCGAGGAAGGCGGCTGCCGCGGCGGCCACGCCCAGCTTCACGATCGTCGAAGTCTTCATGATCAGGTGCTCCTCTTGCCCGAGGCCGCGTGTGGTCGTGCGGCGTGGGTGTATCCGAGAAATCCGCCCCGCCGGGAACGCTCCGGGCCGGGAGGGTAGGTCTGCGAACCGGTCTCAGTGTGCGTGCGCCGCCTCGTGCCCGTGCTCGTCGTTCTCGTGGTGCATGAACTGCGAGATGAACAGCGTGGTCAGGAACATGAAGATGAACGCCTGCAGGAACGCCACGAACAGTTCCAGCGTCATGATGGCGACCGCGGCAAGGACCGCGACGAGGCTGATCGGCGCGCCCAGCGCACCCAACGCCTTGGGCGCCGCCGCCGTGAACAGCAGCAGCACCGCGAGCAGCACGTGGCCCGCGGTCATGTTCGCGAAGAGACGGATGGTGAGCGCCGCCGGCTTGACGATCGTCCCCATGATCTCCACCGGAAGCATGATCGGCGCCAGGTACGCCGGGCCCCCTCCGAGGAAGTGCTTGGCCCAGTTCTTGAACCCGCCGTGCCGCAACGCGTTCACGTGGATGACCACGAAGGCCACCGTCGCGAGCGCCGCCGTCACCGCCAGCCGCCCGGTCGCCGTCCCCCCGATCACCGCGAAGTGCCCGTCCTTCAGCACCAGGGCCCCGAACAGGTGCTGGAGGTCGAGCAGCGGCACGAGCCCCAGCAAGTTGTTGATCAGGATGAAGAAGAAAATCGTCAGCAGGAACGGCGCGAAGCGGTCGGTCTCGGCGCCCAGTTGCGGCTTCATCACCGTGTCGCGCAGGTACACGACGATCACCTCGATCATCTGCGAGAAGCGGCCCTTCGTGATGAACCGCTCATTGCCCAGGCTCTCCGGGCCGGTCGTGATCGCCCCGGCGGCCTTGATCAGCAGCACCACCAGCAGCGCCGACGCCGCCAGCATGGTCAGCGTGTGCATCGTCAGCAGAGGGCCCAGTTTTTCCAGCCCGGGCAGCGCCGGGAGCAGCGGCCTGTCCAGCACGTGGCCGAGGGGGTTCTCCGCCGCAAGAGTCATAGAGGGGTGTGTCACTGCCGGGGGGGTCTCGAATGCGTGCTGGGTGATGACGCCGGCGAACGCCCGTGCGCTCTCGACGCCCGCCCTTCGGGTGACCCTGCGGATCAGCCGGGGGGCGGCGGGCCGACCAGCGGTGCGAGTGCCCTGATCTGCACGAGCATCGCGCCGAGGGTCGTCCCCGCAGCGACCGCCGCAAACAGCAGCGGGTCGGGGCGGGAGGAGGAATATAGCACAACACCCGACAGCAACGTCGCCGCGAACATCGCTCCCTGAGCGGCGAACATCCGCATCACCCACTTCCCGCGCGGCGCAGCACGGTCCGGGCGCAACACCCAGAGACCTATCAAAATGCTAACAAATGCGCAGGCCGCGCCGAGCGCCGCCGACCGCTGTGACCCCAGCCCGATCGCCGGGCCTGCCGTCACACCCACGAAGCCGACGAGCACGACCACGGCCGCCTGCTTGCCGATCCACGCGCTCAGGCCGGCCCCCGGCGCCGCCGGGCGGACCGGCTGGTCCATCCACGCCACGGCCTTCGCCGGCGGCTCGCCCGATTCCGGCGACTTGCCCGCGACGTGCTGGGTCATGGCGAGCGTCCCGGCTCGCGCTGATCCGCGCCGCGATCTCTGTCCGCCTCATCGCCCTCGTCAGCGTCGTGCAGAGGCGCCAGCCCCTGCGGGTGGGCCCGCCTGAGTTTCGCGACCTCTTCGCGGTTGAGCGCCATCGCCCGGCGGAGGAAGTTGTACCCCCCTCCGACAAGCCCGATGAGCCCGCCGGCGATCGTCAGCGTGGGCGCGGTCTTCATCAGGTGATCGGCAAGCCACCCCATCAGCAGCATCCCGACGATCGCGCCGGTCAACTCCCCGCCCATGCCGGCGATGTTCCAGAGCCGCGAGCGATCGGCCTCCCCGCCCCCGCCCGCCGAGCCACCAGCGGCGGCACGCCGCAGTTCCGGCGGGATCTCCGGAAACTCGGGCATGGGGGGAGGGGTGGTCACAAGAGGAATGTAGCGGGGGTGCGGCTCCTGCACGCACAATCAACCCCGGGGGTAGGAATCTCGCTCACCAGCCGTTTCCGCCCGACGTATAGAGTCAGGGCATCCGCGGCCGCACTCCCGCCCGCCGCACGCTCGCGCAGGGGACACATGGTCAACCGCATCGAGCAAGATCACCAGCGCTTCCGCCAGATCGTCAAGGGCAAGATCCGCCACGATCTCCGCCGCTTCCTCCAGCGCGGCGAACTCATCGGCAAAGAGGGCAAGAAGTTCGTCTCCATCCCCGTCTACGACATCGACATCCCCACCTTCCGCTACGGCGATAACGCCGGCCAGGTCGGCTCCGGCGAGGGCGCCGAGGGCGACCCCGCCTCAGGCAAGCCCGGCTCCGGCAAGAACCAGGGGGGCGAGACGCCCGGCAAGCACCTCCTCGAGGTCGACGTCTCCCTCGAGGAACTCGCCGACCTGCTCGCCGAGGAACTCCGCCTGCCGCGCATCCAGCCCAAGGGCGCCCACACCATCACCACCGTCCGCGACAAGTACTCCGGCGTCCGCCAGACCGGCCCGGAGAGCCTGCGCCACTTCAAGCGCACCTACCGCGAGGCGCTCAAGCGCCAGATCGCCCTCAACGAGTACGACCCCGAGAACCCGGTCGTCATCCCCATCAAGCGCGACCGCCGCTACCGCTCCTGGCGCGAGGTCCGGAGCCCCCAGAGCAACGCCGTCATCGTCTACATGATGGACGTCAGCGGCTCGATGGGCGACGAGCAGAAGGAACTGGTCCGCCTCGAGGCCTTCTGGATCGACACCTGGCTCCGACGCAACTACGAGGGCATCGAGAGCCGCTACATCGTCCACGACGTCCACGCCAAGGAGGTCGACCGCGCCACCTTCTTCAGCCTCCGCGAGGACGGCGGCACGCGCATCTCCTCCGCCCTCCAGTGCGCCGCCGACCTGCTCGACGCCCACTACAGCCCCCAGGACTGGAACATCTACCTCTTCCACTTCTCCGACGGCGACAACAGCAGCGAAAGCGACAACCGCCTCTGCGTCAAACTCCTCACCGAGAAACTCCTGCCCCAGAGCAACATGACGGGCTACTGCCAGGTCGCCAGTTCGTACGGCTCGGGCAACTTCATCAACGTCCTGCACGAGGCGTTCCCCGATTGCGGCACGGACAAACGCCCGAGCAGGGCGGCCAAGCCCGACAGCGCCGAGAGCATCGGGGCCCGGCTCGTCACCTCCCGCGTCAACGGCCGCGATGACATCCACGACAGCCTGAGGACCTTCTTCGCCGCCGGGCGCTAGAGCGCCGGGTGGGCCGGCTCGACACATCAATAGTCGGTTCCGGACGCACCCCACGCCGCCGACGAGAACGGGATGCCGTCCGAGGTGTCGAACAGCCGCATGCCGTTCGGCCCGACGATCGCGCGGAACGGAAGTGCCGATGCGGCGCTCAAGACGTCGACCCGAGACGCATGGCCATCGGCAAAGCCGACGTTGCGCTCATGCCCCTTCGCTTTCCGAGAGTGAAAGTCGTCGTTCTCCGCCATCACGACCTTGCCGCTCGGATACGCGGTCGCGCCGACTGCCACGCGGGTGCGGAAACGGTCCGGCTGCTCGCGAGCCGCCGCATCGGACGGGTCCCATAGACTGGGCATCGAGATCATCGCCGCCGAGTAGTAGTAACTCGCTCGCCCCGCGTGCGGCGGCGTCAGCGTTGCCAGTTCCTCATTCGCGGCGTACACCGCAGGACATGCGAACATCTCGCTGCCGGCTCCCTGCTCCCAGATCGATCCGATGAGCAGCGGCGTCCAGGTCCGCACTTGGTCGTAGTACGCCGTGCCAAAGACAGTCAACGTTCCGGGGTGCCAGAGGAAAAGCACACTCTCTCCGGGCTTGGCCGCATTGGCCCAATACCCTCCGTTCTCGGCGGAGACCATCGCGTGGCCTTGCATGATGCCCCCGAGCGTCGTGAGGCATCGCGTGCTCATGGCCTGGATGCGAGCGCCGCGAAGTCCTCCAATCAGCAAGGCGAAAAGAAGGGAGACTACGCCGATCGAGCCGACGACTTCAACCAGCGTCAAACCGCGGGATCGTGGCCGCTCGGATGCTGCGCGGAAGGTGCATCGCATGAGGAGTCTCGCGCCTCGTTAGTACATCGCTGGTGCTTCGTCCCAGCACCTCGCCCCCATGGAGTACAGCTGCCACGAGCCGCAATCCGGGTCCCAGAACCACTGTGTATCGAGAGGGTAACGCACCCCGCCGACCGTTTCGACCAGTACGCGGACCCCGGCGATAGCCGTGGACCGGTGCTTGATCAGCACCTCCCGAAACGATCTTGGCGGGGTGCGAAACGTATAGGGCACGCACGTCCCCGACCCGTACCATCTCGGGATCGGGTGCTCCACTTCAACGGCGTGCAGTTCAAACGCGTCCGCGACACGCGCGATCGCAAATCGCATGGACGCCCCGCCCTCCGCCGCGCCTATGGCGGCCCACTGTCCGCGCTTCTCAACGTCCAGATACTCGATGAGCGGCCTGATGCTGTCCTGCATCGGCCGCGCCTGGTCAATCTCGCTCCCGGTGATGTTCTTGTAGGCCTCTGCAAGCATGCCCCAGCGGCTCGCGTTGGATTTCGGCAACCACACAGCACATTCTCGCGAAGCAAGCCGGATGTAGTCATCCGGGTTCCCCGTAGACCGTGCAACCGCGTAGGCCGCGAGAGTATGCGCCAACGCCTCGACTCGCGCTCTATCCACGTTCTCCGAGACGACGCGAGGCGAAGCAAGCAAGACCAAAGCCAACGCCGATTCCTCGGCTCCCACCGTGCTTATCACGGGCAGGCCGGCAGCGCCATCCGTCTCCGACTTCATTCGCGCCCGAGTCTCGACGGCCGTGGGAGACTTCTGGATCGCAACCGAAGCCGACGGGGATGCGGGCCGCCAGAGCAGCCAGAGCGCAACAGCGATCGCCGCCATCGCAGCAACTCCGAGGACACAGTCTTTGATCGATACTCCGGCAACGATTCTTCGGCGAATCGGCGCTCGGTGCACATCTCGTTGATCGGTCTCGGTAACGGTCATGGATCGACCGGCAGGCCTCCCCATCCACCCCCCCAGCATTGCGAACAGGCACCGTCACAGCACTTCCAAATACTGTCGTTCGGCTTCTTGCAGCACTGACAATCCGCCCCCCTCTGTCCGCAAGACACTTCTCCGCAGACAGACTGACTTGTACAACACTGAGCGCCGGTGGTGCACGCCGCCCTCGCAAGCGACGCGATGGACGCGATCGTCCCAGTCACGACAACGCCGAACAGCACTCCGCGGATCATCGCGATTTCCTTTCGAACACAGGGTCGGTCACCGGTCCGGCCCACGCGAACGGCGGCAGGCGCTTGAACCTCACTGCAAGTTTGTGTGGCGGCGCACCTCCGGGGTGCACGATCAGACAGCCTGAGGCCGACTCACGTATGGCCGCCGGCACTTCAACATCGTCGGCATCGAAATAGCTCGCCGCTTCGATGCTGCTGCAATAAGCCGGGTGTAACTTGACACAAGCGCGCTCGCCCAGACGCTCTGCTCGAGCCGCCTCTGGCCAGCCTTCGAAGAGCGGGACGACTTCGAGCGTCAAACGCGCGTGCTGCGCGCGACCGCCGCTCACGAGCGTCAGACGCGATTCCGAAGGAGGGGCACTTCCCCGAGGCGTGGCCTCCAAGACAATCTCCGCAGATGAGCGAGGGGGGATCGACCGCGGTCGATCGACCACCACAATGCAGCCGCACGACGTCGTCACGGCGTCAACCGCACGGACGCGAAAGTAGTCGGGATTTCGAACCACGACCGACCTCTGCTGCGGCATCTCGGCCAGCAAGCCCTGAAATTCGATCGACGGCGAGAATTCGAGCGCTTTCGGCGCGGTCACCCGTGCCGCAGCGCACGCGAGAGCACTCGCGACAAGACCAGAGGCAAAGGCAGCCAAAGTTCGCTTTGAACCGGGCACTTGACCCTCCAAAACTCCAAACATGCTACCCCCC